>CAYNMH010000094.1:0-13601 GCA_964398145.1 uncultured Flavimarina sp. | reverse complement strand
TACTCGCGCAGGGCGTCGTTAAGCGAGGTTTTCTTATCAGTACTTTCTTTACGGGTACCAATAATAAGTGCACATGGCACCTGATACTCACCCGCAGCAAATTTCTTGGTGTAACTTCCGGGGATTACCACTGAACGGGTAGGAACGTATCCTTTGGTTTCTTTAGGCTCATCGCCGGTTACATCAATTATTTTAGTAGAAGCCGTAAGCACCACATTTGCACCCAAAACCGCTTCTTTTCCTACACGTACACCTTCCACCACAATACAACGGGAACCCACAAAAGCATTATCGCCAATTATTACTGGTGCGGCCTGTAATGGCTCTAAAACACCACCTATACCTACGCCACCAGATAGGTGTACATTTTTACCGATTTGAGCACAACTTCCTACCGTTGCCCAGGTATCAACCATGGTACCCTCATCCACATAAGCCCCAATATTTACATAGCTGGGCATCATGATAACGCCTTTTGAAATAAAAGCACCGTGGCGGGCAACCGCGTGCGGTACCACTCGTATTCCTTTATCCTGATAGCCTTTTTTAAGGGGCATCTTGTCGTGATATTCAAAAATTCCTACTTCCAGTTTTTCCATCTTTTGAATAGGAAAATAGAGCACCACAGCTTTCTTAACCCATTCGTTTACCTTCCAGTCATCGCCATCGGGTTCTGCAACGCGCAGGGTGCCGCCATCCAGAAGTTCGATCACTTCCCGTATCGCATCTTGAGTTACTTTGTCCTGTAATAATGAGCGATCTTCCCACGCTGCTTCAATTAGATTTTTTACCTGTTGCATTTTTTTAGGTCGGTTTAATTTTTAGCTTTTTAATTTGCGGGGCTAAAGATAACCTAGCCGTGCTGAAAAACCCAAAATAGGAGGCATAAGTTTGTATAGCTTAATGGCCACAGGCAGTTCTTCGGAATTTTAAGTCTTATAAAAGTACGGTTTGGTTCATTTTAGCCTAAAAGTGTATTTTTGCCAAAAGCAAAAAAATGGCGCGCATTCTGGCATTGGATTATGGTACAAAACGCACCGGGATTGCGGTGACCGATGAGTTGCAGCTTATAGCTTCGGGTCTTACCACTGTGAATACTGCGGAATTGCTTCCGTTTTTAAAAGATTATCTGGCTCAGGAGGAGGTTGAACTCATCATTTTAGGAGAGCCCAAACGTCTTAATAACCAGGCTTCTGATGTGGAAGCGGCTATTTTGAAATTTCGCGAAAGCTTAGAAAAAATTACGGCGATTCCTATTAAGCGAGTTGATGAGCGTTTTACCTCAAAGATGGCTGCACAATCGATGCTCAGTGGTGGATTGAAAAAGAAAAAACGCAAAAACAAGGCACTTTTAGATGAAATAAGTGCCACAATAATCCTTCAGTCTTATTTGTATAATCAATAAAAACGGAGGTTTATCAAAAATGAAGCTCTCTGGTTGTGCTCATTTTGGCTTAAAAAATGAAGTAAATAAAATTATGATTTTACCTATAGTAGCATACGGCGACCCCGTACTTCGAAAAAAAGCAGAAGCTATAAATCCGGATTATCCGGGGCTTGATGAGCTGATTGAAAATATGTTTGAGACCATGTATGGCGCCAGTGGAGTAGGGCTGGCAGCTCCTCAAATAGGAAGATCCATTCGGCTTTTTGTTGTTGATGCGACTCCATTTTCAGACGATGAAGATCTATCAGAAGAAGAGCAAAACCGACTTAAAACCTTTAAAAAAGCTTTCATCAATCCTGAAATCCTGGCAGAAAGCGGAGATGAATGGGCTTTTAATGAAGGTTGCCTGAGTATTCCAGGCGTTAATGAAGATGTTTTTAGATGCCCAAATATTAAGATTAAATATGTGGATTCTGATTTTAATGAGCACGTTGAGGAATTTGACGGTTTACTGGCGCGGGTTATTCAGCACGAATACGATCATATAGAAGGTATCTTGTTTACAGACAAGTTAAGTAGCCTTAAAAAGCGTATTATCAAAAATAAATTGGGTAATATCAGTAAAGGAAAGGTAAGCGCAGACTACCGCATGCGCTTTCCGGATATCAAACTGCGATAGTTAAAATAGGGTAGGGAGCCTTTAATTTATTTTGAAAATTAAAAAAGACCCTAGATATTTGCCCCCTTATTCAAAATAGCATTAACACATTAATTCCGTTTTTGACGGTTAAACAAAACGTATGAGTTTAGATAAGATAGTTTCAATTTCTGGTAAACCCGGTTTATATCATTTGCGTGCACAAACCCGTACCGGTTTCATTGCAGAATCGCTTACAGACGGCAAAAAAATGCCGGTAGGATTGCGCCATAATGTAAGTGTGCTTTCAGAAATTTCTATTTATACTTTAGATGGAGAAACACCGTTGCGTGAGGTTTTTGCCAAAATAGCCGAGAAAGAAAACGGAGGTAAAGCTCCAGATCATAAGAGTCCTAAAGATGAGTTGGAGGCGTACTTCTTCGAAATTCTTCCAAACTTTGATGAGGATCGCGTTTATGCCAGCGACATCAAAAAAGTGATACAATGGTATAACTTATTGCAGGAGAATAATTTATTACCTGCTCAGAAGGAAGATGAACAGGAAGCTGACGCGCCGAAGGAAAAATCTGCTGCTAAAGCGGCGCCTAAGGCGGAAAAGACAAAACCCGCCGCACCAGCTAAAGCAGCTCCAAAATCTTCTTCAGCTAAAAAGGGTGCGACTGCAAAGAGTACAGCAGCCCGCAAAAAATAAGGTTTTGAAACGCACAAAAAACCACAATTTGAATATTCAGATTGTGGTTTTTTTTTGAAATCAAATCAGGATTTAAATTGATTTGTTCAGAACGAACGTAAATATGGTAAGATGCCTAACTTTATAGTTTAATAGGTCTTTAGGCCTGAATTTTCCAGAAAATGAATTCCAGAAAAAACCAACTGCAAGCCATAGACCGCCTGCTCACCATCATGAATGAATTACGCGAGCAATGCCCGTGGGATCGTAAGCAAACGATGCAGACTTTAAGACATCTTACTATTGAAGAAACCTATGAGTTGGGCGACGCGATTCTCGATAATGATCTTGATGAGGTTAAAAAGGAGCTTGGTGATTTGCTGCTACACATTGTGTTTTACGCAAAAATAGGCAGCGAGACCGGTGACTTTGATATCGCAGATGTTGCAAATGGTATTTGTGAAAAGCTCATCTCAAGGCATCCACATATTTATGGGGATGTTGATGTGAAAAATGAAGAAGACGTAAAGCGTAACTGGGAAAATTTAAAGCTGAAGGAAGGTAAAAAGTCGGTTTTAGAAGGTGTGCCGCGCTCGTTGCCGGCCCTGGTAAAAGCCAGTCGCATACAGGATAAGGTTGCAGGTGTGGGCTTTGACTGGGAAGAACCCAAACAAGTATTTGAAAAGCTTCAGGAAGAACTCGGTGAACTACAGGAAGAAGTCAATGCACAGAACCCGGAAAAAATCGAAGCTGAATTTGGCGACGTCTTATTTTCGATGATTAATTATGCTCGCTTTCTTAATGTAGATCCGGAAAGTGCTTTGGAGCGAACCAATAAAAAGTTTATTAGACGCTTTCAGTATTTAGAAGCAAAGGCGAAAGAAAACAACAAAAGCCTAAAAGACATGACCTTAAGTGAAATGGACGTGTTTTGGGAAGAGGCTAAGAAATTTTAATTTTCACAAAAATTTAAGATTTTTTTAATTTCAATTGTTAAGTTTGAGGTTCAACTTCAGATATGGACTTTACAAACCCTTTGATTTACGGCGTTCCCTGTTTTCTTGGCCTTATATTGGTCGAGCTCACCTACAGTATACATAACAAGCACGATCAGCTGTATAACTGGAAAGATCTCGCTGCCAGTCTTACGATGGGGGTGGGGTCTACACTTATTGCCCCACTTATTAAAACCGTTACGGTTATTTTACTTTTTAATTGGGTTTATGATCTTTTCAACCCAATGGTTGATGGGGTCAGGCAAAATATTATGGGTTGGGAATCCTTTGGCTATGCCTGGTATGTATGGATATTGTGCCAGCTTGCAGATGATTTTTCCTATTACTGGTTTCACCGGCAGAATCATATGGTCCGTTTTTTCTGGGCTGCACATATCGTACACCACTCTTCCGATAATTTCAATTTAGGAACCGCTGTGCGTAATGGCTGGTTTACCATTTTCTACAAACCCCTGTTTTATGTGTGGATTGTGGCAATAGGTTTTCCTCCTGAAATGCTTGTGGTTTGCCTTGGTATTGAAGCACTTTGGCAGTTTCAGTTGCATTCGCAATATGTACCCAAGTTGGGCATTATAGATAAAATCTTCAATACACATACGATGCATCAGGTGCATCACGCTCGCAATTTGGAGTATATGGATAAAAATCACGGAGGATTTCTCAATATTTTTGACCGTATGTTTGGAACGTTTAAAGAACTCGACGAGGATATTGATATTGAATACGGAGTTACACACGCGCCAAACAGTTACAATCCGGTAATTATTTTGACACATGAATATCGGGATATCTGGAATGACACCAGGAAATCACCCAGACTACGTGATAAGTGGATGTATATATTTGGTCCTCCGGGCTGGAGTCACGATGGGAGTACCCTCACCATTAAGCAACAACGAGATCAAATACGGGAGGGACGCAGACTGGAGCAGCTAGAGTTGGAGCTGGCGGAGTGAAATAGTGAATTATAATTTACCTCTTAGCTTAGCAAATTCCTCTTCAAGCTTCAGTAATTTTTCTTCAATACCATTTGTGACTTCCGGTATCCGCTTTTGAAAGACCGCGATTATGCGCCATAGCTCACATACATCTTGCTGGTCAATACTAATTTCCTGCACTTTTTTATGGTCGGCTCTTAGGACAAGTTGATTACCCTGTTTGTAGAGGCGTCTTAGAATGAGTTGACTTTTGGTCATAACAAGCACCATTTCGCCACGTCCTAATTTATCAAGCTTAGGAATTTTAACCCGCTCTCCTATAACCAGATCTTTGGGAAATAATCCCTGATCCTGATTGCTCATTTCAAGACTTTGAATAACGTATCCACGCAATTCAGCTTCCGATTCTACAGGCAGGGCCAAACTAACCATATCCTCAATAAAGCTTTCTTTTTCACAAAACTGCAAATAGTCAGAAGCATTAGTGTCGGTTATGCAAGGAATTGCAGGAAAACGCTCTGTAGCAACAACTTCAAACTGTTCAGTCAACGAACTTTTGAATTTAAGCAATTCGTTTACCGTAAGTTCGCGCGTTAGCAAATCATCTATGGGGATGCTAAAATAATTAGCAATGGTAATGATGGTTTCAATTTTTGGTTCGCTTCGGCCTTCTTCATAAGCCCCCAAAGTGCCTCGTTTTAAGTCAAATAACTCTGCAAAAGCCTGCTGGCTTAAGGTTTTTACACTACGAATCTTTCTGATGTTTTTTCCAAAAAATGACATATATTGCTAATATTATTTGCAAATAAGATTTTTATTTGTAAATTTATCTAACAAAATTAGCGAAACGAATTCAATTCAGCTAATTTTTTTAGTATGCATCCTGATCACGTGCGTTAAGTAATCTCATTTATTAATTAAAAAAATAAAGTTATGGTTGTATTAATTCACACGTTATTGACGCTAATAATTCACGGGTTATAAACTTTTATTATTAAGTTTTTGTATTATTAGCATTTAGAATATTTTAACACTCCAACTAATTAAAATCGATGAAAGATCATTTTACTATTACCAAGAACTTTTTATTGGAACTAGATCTGAATATAACCTTTGAGAATGCCGGTGAAGGTATTTTGGTTGTACAAAAGGAGTCTTCCGGTATTAAGAACTTAATTCTGGGAGTTGCGCCACCCATTTTAATTCTGGAACAGTTTATTTTTAAAATAAATAATCAGTCCGAAAAAATTTTTAAAAGTCTTCTTCAAAAAAACCGGGATATTATTCACGGTGCCTTTGTACTCAATGAGACTGGCGAAAAAGTAATTTTTAGAGACACCTTACAGATTGAGAATATGGATTTGAATGAACTTGAAGGCTCGCTAAATTCCTTAAGTCTGCTGATGAGTGAATACTCAGATAAAATCATTGAATTTTCAAAATATTAAAACCTAGAACTCATGAACATTTTTAAACGCTTATTCAAAATAGGAGAGGCAGAAGCCAATGCTGCAATTGATAATATGGAAGACCCGATCAAATTAACCGAACAGGGCATCCGCGATATGAAGCACGATCTGGATAAAAGCCTGGAGGCTTTGGCTCAGGTAAAGGCTTTGGCTATACGTGCTAAAAACGACCAGGAAGAATTTCAAAACAAGGCCGAAGATTATCAAAGCAAAGCCATTGTGATTCTTAAAAAGGCGCACAATAAACAGATGGATGCCGCAGAAGCCGACCGTCTTGCTAAAGAAGCCCTTCTTAAGAAAGAAGAAGCTGAAAAGCAGGTTGCTCAAGCTAAAACCGAATCGGAGAAATTTGACAACAACGTGGCTCAGTTGCAGAAGAACATTCAGAATATCAAAGCAAATATTAGTAAGTGGGAAAATGAGCTTAAAACGCTTAAGGCTCGTGTTAAGGTAAGCAATGCGACTAAAAGCCTGAATAAGCAAATGGCCGAGTTGGATAGCACAGGAACCGTCTCCATGCTGGAGCGTATGAAAGAAAAAGTCGCGCAGGAAGAAGCACTTGCCGAAGCTTACGGCGATATTGCCAATTCCTCCAAGTCAATTGATGATGAGTTAGACAAGGCGGCTGATACCAGCACAGCAAAAGCTGAAGACGAACTCGAAAAATTAAAAGCACAATTGGGTCTTAACGACTCAGAAAAACAGGGATAAACGTGAACGCAACGCTTACAGAAGTACTTTTTTCGGAGGTAAATATCGTCCTGAGCATCTTACTCATTATTTTGATCCTGTACTGGATAGTTACGATGATAGGAGGTATCGATTTTGACCTTGATATTGACGTGGATATCGACGTTGATGCCGATGTTGATCTGGACACAGGTTTGGAAGGCGGTAATATGGACTTTGAAGATGTTTCAAATGTTGAAGTAAATAAAGAACATGTAGTAGGCAAACGCCGTAAACCTTTAAAAGCCTGGCAGATTTTCCTGATCTACTTCAACTTTATAGGACTTCCGTTTATGTTCACCTTTACCTGCTGGATCTTCATCTGGTGGTTAATGACCACGCTGACGACAGCCCTCACATTTACGTATGACAATGTATTTGGCTTTATCATTATGCTTTTGGCTTTGTTTCCGGCATTAATGGTTAACAAGCTTTTTACCACTCCTTTTAAGGGCTTCTTCAGGCATTTGAATAAAGATGGTGATGTGGCGATAGACTTTTTGGGCCGAAAAGCCACATTGCTTTCCTCAATTGCAGGTGAAAAAATGGGCAACGCCGAAGTAGTGGCAGACGGTAACGCGATGTCTGTTTACGTAAAATCCCTTACCGGCGAACCGCTGACTTACGGCAGCACGGTTTTGATCATCAAACAATCTGCAGATCATAATTATTACCTAGTAGAAAATTATAACGACTAAATAAATCAATCAAAAATGAATCAAGTTTTACCAATTATTGGAATTGGATTAGGAATACTCTTGTTCCTGGTCATCGTTTATTTCGCGATCATCGCGATGTTTTACAAAAAAGTACATCAGGGTCAGGCGCTTGTGCGTACCGGTTTTGGTGGTACTAAAGTCGCCACAGATAAAGGGCTTTATGTGGTCCCGGTTTTTCACAGAGTGGAAATAATGGACGTTTCGGTTAAGAAAATCCAGATTGAACGCCTGGGCGTGGAAGGTCTTATTTGTAAAGACAACATGCGCGCCGATATTAAAGTGGCCTTTTTTGTACGTGTCAATAACGACATTACCTACATTAAAAAAGTAGCTCAAACTATAGGTGTGGCACGTGCTTCACGCATAGAAACGCTTGAAGATCTCTTCGAAGCTAAATTTTCAGAAGCCCTGAAAACAGTGGGTAAAAAGTTTCAGTTTATAGAATTGTATGAGGCCCGTCGGGAATTCCGCGATGAGATCGTTGATATCATTGGTACAGATCTTAACGGATATACTCTCGAAGATTGTGCGATCGATTTCCTGGAACAGACTCCGGTAATCCATCTAAAACCCGATAATATTCTGGATGCGGAAGGGATCAAAAAAATTACTGAGCTTACCGCGGCCCAAAATATAAAGGCAAATCTAATAAAGCGTGATGAGGAGAAAACCATCCGCAAGCAGGATGTGGAGGCGCGTGAAGCCATTCTGGAGCTCGATAAACAACTGGCCGAGAAAGAAGAACAACAAAAACGGGAAATTGCTAACATCAAGGCACGCGAAGAGGCTGAAACTTTAAAGGTTGCTGAAGAGGAACGCCTTAAGTCTGAAACTGCACGAATTGCTACACTTGAGAAGGTGAAAGTTGCAGAAGAAAATATGGAGCGTCAGGTTATTGTAGCAGCAAAAAACAAACAACGCACGGATGCTGTGGAAACTGAACGCGTTGAAAAAGACCGCTTACTGGAAGCCACAGAGCGTGAGCGAGTGGTAACTCTGGCTCAGATCGAGAAGGAGAAGGTGGTTGAAGTAGAGAAGAAAAATATTCAGGATGTGATTCGCGACCGCGTAATGCTCGAAAAAGGCGTGGTAGAAGAGCAGGAGAGTATGAAAGATATTCAGGCATTCAAGACCGCAGACCGGGAGAAGCAGGTTAAAATCACAATTGCTGAAGCTAACGCTCAGGAAGATCTGATCAAAACCATTAAAGCCGCAGAGGCCCAAAAAGAAGCTGCAAAACAGAAAGCCGAAGAGATCAACATCGAAGCGCTTGCTCATAAAGAGGCTTCAGAAAAAGAAGCACAGGCCCGTAAGATTCTAGCCGAAGCACAGGCGAAAGAAGAAGCTACAGTAGGTATGTCTGAAGCACAGGTAATGCACGCTAAAGCAGATGCTAACGAGCGTCAGGGTATTGTAGAAGCTGCAATCATCGAGAAGAAAATGAAAGCCGAAGCTGCCGGTATGGAAGCTAAGGCTGATGCAAAACGTAAAGATGGTCTTGCAGAAGCAGCTGTGATCAAAGAGAAAGCGATGGCTGATGCTGCCGGAATCGAAGAGAAAGCCAATGCGATGAAGAAACTGGATGGTGTAGGTAAAGAACACGAAGAGTTCAAACTGCGTCTGGATAAAGAACTTCAGGTAGATTTAGCACACATCAACATTCAGAAAGATATTGCCGATGCTCAGGCACAGGTGATAGGCGATGCGCTTAAAGCCGCGAAGATTGATATTGTAGGTGGTGAGACTATGTTTTTTGATCAGATTATTGGTCAGATTACCAGAGCCAAAGGCTATGATCGTCTGGTTGCAAACAGCACCAATATTCAGGATGTGAAAAATGCAATTCTGGGCAGTGACGACGTAAAAGGCAATCTGCTTGAAAAAGTAAAGGAGTTTGCTGATAAATACGGCGTTTCTTCGGAAGATATCAAGAATCTGACTATTGCAAACCTCTTGATGCACCTCAAAGAGCAATCACACGACAGCGAGGAGCAAACTTTGTTCAGCAATTTATTCAACCTGGCAAAAGGGCTGGGTATTGACAGCAAGAAGTTGAAGTAAGGCTTCGACAGGCTCAGCGTGACTCAATTGTCATTCTGCCCCGAAGCTTCTGGGGTCGTAGAGTCAAAAAAGGAAATCAAATGTCAGTCTGAGCTTGTCGAAGACCTATAGAACCACTAAACATCAAATGAAAACCTATTTCGTTTATATCTTGAAGTGCAGCGATGATAGCTTTTACACCGGTTTAACCAGTAATTTGGATTTACGTGTCGATCAGCACAATTCAGGGCTCAGACCTGATTCCTATACATTTAAACGCAGACCTGTCGAGTTAGTTTGGAGTGAAAGCTTTAATCAGGCAGATCAGGCTATTTTATGGGAGAAGAAAATAAAGGGCTGGAGTAGAAGAAAGAAAATAGCTCTCATTGAAGGTAATTGGGAAAATTTGATTTTGTTTTCGAAGAATTACACCCAGTTCGGTAATAGAATTGAAAAGTAGAAATAGGTTTTATTTTGAGAGGGAAGCGCTTCGACAGGCTCAGCGTGAAACAGCACTTCAACAAGCTCAGCATCACATGATGACTCGTTAGGTTAAGTTTGAAATTGCACTTCGACAAGCTCAGTGTGACAATGTTTGTCAGTCTGCCCCGATGCGTCGAGGGTCGAAGACCTATTTAGTTAGTTACTCTATTTAAGAGTACTATTAATTACTTAAAAAAGTAAGATTTAAAATGGCAGAAACGTCAAAATCTATAAATAACCCTACAGAAACTCCCAATCAGGATACCCTTGATGGCGGAACCTACGCTATCATTCGCGGGCGCTTGCAAAAGCAAAAGGAAGAGCTTCAGCAGAAACTCACGGCTCTAAACGAATCCCGGAAAACGGTTTTTGGTTCGCTTGAAACCAGGCTTATAGCAAATGACCGTATCAATACTGAAAATAACTGTATTGCCCGGGATATTGTATCGCTGGGGAACACCTGTATTTTTGGTTATAACGTTCATTTTGGCCTGCGTACAGAGATCAAGCTTTCAGATGTGTTCAGTATGTACACCTTTACTGAAAACCGCTTTGATCCCATAAGCCTCGAGTTGCTGGAGGACGATACCTTTAAAACCGATTTCGCAAACCTTTATAAATATTATCGCAATACCATTTTTTCGCGCTTCGCGATCATTGGGAACTATTTGCATATGGTTTTTCAGCTAAGCGAAAGCGTAAGCGATATCAAAACCTTTAAATGGCTGATCAATGAAAATCAACTGGAATATGTTGATAACCGCAGCGATCACGAATATCGTTTCCCTCAGCAACATGAATTTAAATGGCAGGAAGTTACCCGCGATATGCACCGCTATGGCGTGCATTCACACGTTTCGATTTTAGATCGGGTTTTTGTGGAAACCATCGGAGGGGATCTGACTATTAAAATTGAAGACAACACCGAAGACGGAAAAGGCATTTTCTCAGAGCCTGTAGAGTATTATGACCAGACACTTGATGACGGCCAATACCGTTATGCAAATTTGGGGAATCTTATCGCCATAGAAATCAAGCCTTTTCAGGAAGCTTCACGCTATTTCGTGTACAACGACAAGATTAAAAACGTACACAAGATACAAAGCATTGGTGTCGCAGCTGTTTTGCTTCCGGACGATCAGGGAATTATTTTCCCCGATGGCTATTACCTGCAAACCGGCGAATACAAAGTCTTTGATGACGGATTGATCAATTTAAAGTTTCAGCAGAAAATAAGTTCGCCCAACGGCGAAGACTTTATGTACGTTTTTTACGAACCTGAAAAAGGGCTGTACAAGCTGATGTCGTATAATATCATCAGTCAGGAAATTAAAACACCTATTATCTGTAGTGGATTTACGCTTTTGGAAGATGGCGAACTCTGCTATTTTACCGCCGAAGAAAACCAGACTAAGCACCATGTTGTTCAGATTTGGCAAACTCCATTTCTGAAAGGCGATTACATGCCCTCACAGCATACGGATACCTTACTTTACAAAATAGGGAACAAGGACATTGTAAAGGCAATGGCCGAGTCTCAGGCGCTGATTACTTTACTCAATAAGGAAGATAATTACGATGGTCTGTATGCCGATATCGCCAAGTCAGCCAAAGACATTCAGGATGCCTATTACTGGCTCAATGAAGACGAAACGCAGCGCTTAGATCTTCCGCTTCGCGAAATCAATAAAGCGGCAAACGCGGCTATTGATGAGTTTGAGAAAGTAACCGAACTGCGCCGCCATGCTGCACAGCAAACGCAGGAAATACGCAAGGAAGCCGAAGCTTTATTCGGAAAGATCAAGAGCACTTCGTTTAAATCGATTAACGAGTTTGTGGCCTTGCTTACTCAGTTGCGCAGTTTGCGCGGTAAGGTCATTAGCCTTCGCGAGGTGCGTTATGTAGATCTCGATTTTCTCAATACGCTGGAAACCGAAATCGGCGAGCAAACCCAGAAAATTTCGCGGCGTTGCGTTCAGTTTTTACTGGATGATAAAGCACTGCAACCCTATCACAATCAGGTTGCCGAAAAGCAGCAAAAGCTTGATTCGGTTAAAAAAGTTATTGAGGCTAAAGGTCTGGAAGAAGAAGTCAATCAGATTGCAGCAGACCTCGAATTGCTTATCGATATTGTTACCAATCTCGAAATTGAAGACACCGCACACGCAACGCAGATCATTGATAATATTTCGCTGATTTTTGCAACGATCAATCGGCTTAAAGCCGCCTTAAAGAACAAAAAGAAAAGCTTGGGCAGTGCTGAGGCACAGGCTGATTTTGCAGCACAGCTAAAGTTGATTGACCAAAGTATCATCAACTACCTGGATATTGCCAATACTCCCGAGAAATGCGACGAGTTTCAAAATAAAATCTCCATTCAGCTTGAAGAGCTTGAAGGTAAATTTGCAGATTTTGAAGAATTTGTAACGCGCATCATCGAGAAGCGCGAAGAAGTTTATGCCGCCTTTGAAGCCCGTAAAAATGCATTGGTTGAAAAGCGCAACAAGAAAGCGCTTGCGTTGCAAAATGCTTCAGAACGCATTCTGAAAGGAGTGGTGAAAAGAGCTCAAAGTCTGGGTTCGGCAGATGAGATCAACGGGTATTTTGCTTCCGACCTGATGATTAACAAGGTGCGCGATATCATTGTACAGCTTAAAGATCTTGAAGATAGCGGTAAGGCCGAAGAACTGGAGACGGCGCTTAAAGTAGCTCGCGAAGATGCCCTGCGTAAACTCAAAGATAAATTAGATCTGTATGAAGATGGTGAAAACATCATCAAGCTGGGGAAACACAAATTTGGCGTAAACCGGCAGCCATTAGATCTTACTATAGTTCTCAAAGATGGGATTTTGGCCTATCACCTTACGGGTACCGACTTTTACCAGCAATTGGATAACCCTGTGTTGCTCAACTCCCGCCAGATCTGGGATCAGGAATATGTTTCTGAAAATGAAACCGTGTATCGTGCAGCTTATTTGGCTTATAAATTATTTGAAACCGAAGCGATCGACAAGCTATATAATGCGAGTGATGCAGAGCTTTTAGAGTACATACAGCGCGTGAGTAATTCCAATTATAGCGAGGGTTATGTGAAGGGCGTTCACGACCAGGATGCTGCACAGATTCTGAAGGTTTTGGTACACAAGCATAAGAATTTAGGCTTGTTGATCTACAATCCGCAAATACGGGCCAATGCTCAGTATTTCTGGAATAGTCTGGAAACTGAAGTTCAGAAAAGTATCAATTTAAAGTTGAAAGCTTCCGGAGAAGTCCTACAGTATTTTCCCGACAATCCGGAATCGAATTTTATTCTCGATTATCTGATCAACAAACTGAATCATTTCGCAGAAACCAGCCTGCTTTTTGACCCGGAACAGAGCCCCGCTATCGCATCTTACCTGTTTGCAGAACTGCAAACTGACGATTTATTCACCCGGAGCGCAGTGGCTGTTGATTTAAAGGAAGCTTTTCTAAATGATCTGAAAAACAGAC
>CAYNMH010000093.1:3406-13826 GCA_964398145.1 uncultured Flavimarina sp. | reverse complement strand
CTATTCTATCCGTTGAACTATGAGGCCAATTTTAAGCTGCGCAAAGTTTTAAATATTTGCTAAATCGAATTTAGGATTTCTGCGGCTTTTAGCAAGTCATTTTCTGCTTTTGCAAAACAAAAACGCAATAAAAAATCATCGCTTCCATCAATATTGAATACCGAAACCGGGATGCTTGCCAGTTTGTGCTCACGGGTAAGACGCCTGGCAAAATCTACCGCAGGCTCCTCTGTGATGCCGCTATAATCGATCATCTGAAAATAAGCGCCTTCTGCGGGAGTGTAACTCAAACGGCTGTTTTCCAAAGCATTTAAAAAAATATCGCGCTTTTTCTGATAAAAATCAGAAAGTCCTAAATAATGCTGAGGTTCTTCCAGATACTGTGCAAGGGCAATCTGTGTGGGATGGTGCACGCTAAAAACTACATTTTGATGCACTTTCCGAAATTCAGTCATCAATGCTCTGGGGGCAAGACAGTAACCCATTTTCCAGCCGGTGGTGTGAAAGGTTTTTCCAAAAGATGATGTTATTAATGCTCGCTCTGCGATACCGGGATACGAAGCTGCACTTTGATGCGTTCTTTCGTCAAAGACGATATGTTCATAAACTTCATCACTTAAAATCAAAATGTCTGTATCCCTGACTAAAGCTTCCAGTCGCCGTAAATCTGATTCTTTAAAAACCATTCCGCTCGGGTTGTGCGGATTATTGATGATGATCATTCGGGTTTTTGAAGTGATAGCGGAAGCTACGACATCCCAATCAATTGTTGTGTAAGGCGCTTTCAGTTGGACGGCAACCGGTATAGCACCCTGCAATTTAATGCTAGGCTCATAACTATCAAAAGCCGGTTTAAGCACAATGACCTCATCGCCCGGATGTACGAAAGCCGTAATGGCTACGTAAAGAGCTTCAGCAGCACCTACCGTGATGTTTATTTCGTGCACCGGATCGTAAGTTCTTCCGCGTAAAGTCGTTACCAGTTCGCTTACTTTTTCGCGTAAGCGTAAATGGCCGGCAGGTGGGGCGTATTGATTATACCCTGCCCGCATTCCCTGGCTTACCAAATCCATCAATCGGGTATCGGGCGAAAAACCAGGAAATCCCTGGGAAAGGTTGAGCGCATTATGCGCTGAGGCCAAAGCACTCATCTCTGCAAATATGGAAGCCTGATCGCCGGGAAGTTTACTCTGCATCCTCTTTTCTAAAATGTGCTGCTACTGCTTCAAGCTCTTCATACCAGGCTTCTCCAAATTTACGGATCAACGCATCTTTTGTGAATTTATAAACCGGAACCTGCAATTCTTTTCCCAGCGTACAGGCGTCATCACAAATAGGCCATTTGTGGTAATTAACCGCAGTGAATTTGGAATATTCCTGTAACCGCACGGGATATAAATGGCAGGAAATGGGTTTTCTAAAGTCTACTTCCCCGGCATTATAGGCATCTTCAATACCACAGGAAGCTACACCATCACTGGTAAATGTCACATACGCGCACTCGGCACCATTTACCAGCGGAGTTTCGAGTTCGTCAAGATCGGTTTTGATATGGGTGCCCTGTTCTTCAATGGCTTTTATTCCCTCTCGTCTTAAAAAAGGCTTGACTTTGGGATATATTCGTTTTAAAATTTCAACTTCTTCGGGTTCTACGGGAGCCCCGGCCTCTCCTGCAATACAGCATTCTCCTTTACAGGCAGCGAGGTTGCATACAAAATCCTTCTGTATGACTTCTTCTGAAACAATGGTTTTATCTATCTGAAACATACCGCAAAGATACGGTTTACCTATCAAGTGATTCTAATGCCATCTGATTAAGTCATTGCGAAGGATGACGGAGGGATGCAGTGCGATCCTCCCCGCGAAAAAAGGCTTAAAGCTAAACTCCGGAGAATGCTGCCTGTAGTGCAACAGCCCGCGCTCCAGGCCTATCCTCAGAAAGTTGATGTTAACAATTAGATTTAATAAAACCGCTTTAATGAAGAACTTTTTAAGATGAGCGACAGTCATTTTCCTCTCATACCAGCACTATTTTTCCAGCCAATAGCGCACCGCATCTCCACCTACCACAAACATGGTGTTGCCTACCGGGGTAAATTGTCTTCCGTTATGTCTTTTGCCACCGGCAATAAAATTAGCAACCCCTGCGCTACCGTTCTGATTTTTCTTATACAATACGAAAGCGTTTTCCTGGGTCACACCCCCCACCACTTCATTGGCCAAGAAGTAATAATCCCCGTCATGTACAAATCCACCTGTCGCACGCTTTTCGATATCCACATGTTTATAATCCGAATTTTTAACCGAAATACTTTTTGAAGTAAGGTCATAAGTCACTTCCCGGTTTCCTTCAAAAACCAGTTTTAATTGATTATCAAGTCCATAAAACAGCTGGAAATAGCTACGTGCAGCAGTATTGGGGTTTCCTGTATAAGATAAGGGAGGAACCAGTTCGCTTGACTGTAACCTAATATCTTCTTCGCTCCATTTTCGGGTATTTAAGTCAAATACACCTATATACTTTTCTCCTAAGATCTTGTCCTTATATAAAGGGAAATAGTAAATTTTATTCTCCCAAAGTGCCATTTTCCCGGCAGTGGCAAAACCTCCGTGCACCCCGTCAGTAGGCCCTAAGAAGCTGTCATAAACAGTGCGGTCTATACTGGCTAATTTGGTTAACTGAAACGTTTCTAAGTCATATTCCCATAAAACATCATCCTTGCCAGTAGCCTCTCTGGGCATAGTAAAATAAAGCCGGGAGCCCTTTTGAGCATAGGTCGTAAATGGGTTATGCCAGGGGGTGCCCTCAAAAAGCGCTCTTTCCAGAGCAGATACGGCATTCTGGCTATTCAGGTCAAAGCCATGTTGACTGAAGTCTATTGGAGGAAGTGATGTTAGCTCTCGTGTGGCTATATCATAAGAATAATTGGTTGTCCCCCCGCTACCAAATAACAGATACAGCTTATTATTATGGAAAGCCTGAATGTGACCGGTACGGGCAACACCTGTAAGCTCAGGTAAGTATTGCATGACATTTCCACTATTGTGTATTTTCACCTGCGCCTTAATCGGGTTTGTCTCTCCGCATTTATTTGTGATTACCGCTTGAAAGGATGTAAAAATATCTCCTTTCTGAATCTGATTATCGGGAAGATCGGTAATAAATCCTTTAGAAAAAATGAACTGAAAAGAAGGCATTTGTTCTACTTTTTCTTTTTGGTAGTACTCTCCCGTTTCGGGATTGATTAAAAGATTGCCGTGTTCAAAGTTCCAGCGCACCTGCATCTGACTTAAATCGCGCTCCAGCCCACCTGCACCTACTCCTTTGTAATTGGCACTTGATCGTTGCCCCGGAAATACCTCAATGGTCTCTTTGATAACCGGGTTGGTTATATTGAGATCTATCGGTTCCGTAAAAAGCGTTCCTGCCGGTATTTCGGGTAACTTCATTTCTGCACTGCTGCATGAAAGATCGTCGTCGCTGCTAAAGGCATCATCACAAGATGCTAACGTACATAGGAGACTTCCTGCGAAAAAAAGGTTTACCGACAAAGCGGTCCACTTGCTGTTGAATTTCTTTTTCATTGATTTAATTTAAATATTGCTGTTTTAGGGAATGAAAGGCACTGTTCTAAACCTCATGTCCTGTTACCTTTCTCGTTGAACTCCCAAGTGAAAGACTTTGCCTGTCCCCTGTGGAACACCAGACAACCGATACAGCTATTCAGATTTATAGTGAAAACAATATCACTCTAAACGGGCCCTGCAGATCGTGTTAAAGTTTTTACCTATCGTATACAACCGGTTCTGGGCATCAAACTCCAGATCGTCCATTCGTCTTCCGTTAGGATCATCCCCTCGTTGCCCTCCATACTTCAACCCAGAGAGTAAAACAAATGGCTCCTTGTCCTGATCCCAACCATAGAGTTTCCAGGTAGTTCCGTTTAATTTCCTTAACTCAGTACCAAAACCGAAGATCAGGTTGCCTTCCCGGTCCACAGCCTGGGGATTGTATTCCAGATCAGACATTTGCCAGGTAGCCCCCAGATCGTCGGAGTAGTAGAGTTGGGAAGAATTTACCCCGTCCCAAGCCTCGTCTATAGCAAAGAGCCGGTTACCTTGTGCAACCGCTATAAACGAATTCTGACTTTCTTTACGCGACCAGGTAGTGCCCCCGTCTTTAGAAACTGCAATCAGGTAATTATCCTGTAAATACGCGGCATTATTGGCCCTGTCCATAATATGGGGCAGCATCAGATCGCCATTGGGCAACACAAACATGCGGTTTACGATCAGGTTCATAAACGTTCCTGTGTACCAGCCTGCCGCAAAATTAGTATACGTTCCTACCAGATGTTCCTGTTGGGTAGCTCCATAATCCTCTGAAACTGAAAAGTAGCTTTTGTAATTTTTAATAGCATACAGATATAACTTTCCCTTTTCAAATTGCAGAGGTATGCCTCCCAGAATGCTCTTCTCTCCTGTGGTTTTATTAACCCTGTAGGAAACCCCTAAACCATTTGTATAAAAAAGCCATTGAGCATCATCAGATATTTCGAAGCGGGTAATGCTCTCGCCGGTTTCAGCCTGATAAAAGACTTCCCATTCCAGGTTTTTTCCGGGAGCGTTTTGTTCGGTTTCAGCAGTAGTATCGTCTTCTGCACTACAGGATAAAAATCCCGGTGTGAGACAGCATAGAATATAGAACCATTTAGGTAGGGTAATCGCTTTCATAATTTTAACTTTAATGTCTATTTTAAATGAGCGGCTATGTTTAAGTCATCCGGGCTCTCAACGGAAACCTTCTGATCTTCGAGCAATATTAGGGACGGTCTCTAAGGGAAAGAATAGGGCAATTGCCTTATTTATGGCTCCGTTTACACCAAAGCTTCGCAGCTTTTTTCCGTGTTTCACAGTTAAAAAGTATAGATTAAGTATTCGTTAAATCTGAAGCTAAAACTGATTAATATTCAATTAAATAGCTGTAAATTTGCGCCCTCAAAAAAAGGACGTAGATTATGAACTTTGATATTAAGCAAATCGCAACAGCAACGATGATCTTATTTGCGATAATTGACATTATAGGCAGCATACCCATAATCATTGGGTTACGTGAAAAAGTAGGCCATATTCAGAGTGAAAAAGCTTCCATCGTGGCGGCTGCACTTATGGTAATGTTTTTATTTATAGGTAAAGAAATCCTAAACCTGATTGGGATAGATGTCAACTCATTTGCTGTTGCCGGGGCATTTATAATCTTTTTTATCGCTTTAGAAATGATTTTGGGCATTCAACTTTATAAAGATGATGCTCCCGAAACGGCGAGTGTTGTTCCCCTGGCCTTCCCACTGGTAGCAGGAGCAGGCACCATGACTTCATTGCTTTCGCTACGCGCAGAATATGCGGTAGAAAATATTATTGTAGCTATTATCGTCAATGTACTTTTCGTATATCTGGTACTGAAGGCCTCCGGAAAGATTGGAAAAATACTCGGAAAACAGGGAATTAGCATCATACGCAAAATCTTTGGTGTAATTTTGCTGGCGATGGCCGTAAAACTGTTTACCACAAATATTCAGGGATTGTTTTAAAAAGCAGATTGAAACCTGCAGATTGCTGAATTTTGTATAAAATTATTCTGAAAAATGAAAGTTGTTCTTTACATCCTTATTGCACTCGCAAGCGCTCTTTTAATTTTTAATCTGACCAAAGTAGATTATTCGGCTCCTTTAAGCGGAAACAGTATGGTAGCTGTGATCTCGGTTATTGCTTGTCTGTGTGCAATATTACTTTTGGCGATTTTGATGATATCGCGTAAAATCTCCGAGAAAAGCAGAAAAGCACGTAAATCGCATTAAGAAATTGCTTAGAGCAGGGAAACCAGAGTAGGATTATAAAACTCATATATAATCCCTGCAAGAAAAGTCACTGCGGCGAGAATTAAAAAAAGCAGATGCAAGCGCTGAAAAAGTAACGTACGCTTCAACTTGCGACGCAACTGTTTATTGCTAATCTTTTTCATCTGATCTTTTATCTCTGCGCGTGAAAGATAGAAAGGACTCACCGAAATCCCATTAGAAATAAGGATTCCCGCGCTGTTATCGAGCAATCTGAAGACTGCTGCGATGCAAAACACAAATATGGAAGCAATGATAATCATCGTTCATTACGGCTTAATTCCTTAATTTTCAAGATGGCCGCATCTTCTTCATTGATGAGTTCTTCAAAAATAGTATTTCCAAAAAGCTGCTGGGCCATCACGGCTTTAAGATAACGCTTTAAATCGTTTTTATAGTTTTTAATCCTGATTTTTAAATTTCGGTCGTTAAGATATCCTACAAAAGCGTCAACCGTCGCATCGCTCACGGAAACATTCTGTGCAAAATCATCATAGGAAAGACTGTTATAGTAAGGCCTGCGCTCTTCAATCAGTTCAAAAACAAAACGCGCCATGGCTCCCGAACGCAGGGCGTACGTGATGGCTTCTTTTTCGTAATTGGTGTCTTTGGGTATAAATACATCAGGAATAATACCTCCGCCGCCATAGACCACTTTTCCTTTAGGGGTCACATAGCGTAAGCTGTCTGCTGTGGTGATGCTGTCCACACTTTGCATTTCCCCATTCTTGTAGCGTTTAAGATAATCTTCATAATAAGCCTGGTTACCTTCGTCATAAGGTCGCTGTATGCTGCGCCCTGTAGGCGTGTAATAACGTGCGATGGTTAGCCGTACGGCGCTGCCATCACCCAGATCCATCTCGCGCTGTACCAGTCCTTTGCCAAAAGATCTCCTGCCCACGATCACCCCGCGGTCGTTATCCTGAAGCGCACCGGCAACAATTTCACTGGCAGAAGCCGAGTTTTCATTGATAAGCACATAAACCTGTCCGTTTTCAAAATCGCCCTTATCTGTAGCATAGGTATTTTCGATCTTTCCGGTTTTGTTTTTAGTAAATAAAATGAGCTTATCTTCTTCAAGAAATTCATCTGCTATTTTTTCTGCTGCCGAAATATATCCGCCGGGATTTCCGCGCAAATCCAAAGCCAGTTGCTTTAAGCCCTTTTTTCTTAGTTTTTGAAGTGCATTTTTAAACTCATCGGGCGTACTTTCTGCAAAGCGGTTGATTTTGATATAGCCCAGGGTATCGGTAATCATATAAGCGGCGTCAACACTTCTGAGCGGCACCACATCGCGTTTTACCTTAACATGCATCACCCCATCCCTACCGGGCCTGCGTATGGTTAAGTCGACAACGGTACCTGCTTTTCCTTTAAGTTGGTTTACGACAGTATCCTGCAATGCAATACGTCCGGTAAGCGCTTGTCCGTCTGCAGCAATGATGCGGTCTCCGCCCCTGATACCGGCCTTTTCGCTGGGGCCTCCCGTAAGGGATCGCATCACGGTAATCGTATCTTTAAAATTGTAAAAGCTCACTCCAATACCTACAAAATCCCCTTTCATACTTTCGGTGATCTCCTGTAATTCACTGGGAGGGATATATACGGAATGAGGGTCCAAATTTTCAAGTATTCCGTTTACGGTAACATCTACAATACTGTCTGTATTGATGGGATCTACATATTCATAATCGATGTAATCAATAAGCCGGTTAAGCTTTTCTTTTTTAGAATTACCGCCTAAAATGGCAGAGGAAGCTGCACCATAATTGAGTTTGCTGCCTATAGCGATCCCTATAACCACGGCCACGCAGAAAAAGATAGGCAGGTATTTTTTTTGATAACCTCCCATTAGGCATCTATATTTTCAATACACACCACTTCAACACCCGCTTTTCTTAGAAAATCAAGGCCACTGGGATCTTTGTAACCCATATGATAGACCACGCGTTTTATCCCGGCCTGGTGCACGAGTTTACTGCATTCGGTACATGGAGATAAAGTGATATATAAGGTTGCCCCATTACAGGATTGTGTGGAAGACGCTACTTTTAAAATAGCATTAGCTTCGGCGTGAAGCACATACCACTTGGTATAGCCGGCTTCATCCTCGCAATGATTTTCAAAACCGGTAGGTGTCCCGTTATAACCGTCTGAAATAATCATTTTATCTTTTACGATGAGTGCCCCCACCTGCTTGCGTTTGCAGTATGAAAGCTTCGCCCATTCACGGGCCATACGCAGGTAGGCAACATCGTATTTATGTTGTTTATCTTTTGTAATTGAAGGCATACAGATCGAGAAACGTGCACAACTGGCGTGCAATTCTTTAAGTTTGCGAAGATAAAAAACTTAGCCTGCTTCTCATCCGCAAAATTGTGGTTTACCACGGATAATTTGCTATTAACATCGGTATCACCATCCCAATAACCACTGATGAAATCACAACCATCCAGTCTCTTTTAGAAAACCTGAAGATTGTTTGACCTAAAAAGCCAAGAATGAGCACAATCAGGACTATAATGAGCTGTGCCGCTTCGATACCCAGGGCAAATTCGGCCAGCGGTAAGAGTCTGCTTGATAAATGTGCCGTAAGCTGAATAAAAAACGAAGAAAAACCTAATCCGTGAATAAGGCCAAAAAATAAAGCTGTAATCAGCAATACACCTAATTTATCTTTGTAAGCTCCTTTCCCGGCAGTAAATACATTGTAAAGAGCTGTGACAAATATGGTGACCGGGATCAGAAATTCTATAATCGCACGATTTACGCGTACCACGCCATAAGTGGCCAGCAGTAGGGATACCGTATGGCCCAGAGTAAATAAGGTCACCAGAAGAAATACGCGTTTCCAGTCTTTAAAGACATATGGAACGGTAAGAACAATCAGGAAAAGGACATGATCATAGGCCTGGTAATCGAGCACATGCTCCAGACCGATTTTAAAATAGAACCAAAAGTCTGACATCGGGGGGATATTTTCAAGTTTGTCAAAACTACAATTATTTCTGAAAGTTGAATGATAAAACGTTAAACTAAGCCTAAACGCCGAAGTTCACGTGATCTGCTTTTGTAATTTTCGACCTCTAACTGAGTAGAATATGTATAGTGCAGGACGATTTTATCTGGGTCTTTTGATCGTAATGCTACTTGCAGGCTGCGGGGCAACTCCCGGGCTTACTACCACTAAAAAAACCTTACCCAATGCTCCTGCCTACACCTACATAGATACTAAAGGCAATACGTATTCCATTAGCCAGAATAAATTGATTTACGATCCGGTTTCGGTTGATAACACTATTGATGGGATAGATGATGAGGGCTATCACCAGGAACTCAACATCAGTCTTAACGACTATGCCAAAATTGCCGCCGTTTGTAACCGCCAGTTTGAAGAAGAACAGAAAGACCTGCCCGCAAATTATACCGGAAATGTCATCCCCACCCTTTTGCGCAGATATCCCGATAGTACCGATGAATTGGAACTGAGCATAAAAGGAGTTGATGAATTAGATTACATTTTAATACCTTTTTTGGAAGATGAATAATACGAGGCAAGGCATTTTTAAAAAGATAAAAGACTTTTTTAAGTTTTTAAAAACGACTTATGAGGCCTGGGATCGCAATGACCCTTTTGCCCGTAGTGCCATAATCGCTTATTACACTTTGTTTTCCCTGCCTTCCCTGTTGATGATTGTGACCTCAATCGCCAGCGCATTTGTTGGAGCCAAAGCGGTACAGGGTCGTATACACGATGAGATTGCCCGCTTTATTTCGCCGGAAGTTGCTAAATCTATTGAGGAAATCATCAGCAACGTCACCCTCGAGAATGACAACTGGATCACACTGATCATTAGTATTGGTGCTTTGATTTATGGTGCTACAGGAGTATTTTTTCAGATGAAAAAAGCGATGAATACCATCTGGAATGTCACCGAGAAAAAGCAGAACTTCAAACGCATGCTCATCAACCGGGCCATTGCTTTTGGGATGGTTTTGGTTCTGGGCTTTATGCTCTTGGTAGCTTTTGTAGTTACTGTTTTACTAAATATCCTCACCGACTACTTTGCTAACTTTGCGCCAGAAGTCACCGTAATTTTCGCAGATATCCTGCGCTTTCTGGTCTCCTTCATTTTTATAGCCGCTCTCTTTGCTGCCATTTTTAAAATACTTCCTGATGTCAAAATGGGTTACAAAACTACCGTTTTAGGGGCCAGCATCACGGCGGTCTTATTTTTAATTGGGGAATACGTATTGGGCATTTACTTTTCAAGCAGCAATCCCGCTTCTGTCTATGGAGGGGCAGCTTCCATCGTTTTGGTTTTGCTTTGGGTGAATTATACCTGTCTTATTCTATTTTTTGGGGCCGAAATTACCGTACAGTATGCTTTAGCTAAAAAACACCGTATTGTACCCAGCTCCCACGCAGAACTCGCCCATACCGAAGAGATGGAAGCTTTACGCGAAAAGCAAAAACAACTCGATGCCGATAAAAAAAAAGCCGTAGAATTAGCGACCAATCC
>CAYNMH010000093.1:0-3306 GCA_964398145.1 uncultured Flavimarina sp. | reverse complement strand
AATTAGCGACCAATCCTGAAGACGAACCCAATTCTTCTACTCCCTAACTTCCCTTACAAAACATACATAAACCGGAAAGTGATCGCTGTACCCGCCGGTATAGCTTCCGTTAGCAAAACTGCGAAAGGGATAGCCCTTGTAGGGACCCGATGGGGTTTGTAAAAAAGGCTTGTTGAAAATTCCCACCTTATAAAAACTGAAATCAGCATAGTCTGCATCAAGCCAGGCAGCGCTGAGAATGATCTGATCAAAGAGATTCCAGCTGTCTCGATAGGCCAGGCTTCCGTAGCCTTTTTGAGCCAGATCTTCCATAGGATTATAGAGATCCTGTAGACCGGTTTGTTTGATTTTAGCTTTGGTTTTCAAAACTTTCTTCAAGCTGGCATCTTGAGGATCATCGTTCAAATCACCCATACTGACGATTTTGGCGTAAGGCGCCACGCTTAAAATGGAATCGATAATTTTTCGGTTTAAAGCGGCAGCGGCTTCACGTCGTGGTTTTGTACGTTTCTCACCTCCGCTACGGGATGGCCAGTGATTCACAAGAAGATGCACCCGTTCCCCGGCGAGATTTCCGGTTACCAAAAGCTGATCGCGTGTGTAAATACGCCTGTTATTTTCTTCAGGATCGTAAAGCGGAAGCTCAAAAGCTTTACTGCTTATAAGCCTAAAGAGGTTTTTTCGATAAAGTAAAGCCACATCAACCCCGCGCCGATCGGGCGAATCGTAATGCACAATCCCGTAGTCAAAAGCTTTTAAGGAAGGCTGAGTAACCAAAGCTTCCAGAACTTTTCTGTTTTCAATCTCTGCAACACCTATAATTGCCGGAGGGTCCGCAGATTCGTCAGGACCAATCTTTCTTATGACCTCAGCCATTTTGACCAACTTATCTGCATAGATTTCGGGCGTCCAGTGGTCTTTACCGTCCGGGGTGCGGTCGTCATCAAAAGTGATCAGGTCATTTTCGGTATCAAAAAGATTTTCAAGGTTGTAAAAAGCCAGCGTTATCAGCTCATAATTCCGTTTTTCCTGGCCGGTGAGTTTGCCGAAAACCAGACATATCAGAAGCACCCAAACACTTAATCGAACATTTTGCATTCTCTAACTAAATAAACCTTAGCAAGTTACATTAATTTCTACTTTAGATTCCGTACGCCCCCTTTGAAAATTAATTTTTTTCAGTGTGTACAAAATTTTGGCATTAAGCCTATGTTTATTGGGTGCTTCTATCGCTCACGGGCAGGAATTTCGCATTCGCGGAAGTGTAAAAGACGCCACTACGGCAGCAGGAATTCCTGACGTGCAGGTTCAACTCGCTAGCACAGCTATTGGAGTTCAAACCGATGCTTCTGGTAATTTTGAACTTACCGGGCCACTTCCCGCTGGAGACTACACTCTTGAATTTTCAAAAACCGGATATTTGAACCTCCGGCTCCCGGTAAATTTAACTCCCGGAAGCAGCATTGAACTGGATTATATTCCACTGGAGATTGACCTGGCCGAAGTGAATCAAAACCTTACCCTCATCAGCCTGTCAGATCTGCAACTCAATGCCGAAGAGCAGCGGGACGACATCCTCTCGCCACTTTTGGGAGCTACAAACGATGCCTTTGGCAATGCCGCTGCCTTTGATTTTAGCAGTACCTTTTTCAGGCCCCGGGGTCTGGACAGTAAATACAGCAGCGTACTTATTAACGGCATTGAACTCAACAAACTGAGCACAGGAAGACCCCAATGGAGCAACTGGGGTGGACTCAACGATGTCATGCGCAACCGGGAGTTCACCATTGGTATGAATCCCGGCGATTATAGCTTTGGCGGTCCCGCAGGCACGCTGCATTTTAATATGCAGGCAACAGCCCCGGGCAGGGGCGGGCGTCTTTCCTACGCTCAGGCTAACCGAAGTTACACCGGCCGTGCGATGGGCAGTTACAGCAGCGGTCTTACTCAAAAAGGCTGGGCATTTTCCGTTTTGGCATCGCGTAGATTTGGGCAGGAAGGCTATGTTGAAGGCACGCTGTATGATACCAATTCCTTTTTTGCAGCAGTAGAAAAACAAGTAGGGCCGCATCACAGTCTTAACCTCACGGCCATCTATACCCCCAACCGCCGTGGTCGCAGCACGGCTCTCACTCAGGAAGTCATTGATTTAAAAGGCGATCAATACAATCCCAACTGGGGTTATCAAAATGGAAGTATCCGCAATGCCCGCATTCGCGAAATTAACGAACCGATGATCCTGCTTTCTCATAACTGGCACTTTGGGGAACAGGGTTTACTTACCACAAGTGCCGCCTATCAATGGGGCAAAACAGCAAATTCCCGCATAGACAATACCGGAAGCACTCTCGTTGAAACGGAAAACAATACCTCAAGTTATGTAGGAGGTGCCCGCAACCCTGCACCCAATTACTATCAGAATTTACCAAGCTATTTTCTAAGATTCCCAAATCCCTCTGCAGCCGATTATCAGAATGCCTATCTGGCACGAAAAGCTTTTATAGAGAATGGACAACTAGACTGGGAGTCGCTTTATAAGGCAAACGCCGTTGCATCACAGAGCGGGTTGAACGCAGTTTACGCGATGCAAAACGATGTAAATGAAGATCAAATGATTCAGATTGCTTCGGTACTTAACACCCCGTTATCTGAAAAACTAAAACTCACCGCAAGGCTTTCGGCAACCCAATTTAAAAGTGAGAATTACGCAGAGCTTAGTGATCTTTTGGGCGGAAGCCTCTGGCTCGATATTGACAGTTTTGCAGAAGATGATGCCACAACCGGCGGGAATTTGGCTCAAAGCGATCTCCAAAACCGTAATCGACTGGTGCAGGAAGGGGATCGTTATAAATACGATTACACTATTCAGGCTTTTGAAGCTCTGGGTTTCCTCCAACTTCAGGCCCGGTATAAGCATCTGGATGCCTATGCAGCAATTGAAGTTCAGCACACCCGGTATCAACGGGAAGGTCTGTATGAAAACGGCTATTATCCCGGTGACCTGTCTCTGGGAAAAAGCAGGCAGGTAAGCTTTTTTGCACCCAGCGTAAAAGCAGGACTCACCTATAAGTTAGATGGAAAGCAGTACCTCCTGCTTAATTCGGCTTTAGCGGCTCAACCCCTTCCCTATACCACGGTATTTACCAACTCCCGGCAAAGCAACGCAAGCTTAGAAAACCCATCGGCAGAAAAAATTCGAAATCTGGATTTGAGTTATGTGTACCGAAGTTCCAGGCTGAAACTACGGCTTACCGGCTACTTTATCGACTTTAAGGAAGGAAGTGACCTCTCTTTTTTTTACACGGG
>CAYNMH010000092.1:12518-14049 GCA_964398145.1 uncultured Flavimarina sp. | reverse complement strand
CGCTTTTTTATCGCAACCCATCAGCAGTTGATGCGTGTACTCAGTTTTGGAATTACGGGTTTTGACACGCCTGTAAGCGGATTGGGACTGGAAGAGACTCAGTTGTCGTTGAATTCCCTTTATACAACTTATGATCTTAGCATTCGTAAGTTAATAGTAGAGCGGGATGCCGAACTGGATCAAAAGTTTAAAGAACAAATTGACCGCGCTGTTGCATTTATAGATGATAATCCAGACTTTGAAACGTTCGATCGCTACACTTTTTTACTCGACTATTTTAATCCCATTACCCGAAGTTGGCTTGAAATACGGAAGACTTCAAAGCTCTGGGAGCCTTCGGTATATGAACCCTACAATTTTGATGCGCCAACCTTCTTTGAAGAGAATAGTTTTAATGTCGATTTTTTCAGGCAGGTAACTAACAAGAATCCATCTGATAGGCAAATTGAATTGGGCAAAAAGTTATTTTTTGATAAAAATCTCTCCAAAAATGGAGAAATGGCCTGCGCTACCTGCCATATTCCTGAAAAGGCTTACGCCGATGGGTTAACCGTTAATTTAAATAATTCGGGTAAACCCCTTAAAAGAAATACGCCCACATTAATTAATGCCATCTTTCAACAGGCCTACTTTTGGGACGGCAGAGCGAATAATCTTTTAGCTCAAATTTCAGGGGTATTCTCAAATGAAGAAGAATTCAACAGCAGTATTCATGAATTTTCAGATGAGATTTTGAAGGATAGTATCTACGTCAAGGCTTTTGGTGAAGTATTCGGTACAAACCGAAAATGGAGTAATGATGAGACCATCAAGGCGCTTTCAGCCTATATCTCAACCCTTAATGCATTCGATTCTAAATTTGACCGAAATATGCGTGGGGAAGAAAATACCTTTACCCAGTCTGAAAAGCTGGGGATGAACCTGTATATGGGGAAAGCTTTATGTGCAACCTGTCACTTTATGCCGCTAACCGGCGGAACGGTACCGCCTTTTTTCGCAGACACCGAAAAGGAAATAATTGGAGTGCCCGAAACGGCGGCAAACAAAACCGTTGATGACGATCTGGGCTTTTATTTTATGTATGAAGAACCCATACAACGCGGCATGTTTAAAACGCCTACGGTGCGCAATGCGGGTGTGACTGCACCCTATATGCACAATGGGGTTTATACCACGCTCGAGGAGGTGATGGATTTTTACAATAAAGGCGGTGGTGCCGGCCTTGGTTTTGACCTTCCGCATCAAACCCTGCCTTTTGACAACCTCAATCTTACCGAAACGGAATTAACCGCTTTGGTAGATTTTGTAAACACGCTGACCGATACGAATGTAGAACCTGAATATTAAAATAGGATCTGAATATTTTTAGAAGAATTAGCAGCAACTTAACAGTTGCTGCTCTACATTTGTACCGTATTATGAAGGCATTCATTCAAACATTTTTAATAGGTATTTCCCTGTTTTTTGCTGCGGGGAATAGCCTTTATGCTTTTGATCTCAGTACGCAGACTGATCGTGCAGAGGCTCCTGC
>CAYNMH010000092.1:0-12418 GCA_964398145.1 uncultured Flavimarina sp. | reverse complement strand
AACAACATAAAACTTTTTATAATGAAAATAGATATGATCTTCGTATTTGCCGTAGTAATAGGCCTGGTAGCCATCCCTTATATAGCTCTTATTCTTTTTGGCTCTGGCCGTACAAAAAAAGTAGCAGACCGTCTCAAAGCCGAAGCCGCCCGCCAGGGTATTAAACCGGAGCAAAAAGAAGCCTGGAATGGCCGTGAAATCGCTTTAGATAGTCAAAAAAATCAGGTGCTTTTTGGGCAGTTGCTTGACGAAACTATTTTGGTACAACAGGTTGATTTAGCTGGTGTTAGTCGTGTGGTGCTTCAGGAGCAGGTAGTTTCAAAAAAAATAGACGGTAAAATTCAACATACGCTCGAAGCAGTAGCGCTTGAGCTGGTTTCTAAAACCAACAAGCCTTCTTCAGTCCTCAGTTTCTACGATTCGGAAGTGGATGCTGCACAAAATTACGAGGTAAACCGCGCTAAAAAATGGAAAGAACGCATCGAGGCTCAGCTACTAACAGCCGGGCGCGATGCGGTAGCCGCTTAATTCCTCAACATACATAAAACCAGAAACCCCACAAGCTAAACGAGCTTGTGGGGTTTTCATTTTTTAAAGGCCGCTTGATTTACTTTTCGTTATGTTCAAAAAGGTAATTGGTAAGCAGCGTATATAAATGCCGTCGGGTGTTGGCCCCCTCATAAATGCCGTGCGAACGGTTAGGGTAGGCCATCATCGTAAATTGCTTGTTGTTTGCAATAAGTTCGTTGACCAGAAATTCCATATTCTGATAGTGTACATTATCATCGCCCGTACCGTGAACGATAAGCAGGTTTCCTTCGAGGTTTTTAGCATAAGTAGCAGGCGAACCTTCCACAAAATCTTCTTTATTTTCCTGCGGAAGTCCCATATAGCGTTCCTGATAGACGTTGTCGTAAAAGAGTTGGTTAGCAACAGGGGCTACCGACATTCCCGTTTTATAGATTTCGGGATAGCGGAACATCAGGTTGAGCGTCATCGAGCCGCCACCGCTCCAGCCCCATACCGAAACGCGATCCGCATCCAGAAAACTCCAGTCGTTCAGTAATTTTTTAGCAGCCATCGCCTGATCGCGCGAATTGACCACGCCCACCTTTCGATAAATGGATTTGCGCCAGTCACTGCCCTTCAGGGAAGGTGTACCGCGGTTGTCGAGGTTGATGATCACAAAGCCGTTTTGGGCCAAAAAGATATCGTACATACCTATAAAATTATCGGTAGCCATCTGTCCCCAGGGTTCGCCATAGACGTGAAAAAGCACCGGATATTTTTTATTTGGATCAAAATCTGTGGGTTTGGTAATGCGGCCTTCCACCACAATGCCGTCTTCGGTTTCCACCTGAAAGAAATCGGTTTCCGGTAAATCGAGTTGGGCCAGTTTCTCGTTCAATGCAGCATTATCCACGAGCACTTTGATCGTTTTATGATCGGGCAGACTGATGAGTCGTGTGCTGGTAGGGGTGTTCACATCGGTATGATTGTGAATGGCAAACTCACCGTTAGGAGCGATCTGGTAAGTGTTGATGCCTGCATATTCAACCGGAGTCAGGCGTTTGGGTGTGCCTTTTTCGCTAAGTGAGGCTTCAAACAGATAACGCTGCGCAGGGTCTTCCGGCGAAGCCGAAAAGAACACCTTTTTATCACTAGCCGTATAAAAGGCCGCCACGTCATAATCGCCCGGAGTGAGTACCGTTTTTTTGCCGGTTTTTAAATCGATCTTATAAATATGTCGCCAGGCATCATTTTCGGTCATACGCAAAAAGGCATCTTTAGCTTCGGTAAGCAACAAATCGTTTTGCCCCCATTGATTTGCCGAAACATCAGGGTATTGCAGATCAACCCAGGTGTCTTCGGTCTCGGTGTACACGTTTTTAATGCTTTGGGTGGAAGGTTTAAAGGTGTAAATCTTAAGGGTATTTTGCTTGCGGTTTAGCTGCTGAATGAGGAGCAGATCGGCATCAATCCATTGAATAGCCGGAATGTAATGCTGCACCGGGTCGCCGGGAACTGGAATCCAGCTGGTTTTTTTGGTTTCGGTATTGACGATACCCACTTTAGCGGATGACGGGTCATAACCCACTTTGGGATACTGAATGGGGATGGGTTTTGAATACACCGAATCGGTCGTGTTGATCATATAAAAGGTTCCGATTTCGGAAGCATCCAGTTGCCAGTACGCGATGTGTTCGCCATCAGGACTCCAGCGGAAGCCGTCGCGGGCGCCAAATTCTTCCTCATAAACCCAGTCAAAAGTTCCGTTGATAAGGTCTCCGCTTCCGTCCTGAGTTAACTGCGTAACGTTGCCGGTGTTGAAGTTTTCTTCATACAAATTGAAGCCGGAAACGTAAGCGATATTTTCGTTAGAATCTGAAAACTTGGCAAACATCAGCGACGATGCAGGTAGCTGTGTACCTAATTGCTTCAGTTTTTGAGTATCAAAATCGTAGACCCAGTAATCGCCTTTGGTGTTGGAACGCCACACCCGGCTGGTATTGGTGAAAATAAGCACCTTGCTCTCGTCATTAGAAAGGCTAAAATCGGCCACATTGAGCGCCTGATCTGCACCTTCCGGTGTAAGCGCGTTTGCACTCAGAAAAACCGAACGTTCGTTTGACTTACTCTCGTATTTGATAAGTTGGTCATTACCGTTTTCATTTTCGATTGTGACAAAAGCATCACCCTCATTGATCCACGAGATCGAGCGGGCGCGGTCTGCATTGAATTCCCCGGAATTGTAGATCCGGTCGAGCGTCAATTTTGCAGGATCGGTTTCCTGTGCATTTACCGCAATACCGGCGCTTATTAATAGAAAGAGGACAAAAAGATTTCTCATAATTTTTAGTTGTTTCGTAAGGCTTCGATTTCTTCTACGGTTTTGGCTAGCGGTTCACCCAGCAGTTTGCTTCCGGTTTTGGTAATGACAAAATCTTCTTCAACGCGTATTCCACCGAAAGTTTTAAACTGCTCCACCGCATCATAATTTACAAAGTCGAGGTATTTGCCTTCCGCTCTGCGCTCGTCAATCAAAAACGGATTGAAGTATAAACCGGGCTCTACCGTAAGCACGAAATCTTCCTGTAGTTCTTTTCCCAGACGCAGGGATTTCAGTCCAAACTCGGTACTTTTCTTCAGTTCGGGCGTATAGCCTACATAGTCTTCACCCAGATTTTCCATATCGTGAATGTCGAGTCCCATCATATGACCCAGTCCGCATTGAAAAAACAGCGTATGTGCCCCTGCAGCCACGGCATCGTCTGCATTGCCTTTCATCAGACCGAAATCAGTAAGCCCCTCCACCAGTTTTTTGGAAGCCAAAAGGTGCACGTCTTTAAAGCGTATTCCGGGTTTTAAAGCAGCGACCGCCGTATTGTGGGCGTTGAGTACGATGTTATAGACGTCCTTTTGCAGCGGACTAAAACGTTGACCCGCCGGGAAGGTACGTGTCATATCGCCGCCATATCCCATTTCATTATAGGCTCCACAATCACACAGCACCAGATCACCGTCCTGCAATACGGTTTGCGAAGCGTGATTGTGCAGATATTGCCCGTCTTTGGTAAGAATTATTGGGAATGCGAGTCCGCCACCGCCGCTCACGGCAATACCGTTTAACTGGCCGGCCATCTGCATTTCGGTCATACCTGGACGGGTATTTACGATGGCATGTTTGTGCATCGCACGAGTGATGTTTACCGCTTCTTCCAGTTGCTCTAATTCTTCCTTGCTCTTGCGTTCCCGTTGCGAAACGATGGCTTTGATAAGCGGGACCGACTTGTGGGCGTCAAGATCTTTAACAGGAATGTTCAGCAATTCGCTCACGGCAATTTTTTGTTCAAAACGATAGGGTGGGAGGTAGTGCACCGGCTGGCCTTTTTTGAGTTGGGCGTCGAGATACGAACTGATTTCCCGGAGCGGTTTTACGGTTTGAAAACCCGATTGTTCGGCGTAGGCTTCCAGTTTTTGAGTAGCACCTACCCACACTTTTTCTTCTGCGGTGGTATTGTTTCCAAAGAGGATTTCTTCACCGGTATCTATATTGATCAGGAAATACAAGTTGGGAATATGATCTATTCCGGTATAGTACAAAAAACTGCTGTCCTGTTTAAAGGGGTACCAGTTATCTGCGTAATTCATCGGGCTTTCGCCGTTTCCGGGAAAGAGAATGATTCCGGTTTTAAGGGTGTTTTTGAGAATAGCGCGTCTTTCGATGTAGGTGTTCTTAGGAAACATAGTGTTCATTTTGGTTACAATCGTAGGTAATGCGCTAAGTTATCAAAAGCAGAGGAGAAGCACTAAATACCTATTATCGGGAAGTATGCATTTTTTAGCAAAGCTGTGAAGTCAGTATTCGAAATGATTATTAAAAGTATTAACATATTACCTGTTGAAGGTTAAAGTGTCCACAATTGAGAAGTACTTAACGGGCGGTACAGGATTAGACTTTTAAATTGGAGATAAACAATTGATAACCAAAACAAATCGTTATGAAAAAATTTATTTTACCCTTAGGATTGGCTCTGGTTTTAGCGACCAGTTGTGATATAAATAAAAAGGATTCCGGGGAATTGCCAGAAGTTGCTGTGGATGTGGAAACTGAAGCCGGTGAATTACCCGAATATGACGTGGACTGGGCAGATGTGGACATCAGTACCCGTACTGAAATGGTTGAAGTACCTAAAGTAGTGGTGGTGATGGAAGAGGAACAAGTAGAAGTTCCTACCATTGATGTGGAAATGCCCGATGAAGAAAATGTAGAACGCAGTTTGGTTGTAGAGGCTGAAATTACCGGAACTGAGAAATCACTTGATATTGAAGAAGTACGCGCCAGTAATAAAATGCTTTACGTTATTGCAAAACTGGAAGATATGGGAACTGATATTCAGGATCAGACCATGCGTATTCAGGATCAGGTAAACCTGAATGCTCCTGATATGAGTGTAAAATATATCATTGTAGGCGAGCGTCCTGACCGGGTTTATAATAACAAAAACGCTTTTTATAATACCATGAATGATTTACCCCAAAATGTAAAAGATGCTGATGTAATTTATAGCAGAAGTTAAATAATACCCTATATCATTAATGCGAAAAGAGACTCGAGAGGGTCTCTTTTTTTTTGCATCATCATTGATTTTGTAAATATTCGACTTAAAATATAAAGTGAAACTGTGAAGAATAGGCATAATTGAATATAGGTTCTTTTTCTTTAGGTCGAAATTTTTTAGTGGTTTTGGAGCTCGTGAACCTCATAAAGTCGGTTACAGGTATTTTAGTTTCTGCAGGGTGTTTTGTTCATTTTCTTTGCTTGTCCAAAGAAAACGAACCAAAAGAAACGACACTTTTTCTAAGGTATTTTTGCCTTATCAGGCAAAACCGCAAGAAGTTCCCTAAATTTTCTCCAAGGCTTCGAAAATTTTTAACGGGTACTTCTTGCTATGCTGAAGAAAAAGAGGACTAAAGAACAAAATAGGACAATCCTAATTATACCAAATCAATATAATTCTTAATACAGTTGCTAACGTAGCTCATCAGAAAACCCCAATTTTCAGGGCAAATTACAATAACAATAGCAATAATAATATTAAACCACCTTCAAGGTGCTGTATCCCTGTCCGTTTTGCGTAAGCTGAATTTGGGTAGCAATACGTTCTTTCAGACTGTCCACGTGGCTGATGACGCCAATCATTTTGGAGGATTCGGCTTGCAACACTTCAAGGGTATCGAGGGTTTGATCCAGGGTTTCCGGGTCGAGCGTACCAAAACCTTCATCGATAAAAAGGCTGTTGATTTCAATATTTCGCGAAGCCAAATCAGAGAGCGCCAATGCCAGCGCGAGACTCAAAATAAAGGTCTCGCCGCCGCTCAGGGTTTTGATGGAGCGGCGTTGCCCGCCCATATGCTTATCAATAGCTACGAGACTGTCGTCTTCTTCATCCCCCGGCTGATCGATGCGGTAGCGGTCTGTAAGCTGAACCAGGCGTTTATTAGCCAAAAGCAGTAATTGCTGCAAGGTCAGGTCCTGAGCAAAATTGTTGAATTTATCGCCTTTAGAATCGCCGATTAAACCGTTGAGAATGTACCAGTGTCTGGATTCTTCAATACTGGTGTTTATTTCCTGCTGCAGTTGCTCAATGGCTTCCAAATTTTGTTTTTGGTTTTTAAGCAATCGCGAAACTTCATTAAATGCGCTTTCATTTTTTGTTAGTGCTTCATTCTGCTCGTGCTGCTGTTGTTTAAGTTCTTCGATCGGGATGTTACCGACGGTTTCTTTTAGCCCTGTAATAGATTTTTCAAGTTTAGCATGCAACGTGTTGAGTTGAAGCATCGCATTTTGTAAATTTTGATGTTCGGTAGCCAAAGCCTGTGCCTCACCTGCCGGTAAGCGCTGTTGTAAAGCCAGTTCTATGGAGTCGTAGCCTTTTTGCTGCAGTGCAGCAGCCAGGTTTTTGCTCAATCTGCTCAGCTGCTCCTGCACTTGTTTTGCTGTAGTTTCAGCTGCTTTTAAAAGCTGCTGTTGCTGTTGGAGGTTTTGTTCATTGCGTTTCCAGGCATTTGTAATTCTTTCTAAAATATTTTCAAATTCCGAAATTTTCCCGATAAAGCGCTTTTCAATTTCTTGGGAAACCTGTTTTCCCTGTTTTAAGAGCGTACTCAGGTCTTCGGTCTGACTCTTTAAGGTGTGCAACAGTTTTAGTTCATTTTGCAGCGCCTCAGCCTGATTAAGCTGGCGTTCCTGTTCTTCCAGACTGTTTTCAAGTTCTTTAAAATTGCCTGCGGAAACTTCTTTTGAGAGGTCTTTAAATTCCCTATCAAAGTTATCCTGTTCGGTTTTAAGCTGCGCAGTCCCAAGGCTGATTCGTTCAAGAAGCTGCTTTTCCTGATTTTTCAGTTGGTTTAAAGAGGTTTCGGTGGCCGTACGTTTTTGGGATAACTCATTAAGTTCCTGCTTTAGCGCGTCAATTGCCGTTTTGAGTCCGTTTTCTGCTAATGGAAGATATTCGGCGTAGGGGTGATGCACCGCACCGCAGAGAGGGCAGGGTTCATTATCTTTTAATTCACGGCGGTAATCACTAAGTTGCTTTTGCAGATTCTCGATCTCCAGTTTGTATTGTTTGGCTTCGAGCTGAGCTTCTTTGAGCGCGATCTGAGTCCTAAACGAAGTCAGTTGTTCCGGTATACCTTTTTGTTGCTCCGTGATTTGTGTGGCTTCGGTTTGCCGTTCTTGCAGGATGCTCTTTAAATGCTCTATTGCAGTGGCGCTTTTTTCAGCCTGGCGCAATTGCTTCAGTTGTTGTTGCAATTTTCCTTTTTCATCGTTTACCGACTGATTCTTAAGATCAAAGCGGACTTCAAGCTCCTCGTAAGTTTTCTGTTTGCTGGTTAGGTTTCGGCGTACTTCAGCCTCAAAAGCAGCAGTATCGGACGGATCACTGTCAAAATTAAGTGGAGATGCCAGACTTTTGAGATGGGTTTTGGTATTGGTAAAACTGGTGGCTATGGTATTGCGCTCCGCTATAAGCTTGCGCAAATCAGTTTTGTAAGCATCCAGCTTTTCGGAAAAATGCTCCGGAGAAACATCCAGTTTAAACACTTCGCTGATTTCACTTTTAAGTCGGTTGCGTTCTGCTGCGGCAGTTTTGATCGCCTCGCTTGCTGTCTTGATTTCGCTTTGCTTGTCTTTGACTTTTTCGGTAAGGCTTTGCCAGGTGTTGAGGTCGTCGCCAAATACCTGAATTTCCTGATGTCGCTTGAGTTTGAGGCCTTTTTCGGAATTGAATTCCTGTTGGCGAACTTTTAGTTCTTGAAGTTCGTTTTCGGTTTTAGCCAGTTCGGCCTCTTCCTGCCGGAGTTTAGTTTTCAGGTCGATTTCCTTATCGAGATGTTTCAGTTTCGACTTGATCTTATCACGTTCCTGTTGCAGTTTCTCGGCTTCGGTTTGCTTCAGTTTATAGACTTCCTCTTCTAATAATTGCTCTTTGAACGTTTCAATTTTGCTCTTTTTAGCATCGATTGCAGCTGCGCGTTCTTTATTCCGAAGAAAAACTTCCTGCCCGATACGGCGGTAGATTTCGGTGCCGGTGATTTTCTCGAGTAATGCCCCGCGTTCTTTTTTGGGCACCTGAAGGAATTTGGCAAACTCGCCCTGAGCCAGTACCACACTTTTGATAAACTGATCGTAGCTTAGCCCGATAAGCTCTTCATTTTTTGCAGGTACATCCGATTTTTTCAGGTCTAACAGTGCACCCGTCTCCAGATCTTCGAGCTCCATGTGATAGTCCCGTAAATTTCCGGTTCGAGCCGTGGAGATAGACCAGGTAGAAGCAAAAACACCGGCTTTGCAACGGTAGGTTACTTTGGCAAAAGCTTCGCTCTGATTGCGGGTAAGGATGGCTCCTTTTTTTAGGATTTCGTTGGTACTCATTTTACCCAGACGCGGCACCTGATTGAAAAGCGCCAGCGAGATCACATCAAGAATCGTGGTTTTCCCACTTCCGGTAGGCCCTGTGATGGCAAACAGGCTGTTTTGCAGAAAGGGTTCCTGTGTAAAATCAATATGATGTTCCCCACGCAGGGAATTGATGTTTTGAAAATCAATTTTTAATAGTTTCATTTTAGGCCGGGTCTGCGTTGGTAATTTGTTCTAAAACTTCCTGAAAGGCTCGGGTCACTTCGGCTTTGGTTTCAGCGTCGTAAGTGTGTTGTTCGAGCATTTTGCCAAAAACCTCCTTAGGTTTAAGATCTTCAAGCTTTTGGTGCGAATCAAAGAGTTTTCCGGTTTCGCGAAGTCGGTTTTTAAAGGTCGCACGGTGCTTTACAATCTCCATTCCGGGCTTGTCAAACTGAGTTACCAGTTCGTCCAGTTCGCTTATGAGCCTGGCGTCAAAATCTTCTTCGAGCAGTTCGACTTCGATCAGATTGGTGAGTTCGCCTTCGGCGGAAAGCAGACTCAGTTTGCTTTTGATTTGGTCTAAAGTACCGCTCACTTTTATCAGTTTCCGAAAAGCCGGAATAGCCAGGCTTTGTGGCTCAAAACCAGATTCAGTATCCAGTACCAGTACGCGTTTTTCATCTGTTCGTTCGCTAAAGGAAAGAGGCAGAGGCGCACCGCTGTAAAAAGCGGGAACTGCCGCGTTAATACGTTGCGGTTTGTGAATATGGCCCAGCGCCACATAGCTGAAATAGTCGCCAAACTGACTCGCCTGAAACGCCGCCTGATTACCTATTTGAATGTCGCGCTCGCTTTCTGAAGACTCGATGCCCGCAGCATACAAGTGCCCCATTGCGATCACGGGAAGACCCGGGAATTGCTGCTTGCAAAGCGTAGCTGCCTGCGCAAACACGGCCTCAATACCTTTGCGAATGGCTTCAATACGGTTGTCGTAGCTCACACCTTCTTCGGCAGCGCGCAGATCACTATCCCGTAAAAAAGGAATCGCTGCTACAAGGAGTTCGACTTCACCTGCTTTATTGTGAATAGGGATAAGGCATTGAGCGGGGTCGTGAGGCATCCCGCCGATGATGTGTACGTTAAGTGCTTCAAGGATTTCACGGGGTGCATCCAGCATCGAAGGCGAATCGTGATTGCCGCCGGTGATGATGATCTTACAATTGAGGTTACTCAGCTTTTTGAGTGCCAAATAGTACTGCCGCCGGGCTTCGGCCGAAGGATTGGCCAGGTCAAACACGTCACCCGAAATCAAAACCACTTCAACCTGATGCTCCTGTATGCAGGTTAGCAACCAGGTGATAAAGTGTTCAAAGTCTTCGTGGAGGTAGTGTTTATGTAGCTTTTTGCCGATATGCCAGTCGGCGGTATGGAGGATTTTCATTACGGTTTTTGCTGTTGTGCGCGAAAACCGAAGTTACAAAAATTGAAAAGCAGAACGGGTTGAAATTTGAAAGTAGAAAAGTAAAAAGCAATATGTAACTGCTAAAAAGTAATCGTCACCATTAATTTATTTCAGGAGCGCATCAGTTTTACGCGTGGGATTAGTGCTTCAAAAGCTGAAATGACTACCTTGATAAATGGGTTTTAAACCACTAAAACGCCTCCCCAATACTCAGGTAAAAATTACTTCCGTCTCGGGTAAACGCATAATCAAAGCGAATAAAGATGTCTTTTTGCTGAAAGATTAAATATCGGGCACCCGCACCGGCAGACCATTTCAATTTGTTCATCTCAATCTCATTCCAGCCATCAAAAACTTCTCCTATGCCCGTAAATACCGTGGCACCTATACGATCTGTAAAACCCAGTTTGAGCGGTAGAAAACGGTATTCCACCTGAGCTGCAATCTGATTTCGATCCCTAAACCTACCGTCAAAATAACCCCGCATCATACTTTCACCTCCCATATACGAAAGTTGATTAAAAGGTACATCCCCGCCAAAATTAAACTGACCAATCAACTGCGCCGCCAGAACGTCATTTTTGCCAACAGGGGTAAAAAAGCGGCTATCAGTTGTAATCAGGTTATATTTTACATCGCTTTTCCAAAAGGGATTGTAATTGAGATAAGCAAATTCACTGAAAAAAGCATCGCGTTCATTGAGCACATTATGACGCTCATCATACACAAAGCCCAGTCCCAAACCCAAATTGGTCGTGCCGGCTGCACCAAAAGGCAGCTCGATATCCAGAGGTTCTTCGCTGTCTTGCGGAGGCTCAAAACTTACGTTGGTAAGACTTCTGAAGTCGGTTTCCAGACCAATGTAGAAGTTGTCCAGAACTTTGCGCAATACCCGCTCTTTTATTTGAATCTGAGTGGCATCTACGATGGCAATATTGTCTTTGGGAACGTCATTTCCTATGCCGTAATATTTTAAGGGGAATTGTTCAAAATCGAGATCTCCCAGAAAAAACCACTTGTCTTTATCCGAGTAAATCGCGTGGTTTAGGCGTAAGCCATACTGCCCGTTAAAGGTAAAAAAAGCGTAGGCATTTAATTCGCTCAGTCGGTTTGTAGTGTCTTCATTGGCGTAAAAAACCATAAGCGGCACCACTCCAAATTCGAGACCTGTTTCCGGGCGCACGCCCAATACCGGATAGATAAGGAATTGCGATTTTTCCTGCGAAACGGTATCGTTAAAAATTTTGTTGATGTATCGGGTGATGAAGCCTTTTTTGCGGGAATCTTCCGGGGATTCCTGTGCAGAAGCTGAAAAGCCGATGAAAAGCAGAAGGGCTATCGCCAGTAAAATAGGGTTCGTAATCTTTTTCATAGGCGCCAAAGTTAGTCCAATAAGTATTCTGCAGATGATAAATGAATGTTAAGCAACTGAATGGGTTTTTGGGTCTCCAATTCAACCAAATCTGAAACTTGTAATCCCAAAATCCCTTCTCCCTGCGACAAATAACCGCATTAGCAGGGGATTCTACATGGCATCGCTATAGTCTACCCGGTAATTTTGTAAGGTGTTTAAACCTTTAAAATAGTTCTATGCGTCTATTTGAAATCTTACTGCTGCTGGCGGCCACCATTTTACCGTTTTGCTGGAAATTCTTAGCCCGTAAATTCAGTTCTTATTATTTGTTAGGTGCACTTGCTGTTCTGATAATTCTCCAGTTGGTCGTTGAAGGCTATCGCTGGCAAATGCTTCCGGCATATATACTGGCCGTGATTTTAGCAGTACGTATTAGGTTTGCAAATGCTGAAAATCCGTTTCGATTTTCAGCGCTATCAGTATTGAGAAGTTTGGGATATGTGTTGGTACTGGTCCCGGCCTGGGTTTTGCCACTGGTTTTACCGGTTTTTAAATTGCCCGACCCCCGTGGTCCTTTCGCCGTAGGTTCAAAAAATATACATCTGGAAACCAACAGACCGGAACCAATCACAGAGAATCCAGAAGACAAACGCCAACTTATGCTCAAAGTCTGGTATCCTGCGATGGCAGATAATATGCCAACTGAAACCTATGTCCCGGGCGCCGGTCGCGATGCTTTTGCACTAAAATATGGCCTGCCTGTCTCGGCGCTGAATTATTTGGATTATGTCAAAACTTACGTCCATCCCGAAGCTCCCTTGGCTGAAGGCAACTTCCCCGTGTTGATTTTTTCGCATGGCTACGGCTCTAAAGCCACCGGTTATTATGCATTGCTAACCGAAATTGCAAGCCGCGGCTATATCGTGATCAATATGAATCACACCTATGAAAGCCTGGGGGCTACCTTTCCGGATGGGAGCGAAGTCTATTTTGATTATGCCTGGCAGCAGCAAATTGCAGCAAATCAGATGGAAACCATTACGCCCATTCAGCAGGCTTTTCGCGATTCGATCTCCTTTGAGCAGCGGCAAAAGATTGTACGCGATGCCGTACAGGACTATTTTGAAGGCGATATCCAGGAGCGCTGGGTACAGGATATGCAGGAGGTTTTAGATCGCCTGCCGCAATGGAATAG
>CAYNMH010000091.1:0-14258 GCA_964398145.1 uncultured Flavimarina sp. | reverse complement strand
ATTTTCCACATACTGCAGGTTGCGATCACTGGCCGATACAAATCCCACATCGGGGAACAGCGTGGCCATGGTCTCGAGGTTTCCGGCAAGGGTTTGACGCTGGCGGCTGTAGTAATCCTGTTTGCTGAGACCGCCAATGTTTTCAAAAAAGTCCTGGCGGGAACGCGTAAGCACGGAATGGTAAATGGCTACAATCACCGTCTTATTCTGCTCATCTTTGAGGTCGTCTTTAAATTTCGCAAAAAAGTCATCGCGGGTTTTGATTTCACATTTGTTGTTGAGGTAAAGATGGTTGTCCCAGTCTTCCAGGAACCATTGTGAGTCAACCATCAGGAGCTCTACATTCTCGGTATCCAGGTCTTCGATTTCCCGAACGCATCCGTCATTAGGCCAAAATTTTACCTTAGAGTTATCCTGAATAAAGGATTCCAGGTCATCTATATTTTCATGACCGTTTTTATTCCATTCATTTTTTCCGGGCATAAAGATGAGGTTCCCGTTAAAGTTTTCCAGCGGCTGGAGCAAACTTTCTTTAAGCAGGTCTTCAACCGGCTTACGGTCTTCTTTTTTGGGCGGATAACCATGGTCTGTTATGTTGCCCAGGGCTACAAAGGTCGCTTTGGCATCTTTTTGAGACATAGCCGTGATCGCGTTGAGTACCTCGAGGGAAGGGTTTTGGGTTTGTAGGGAGGTGTTTCCGGTAAAATAAAATACCTGTTCCACTTTGCGTTCCTGAGCGTTTACGCCGGGGCAGCATAACAGGAGGAGTGCACTAAGAAATGTTAGAAATGAATGGGTTTGGGTTGTAGTGATTTTCATAGAAAGATGTTCTTACAGGGGCTCAAAATATGTTAAAATTACGGAGTACAGGCACACTTTAACCCTCATATAACACTGCTTTAAAGAAGTGTTAAGATTTATAAACGGAAAGGTGTTACCGAAGCTTAAAGCGGGAAGATTGTAAACTCTCCTTAAGACTGCATTATCATAAATAATAAAATGAATTTCAGGCAATTGAAAATACCTGCAAGTTAAAGTGGACCCAAAGAGATGTTGCCGGGAAGTTTAAGTAAAGCTTAACGCAGGGTTAAAAAGCTATTAATAAAGTATGAATTGGCAAATAAATCGGTGTTTAAAATTATTATTAGAAATAATTTTGTGGAAAACCAGAGAATCATGAAAAAGACCACTCACGACCATTTTGCGCAAAGTCTGAATCGTTTACTCAAACGATATCGCTTAAGCAATCACGAACTGTCTGCATTAGAACAAATTGATGCTTCTAAGATTTTGAGTCTGGCTTATACCGATACCGGCGGTTTTGATACCCAAAACGGTACCTTCTATTCGGAAGACCGAAAGGTAAATTATAAGCTGAAAATTGATTATTTAGCTGAAGATTCTAATCAAAAGCAAACCCTGATTTTACTTCCCGTAAGTATAGGCGAAGAGCTTTAGGTTTCATTATTTCTATTTAAAATTTCCGCTTTATCATCCTGCTCGTTCTCCCGGGCAGGTTTTTTTATGCCGTAAACCATTTTTTTGACAGGAATACAAAAGTTTTTTAAAAGCTGATTTTAATCATCTTTTTTGCCGGGTTCTCTCAGCAATTTTGTCGTGTATAATTAAAAGCAAACACGATGAGAATCCTTAAAAAATGTGATTTACGATTTCTTATAGTCACGGTAGTTTTTATGAGTCTGAACACCTTACCGGCTCAAAAGTATAGCCTGAATCAATCCCAATCAAAAGTGGAGGTCAAGGGAACTTCCAATCTTCACGACTGGGAACTTCAGGCGACCCGGATGCAGGGTGAGATAAACCTAGAACTGGAGCAGGGCGTGCTAACAGGTATTACAAACCTTCAGTTGAGCATTACCGCCGAATCGCTTGAAAGCGGAAAATCCGGGATGGACAAAAATACGTTTAAAGCCCTTAAAACCGACGATTATCCCACGATTACGTACCGTTTAAAATCTGTGGAAAAAATCACTCCTCAGTCTGACCATTATCTGCTTGAAACCAAAGGCTCCCTGAACATTGCCGGGGTGACCAAACCGGTCTCTCTTTCATTTACAGCAAGGCTTGTGGAAAACGGCATAGCGCTTAGCGGTTCAAAGCAGCTGCAGATGACCGACTTTAACGTGGAGCCCCCAACAGCTTTATTCGGCACTATAAAAACCGGAGATACCATCACTATTCAGTTTAAAACTTCTTTTTTCAAATCAATCAATTAAAAATCAACACTCATGAACAACTCATTAACGTATTTAGTCCTTATCCTTTTTGGATTTTTTGCTTCTTCGGTAGCAGCTCAAAGTCAGCGTGACCTCGATAATTTCAGAAAACCAGATCAACGCGGTATTCATCAGTTTGAAGCACCTAAGGATACTACCTCCAGTTTTTCAGGCTTGTATGTGCGAATAGGCGGAGCATCCACACTGCAATTCCAGGCATTAGACCACGAAAACTCGGGCAATGCCGCTACACCAGTGCTTCAGGAAATAGGCAATAATTTCAATCTGGCCACAGCAAATCTGGATCTGGATGTGGCTTTATTCGATGGCGTACGCATGCACCTGAGAACCTACCTGTCTTCCCAGCATCATACGGAAACCTATGTTAAAGGCGGATATTTTCAAATAGATAAACTCGACTTTATTCAAAAAGGGTTTATGGAAGACCTGATGCAGCACCTGCGTATAAAAATAGGTCATATGGAAAACAACTACGGCGATGCGCACCTGCGCCGTACCGATAATGCGATGGCACTTTACAATCCTTTTGTGGGTAATTATCTGATGGACAGCTTTACCACCGAAGTGGGGGCAGAGGTGTACTACTTTGATAAAGGCTGGTTTGGAATGCTGGGTCTGACCAACGGGAAATTAAACCAGGCCGTTACAAGCCCTGAAACTACAAGCCCTTCTTTTCTGGCTAAAGCAGGTTATGATGATATGCTTACCGAAGATTTACGGGTGCGTTTGACCGGATCGGTGTATAAATCCAATCAATCAAAAAGTATCTATTTATACAGTGGTGACCGTTCCGGATCACGCTATTACAATGTGATGATTGCCGAAGATGGTACAGGCGACGGGTTCCGCGCCGGGCGTATCAACCCAGATCTACGTTCAGAACTTACCAGCTTTATGCTCAATCCGTTTTTAAAATACAAGGGTTTGGAATTCTTCGGGATCTATGAGCACGCTAGCGGAAAAGCCCCCGGAGAAACCGATAACCGCAACTGGAATCATTATTCAGGGGAATTGATTTATCGCTTTGGTACCCGTGAGAATATCTATATAGGAGGACGCTACAATCAGGCTTCCGGAACTTTACCAGGCGGTGCCGATGTGGATGTTAACCGGTTTCAACTGGCAGCAGGCTGGTTTATGACTAAAAACATCCTGATGAAAGCGGAATATGTAACCCAGGAGTATAAAGGTTATCCCGTGACCGATATACACAACGAGGCCGCATTTGACGGTTTTATGCTTGAAGCCGTGATAAGCTTCTAATCCTCATTTTAATTCGCATGGAGCTAGCCTGATGCTGCCTCCATGCGATCTAAATCTGAACTTATGAAATATCTGTTCTCTTGCATACTGGCTCTTTGCTTTTTTAGCGGCACCAGTCAGCAGAATCCGGTACAGCTGCGTCTTAGCCAGCTGCAAAGCAGTACGCTTAGTCTTACAGGTTCTACTAATGTGACTTGTTTTGAATGCACTTTTGACCCTGCCTATTTCAAGCCTGTACAACATATACGTTACGAGCAACAAGGGGATTTAGTTCTTCTGAAAGATGCGGGGCTCGAGCTGGATTTACTTGGATTTGATTGTGGTGGAAAGGCTATAAATAAGGATTTTAGGGAGATGCTTAAAGCTGACGATTTTCCCTTTATTGGCTTAAACTTTACACAGATACTCGAGTCTGAAAAGGGGTATGAAGCCACCGTGGTAATATCCCTTGCAGGCAGGCAACAGACCTATATCGTGCCGGTTTGTTATAACCGGAAGCAGTTAAGGCACGCCCGGGGAAGCCTGAAGATTAAAATAAGTGACTACCAGCTCCAGACGCCCCGTAAACTTTTTGGCCTTATATCGGTACAGGACCTTATAAATATTCAGTTTGACATTAGTGCTGCGTTAACTGAAAAACAGGATCTAGAAGATTAATGTGTGGCCATTCAGGAAGGGCTATTCCTGCAGTGTAACTTCCAGAAGCGTAGCCACCCCACCGGCAGCCTCATTAGCGATAAACAATTTCCCGTCGGGCGTAAAACCTACGCTTTCGGGCTGTTCAAAGTGATAGCGGGCCAGGTTGTGCAGTGCTTTTACCTCACCTCGCGGGTTTAGAATCAGGAGTTTTAGGTTACGGCCATCTACCATATAATAATCCCCGGTTTTGGGATGTATAGCCAGATCTGAAGGAAAGAAATTCTTTTCGGCTTTTTTCTTGGTAATCGAGTCAAGCGTTTTGGTCTTCATATCGATATTAAAAAGCGGCTGTTCCTGCATCTTACGGGTTTCAGGAGAAATGGTATACACGCCTTTGTAGCGATCTTTATCTAGCCCGCGGTCTTTAGGCACTGTGACCAGCGTTTTCGATTTTGGGTCATAGGCGAGGGATTCCATATTGTTTTTAGCATCAAAAGGTGTTTCAAAATCAGACACCTGCAGGCTGTCTGCCGTAAAATCTTCAATCTCAAAAATACGACCGTCGCTGCGCATCACATACGCACGGGTACTGTCTATGGCAATGGCTTCGTAGTCTGCGTCTTCGCCAAAACGCACATCCCGGGTGATTTCATTTTTGACTAAATTGAATTCGTAAATCACGCCTTCCTCATCCTGAATACAGGCAAAAGTAGAATCGTTAATATAGGCGATACCACTTACTTCACCCAAAATACGCGGTAGTTCCCATGTATTTTTAATAGTATAGGTGGCTTCAGCCAGGACTTCGCGTTCCTGCCTAACCGATTTTTTATAAAAGAGAAACGATAAAACCCCCGAAACGAGAAGAACCGCCAGAATCACGTAAAGCGACAGGTATTTCATAATCATTACATCTAGATTGCAGTATAAAACTACGGGGAAGCAAGGGGATAAGCCCGTTACTTATCAAACTTTTAAGATTTTAGCGCCCTGCCGCTGCCTGCTATTTGGGTTTTATCGCCGCGGAGCGGTGTACTCTCTATTAACAAAAAGGCGGGTATTAAGCTTATCTTAAAGCCTGTCGCCATTTTTGGGGCAGATATAAATTACACGTATCTTGCCCTAAATTTAGATTTTATGGCATCAGGTTTTTTTGCATTACTCGACGACATTGCTACCCTTATGGATGATGTAGCTGTAATGAGCAAAGTTGCGGGTAAGAAAACCGCCGGGATATTAGGGGATGACCTGGCTGTGAATGCCGAGAAAGCTTCCGGCTTTATGTCAGATCGCGAACTTCCGGTTTTATGGTCTATTACTAAAGGTTCCCTGCTCAACAAAGTTATAATCCTGCCGGTGGCGTTTCTGCTGAGTGCCTTTCTGCCTACCGCGATCACGGTTATTTTAATTCTGGGCGGACTCTATCTTGCCTATGAAGGTGCCGAAAAGATTTATGAATATCTGGTTCCGCACAAAAAGCATAATGCCATCGAAAAACTGGATCAACTTTCAGAAGAGGAACTCAAAGCCCGCGAACAGGAAAAAGTAAAATCTGCTATTTTAACCGATTTCATACTTTCTGTAGAAATCATCATCATCGCGTTAGGGACAGTAAGTGACCAGCCTATCGGCACGCAGATCGGGGTGGTGACCATCATTGCTCTGGTAGCAACCGTAGGGGTTTACGGGATTGTGGCGCTTATTGTGCGTATGGATGAATTTGGTGCAAAACTGATTAACCTGAACGATCGCAAAAACAGTTTTTCTGATAAAGTGGGTATTTTTCTGGTCAATGCCTTACCATGGGTCATCAAAGGGCTGGGAGTTATAGGAACCATTGCCCTGCTTTTGGTGTCCGGAGGCCTGTTTGTACACAACCTGGAGTTCTTCCATCACTGGGAGGAGAGCCTGCATCTGCCTCCGATAGTATTCGAATTTCTGGCCGGTCTGATTATCGGTTTTATAGTACTTCTAATCATCAACGGCGGGAAAAAAGTCTGGAAATCGGCAACAGCCTAGTTTGCTCCAAACCCTGGAGCAGCCGGTAGGATATGTTAACTTAAAGTTTCTTTAAGGTTTATAAGACGTTAAGTAAAAGGATAATTTTACTTTTGCAGGTCCAACCAGATTTGAACTGTGCATGCGTTTTAAACGCCCGATCCATTTTTTGAGAATTATTGTAATACTCCTGTGTGCTACGGGTTATGCCCAGGAGGCTCCAAATGATTCCGGCTACCGTTGGGAAATAGGATATGGAGCCAAAGGTATACTGTTTACAGCTCCTGATGATGTCTTTAGCCTACATCTGCAAAGCCGGTTTCAGTTTCGCTTTGCGACACCCGGGGATAATAATCCTGTTACTTTTGATGATTTTAACAACAGCAAAAACACGGTGTTTAAAATTAACCGCGCCCGGCTTAAGGTAGGTGGACACGCCTATAAACCCTGGTTAAAGTATTACTGGGAATACGAACTGGGGCAAGGCAACCTGCTCGATTTTAGAATAATGCTGGAGCGTTTTAAATGGCTGAATGTCAAAATAGGGCAGTGGAAGGTGGAGTTTACGCGGGAACGGCGCATTAGCAGTGGAGCACAGCAGCTGGTGGACCGCTCTATTTTAAACCGAAGTTTTACAGTAGATCGTCAGCAGGGTATTGAACTTTACGGAAGGTTAGAAGGCCGCGGCATGGCAGATTTCAGCTATTGGACGGCTGTACTGACCGGATCGGGGAGGGGAGCGACCGAAAATGATGATAAAAACCTGATGTATTTTGGTCGGCTGCAATGGAATATTTTAGGAGATGATATAGGCTTTGGCGGTACCAGCGATCTGGAAATCCATCAAAAACCCGAAGCCCAGCTGGCTTTTTCTGCCGTAACCAATCGCAGCCCGTTTACCCGATTTTCTTCGTCGGGAGGTGGTTTTTTAACTGATTTTGAGCAACAGGAACCGGGACAATACCGCATCAATCAGGGTAACCTGGAAACCGCCTTTGTATATAAGGGTTTCAGTTGGCAGTCTGAGTTGCATTATAAAGAAATTATTGATAAGGCAAATGATGATGCAACCACACAATTGCGGGGGTATTATGTGCAGGCGGGTTATTTTGCACACCAGGCCATTGCGTGGTGGCCCCGGCAACTGGAGCTTGCCGCCCGCTATGCCAACTACAATCCCAATATTGATCAGGAAATTTTTCTGGACGAAGTTTCGGTTGCGGTCAACTGGTTTTTTAACGGGCACCGCAATAAACTCACTGGCGAGATTTCTAATTTTGATTATGAGAGTGAGTTCCAAAACTTTAATAAAGACTGGCGTTTCAGACTTCAATGGGATATTTCCTTTTAATGGGCTCCGCCAAAGGGAAGAATATGCCGGGATTTGCCGAAATCAGGATTTGGACGCCTCGTGTGGGATTGCCCTAAAGTAATTTACTCAACTATCGGTAAACATGCTATAGGCATATAAGGCCGATGTTGTCACGGTAGGTTTTGGATTCAAGGAACTGAAGATCCCGCTGAAGCAGCAAAAACTTTTCGTGCAAAGCTGAACCAAAGTAAAGCAAGCTGATTCAAAATTTACAAGCTTTCTGCCGGTGCAGGAAGGCTTTTTCTATTCCAATTCCTTTAGTTTGATATCTTTAAAAATCACGCCCTGACCTTCGGCCTGCAGGCCAATGTAGCCGCTTTTCAGCGCTTTTCCATCGAGCTTAAGCGCCGGGTCAAAGCCATTAGCAACCCCGCCGCCTATTTGGGTTTGCGAATACCGAAGCACTTCCGTGCCATTAACTTTATGAATAATCAGCGAATCGCTGTACACAATCAGGTCGGCCTCTACCCAGGTGTCCCAGGTATAGGTTTCTGAAGACGAATTGATGCAGTGATCGTTAGACTTTTCACCTTTATAATACACATCGGTACCCGGCGAACACATATTGCCTGTGGGACGGGGCTGTCCCGGTTCGGCTTCAGCCAGCATCTGGTATTCTACAGATAGTGGCCAGTCCTGTTCCTTTAAAATGGTTTCCGGGGCCTGACTGTGAAACATTACCCCGCTGTTGCGGTAGGTATAGGAAGGTGCATCCTGCATCCACTCCTCGGTAAAGCGGTATTTAAATTTCAGGTGAAAGGATTCAAAAGGCTTATCGTAAAACAAGTGTCCATAACGCTCATCAAAGTTGTCATACTGATCATAAGCGACCACGATACTGCTGTCCTTTACCCTAAAGGTATCGGCATAATTTTCACCGGTCTCGTGATGGTAGAATTTTGGGGTCCAGCCCTCCAGATTCGTGCCGTTAAATAGGCTGATCCATTCGGTTTGCTTTGGCTTTGAATTACAGGCACTCAAAAAAACAAGCAGGAGCATTCCCCAAAGGTTAAAGCGCTTAGATAGGTTCATAATACGGGCGTATTTCTGTTTAAATCAAAACTACAGTTTTCCTGGTTTGAATCCACAGCCTGAACTACAGTATTTCTTGGGACTGATCGTTTTCGGGCTTTTGTTAAGAGAGCTAACTCTTTAAGTGATTATTTTGCATGAAAATAAAAAATCCGAAGGTCAAACAGCGCTGATAACAAGCAATTTGAATCTGTAAGCTTTTAAAAATACAATCGATTACATTTTTTTGTATTTTGCAAATTCAAAGGATCATTAAATCAACCGTATATCATGAAAATAGTAACACCTACCCTGAGTGTATGGGCATTTATTATAGGCATCTGGTGTAGCCCACAACCTGCTGCCGCTCAAACTGCTTACCAGCGTATCTACCTTTCAGGAACCGATGCCGCGCATACGGTTGACTGGGATTTTAAAGTTTCAGACGGTGCGCAGAGCGGGGTATGGTCCACCATACCCGTACCCTCCAACTGGGAGTTACAGGGTTTCGGAACTTATAATTATGGACTCCAATATGATGCCCCCGGAGAAACCTATGGTAACGAAACAGGCTCTTACCGGCATCGTTTTGAGGTTCCCAAAGCGTGGCAGGGAAAGGTCATCAATCTCGTTTTTGACGGTTCGATGACCGATACTCAGGTACGCATCAATGGTAAGGCTGCCGGTGCATTGCATCAGGGCGGATTTTACCGATTTTCTTATGATATCTCAAAATTGCTCGAGTATGGAGCAGCGAATGTCCTGGAAGTTGAAGTTGCTAAAGTTTCTGCAAACGAATCCATTAATAAAGCAGAGCGAAAGGCCGATTTCTGGATATTTGGCGGAATCTACCGGCCGGTATTTCTCGAAGTACTTCCCGAAGTGCATTTTAAACGCATAGCTATCGATGCCCGGCACGATGGTAAATTTCATGCAGCCCTGCATCTCAATAAACCCCTGCGCGGGGCTGTGGCCCGGGTGCGTTTAACAACAGCTGAAGGAACCCCGGTGGGTGCTGTTGCAGAGCAGGCCATCGATTCGCGAGAGACCTCCGTGGACCTGAATGCCACTTTTAATAACATCCAAAGCTGGAATCCCGAACAACCCCATTTGTATACTGCTGTCTTTGAACTGGTGAAAAATAATGAGGTATTGTACCGCAAAAACGAGACCGTTGGGTTCAGGACTGTGGAGCTGCGCGAAAAGGACGGTTTTTACATTAATAGCAAGCGGGTGGTTTTTAAGGGAGTCAACCGGCATTCCTTTTATCCCAATACCGGCAGAGCTTTAAGCGAGGCCAATCACCTGGAGGATATTGAACTGATGAAAGCCATGAATATGAATGCCGTGCGGATGTCGCATTACGGGCCCGATGAGCGGTTCTTACAACTTTGCGATTCGCTGGGTCTTTTTGTGCTAGACGAGGTCACCGGCTGGCAGGATGGTTACGATACTCTTGTAGGGCCTAAACTCATCAAAGAACTGGTTTTAAAAGATGAAAACCATCCCAGTGTAATCATTTGGGATCATGGTAACGAGGGCGGCTGGGATTTTGCCAATGAGAAATGGTTTCATACCTATGATATTCAGAAGCGACCCATCATTTATCCGTGGCTGGTACGCAACGGGGTAGATACCCGGCATTACCCGGAATATAACTTTGCGGTTAACCGGCTTGCGCAGGGAAATTTGCCCTTTATGCCTACCGAATTTTTACACGGCCTGTATGACGGGGGTCACGGTGCCGGCCTGGACGATTACTGGAACACCTATAAACGAAACCCTGCTTTTAGTGGCGGCTTCTTATGGTCCTTTACCGATGAAGCCGTGGTGCGACGCGACCAGGATGACAGCCTGGATGCGGACGGGAACCACGCTCCCGATGGGATTTTAGGCCCTTACCGGGAGAAAGAAGGCAGTCTTTATACCATTAAAGAGATTTGGTCACCTATACAAATTGAGCCTGTAGTGATCACTCCAGAATATGATGGGACCCTCTATGTTACAAACGAATACCTGTTCACCAACTTAAATGCCTGTAGTATGGAGTTAGAGTTGAAACGTTATACCGGTTTTGGAAATGAAGAAGTTGTATACCGTTCTCCAGTAAAAACTCCTGATGCCTTACCCGGTGAAACCCGAAGAATAAAACTTGATTTACCGGCTAACTTTGCAGAGTCTCATTTATTAAGCCTCACGGCGAAAAGTCCACAGGGCGATGAACTCTATACCTGGACCTGGCCAATACAGGATGTTGCTGCGGTTTCAGCTCAACTAGCTGAAAAATTAGAATCAGACAGTTCTAAAATTGAAATGGACGAGACTAACGGAAAATTAGATGTGCGTGCAGGATCAATGCATTATCGCTTTGATCAAAAGACTGGGATGCTTGAAGAGGTAGAGAAAGACGGAAAACCGGTTTCCCTGAGCGGAGGTGCTTTTCCTGTAGGTATTGAAAGTGAAATAAAAAAGGTTGACTGGTCACTAGATGCAGATAAAGCTTTTCAATTAAACGTAGCCTATGCTAAGTATCCTTCACAGTTGAAATGGACCGTTACCCCTAAGGGTTTGCTTAAACTCGAAGCTGAAGGTCTGTATCAGGCAGCTAAAGATATTGACTTTGTAGGTTTAACCTTTAATTACCCAGAAAAACATGTTCAGGCTGTTAAGTGGATGGGTCAGGGCCCCTACCGTGTTTGGAAAAACAGACTTAAAGGAGCCGAAGTAGGTATGTGGGAAAAAGATTACAATAATACTGTTACTGGATCTAGCTTTGAATCTCTCGTTTATCCTGAATTTAAAGGGTATCACGGGCAATTCTACTGGGCAGAGTTGCAAACCACGGAAGGTTTGATACGGGTAGTTACGGAAACACCCGATTTGTATCTTAGACTTTATACCCCGGCATTGCCTCCTGCCCGGGATGTTGCCGGCGGGGTGGCACCCCCATTTCCTAAAGGAGATTTATCGTTTCTTTACGAAATTCCTGCTATAGGAACTAAGTTTAAAGATGCAGAGAAATTAGGCCCGCAATCGCAACAGGGAATGATCAGTAACCGCCGGGAAGATCAGCTGGAACCTTTAGTGCTTTGGTTTGATTTTAAAACCAAATAATCCTGAAATATCAATACTAAACTCAAAACGGGTTTAAAGAGCAAAGGCTGTCGCGAGACAGCCTTTTTAATTGAAAAATGAACATACGATTAAACCGGAATGGCATCTATATGCTCCAGACGCTCCCAGTTTCTATGCTTTGCGATAGCGTCTATAAATTGCTGAGGTTTGGCATCTATACATACCGCTTTATCCTTTTCATAGTCGGAAACCAGCGATTTTTTAAGCAGATTTTCTCCTTCTCCTAAAACAGCTATAGCCTTACAATGTTTAAATGCCTCGCTTACAAATTTCTTAAACTTTCCGGTCTGTAACAGACTTTGTACAGACGCTTCACCTCCAGGGATCAATACCGCATCAAAGAGTACACTTTCCGTAGTCATTATAGCAGCAGCCACCTTGTGCTCCTTATCCTGATCGCAGCGGATACTGCCCCCGTGCGGAGCTACGATTTTCACCAGTGCGCCGGCTTTTTCCAATGCCTCTTTATAGGGTTTAAAGGATTCCATTTCAAAACCGTTTGCCGCCAGGACTGCAATCTGGCGGGTGGCAATACTGTCGAATCGGGTTTCAGCCTGACTCAGCGCGGCGTCTTTTTCCAGATAGTTCTGTTTGGGTTGTGGCTGAAATTTTTCGACTTCTGCATCGGCACCTATCGCCTGATTTACGGGCTCATCAATGCTTTCAGGAATGCTCAGACCTAAACCGGCAGCGACTTTGTCGGCTAATTTCTCATCGATCTGACTGATGATCCAAAGCATACGTTGCTGAATCTCCTGATGCTTGCATTTACCCAGTTCAAAGGTATAGGCATCTGCCACGTGATCCTGTTCCCAGGGAGCCAGACTGCGGTAAAACAATGCGGGTTGCGAATAATGATCGCTAAAGCTGGCACTGCGGGAGCGTATTTTATGGGCATCTATGCGTTCCTGATGATGGGTAAAACCACCTTCAGCCATTTTAGCAAGATGGGGGCATCCCATACTCAGGGAGTTTGGGAAATAGGCTGTTTGGCCTTTGGGGATTTCCGTCTGCATATGCCCGTCTCGCTGGTTATTGTGACTGGGAGTTACCGATCTGTTTATAGGAATCTGATGAAAGTTAGGACTGCCCAGACGGGATAACTGCGTATCACGGTAGGAGAATAACCGGCCCTGTAGCAGCGGATCGTTTGTAAAATCGATACCGGGTACTATATGCCCCGGCAGGAAGGCTACCTGCTCGGTTTCTGCAAAGAAATTTTCCGGATTCTTATTTAAGGTCATCTTCCCGATGATTTCAACAGGGACCAGTTCTTCAGGAATCAGTTTAGTAGGATCGAGCAGGTCAAAATCATATTTGTGCTCGTCTTCTTCCGAAATCACCTGAATTCCAAATTCCCATTCGGGAAACTGACCGGCTTCAATGGCGTTCCACAAATCCCTGCGGTGAAAGTCGGAATCTGCCCCGTTGATTTTTACAGCTTCATCCCAAGTGACCGAATGGACGCCCAGAACCGGTTTCCAATGGAATTTTACGAAATGGGACTTACCTTCATTATTGATAAACCGAAACGTATGAATCCCAAAACCTTCCATCATCCGGTAGCTGCGCGGAATGGCGCGATCACTCATCAGCCAGATGTGGTTGTGCAGGGTTTCGGTAGCGCGGGAAACGAAATCGTAAAACGTATCGTGTGCCGAAGCTGCCTGGGGGATTTCATTGTTAGGTTCCGGTTTTACGGAATGAATAAGGTCTGGAAATTTCATCGCATCCTGAATAAAAAAGATGGGCATATTGTTACCTACCAGATCCCAGGTTCCTTCTTCGGTATAAAATTTTACGGCAAAGCCGCGTACATCCCGGGCCAAATCGGGTGAGCCCTTGGAACCTGCCACGGTTGAAAAGCGTACAAAGACAGGGGTTTTACGCTGGGTGTCAGTAAAAAGTCCGGCTTTGGTGTATTGCTCGATACTCTCATACAATTCAAAATACCCGTGCGCTCCGCTACCCCGGGCGTGAACAATACGCTCGGGGATACGCTCGTGATCAAAACTGGTTATTTTCTCGCGCAAGAGAAAGTCTTCGAGAAGTGTGGCTCCGCGTTCCCCGGCTTTCAGCGAATTATTGGTGTCGTTTACTTTCAACCCCTGGTTTGTGGTCATCGTTTTGTTAGTAAACTCCTTTGTGTGCTCTGTAAGCTGTTCCACCTTTTTTGAAGGTGACTGGTTGTTTTTTGGTTTAGACATAATTCGAAATTTTGGTTAGCATGCGTTTTTAAAGTTAACCTGATAAATTACCAATCACGCTAAACAAAGGTTAAAGTGTATTTTTATTTACTATTAATTATGATTTATAATGGTTTTTCAAGACGTATTGATGGAAAATCACATTTTACTAATGATGATTAGCAATATCTGTACGGGAGAGAATTCAAGGTTCAAAGTTTAAAGTTCAAAATAACTCTTAACTCTGCATTCAGCATTCTGCATTGATCAGGCCGTCATTTCGAAGGAGCCCAAAGCGACTGAGAAATCACATTCGAGAGGTTCAATATTCAAGGTTTAAAATTCAAAATTACATCCATCCCCAGCCCTTCCTTCGAAGGAAGGGAGCCTGTTTTT
>CAYNMH010000090.1:0-14326 GCA_964398145.1 uncultured Flavimarina sp. | reverse complement strand
AACAAATCTATTTTATATTGTTAACAAATGAGATTTAACGCGTTTCTAAAAGAATGTCAGGATAAAGAGGTTTTCAAAAAGCTTTCTATTTATGCTGTCTTTAGTTGGCTCGTTATTCAGGTAATTTCTACTTTACAGCAACCTATAGGTCTTCCACCCAAAGTTGTGACTTATGTGCTTATTCTTCTGCTTATCGGATTTCCGTTTTATATTTTTTATATCTGGAAATTTCAAATCGCTCCCGTTCACAAAAAGCAAATGGCTGAAACCGGGGAACTACCAGCAAAAAAAAGTTTTTTTGGAAGCAAAACCCCCTTTCAACGGTATTACTTTCTCTCCATATTTGTAGTAAGTTGTTTGATCGCTTTAGCATTGGTTTTTGTGGTACGAAATAATTTTTTTAAAGAAATCTCAGAATCAGAAGCAGGTGTCGTAGATAGACCCGAGCTCAAAAGTACAGACAAAATCGGGGTCCTGAAATTTGAAAATAATACCGGGAAAGATTCTCTAGACATCGTGGGCAAAATGGCCGCAGACTGGATTATTCATGGGATTACTCAAAAGAATATAGCACAGGTGATTTCCCCGCAAATTGTGGAAGACTATACTAATATCATCAAATCTCAGTTAAGCGGTAAAGCCCGGACTACGGTGCTTCAGGATTATTTTAAACCTGCACAGATAGTAATGGGGAGCTTTTTTCTGGATGGAGAGACGCTTATTTTTCAAAGCAGTATAACAGATGGAAAGTTAGATAAAACCTTAATTTCATTAGACCCGGTAAGGTGTGGTAGTAAAAATCCGTTAGATTGTATCGAGGAAGTCAAACAGCGCTTGCTGGGCTATTTGATAACTGCAGAGAAAAGAGATTCTGATTTTGAAGAAGCTCCACCAAAATATGAAGCTTACGAGATTTTTCTGGATGCTAAAAATGCGGCCAGTTATGATGAAAATACCATAAAACTCATAGAAAAAGCTATTGAGCTGGATCCGGATTACTTTGAACCCCGTTTGTTTCAGCTCACTTATTATTATGATGAGGGAAGCTATCGCAAGGCAGATTCTATTCTGAAAATTATTTCTAGAAGTTTCTCTTCAAATAAGCGGCAGGAGAATATCGTACAAATGTATTCCGCATTACTGGATGGCAATAATCGATCTGTTTTCAGGCATTTAGAACAGGAATACAATAATGCCCCATATAATCTGAATACCAATGCTTCTATGATGGCGGTCGCTCTACAATACATCAATAAGCCTGAAATTGTAGATTCAGTCTTTAAAGTAATTGATACTAAAGATACCAATCTGGAAAGTTGCTTCTACTGTTTGAATCGAATTTACCTCAAAGTCCTCGCCGAACTTGAGGAAAAACAGTACGATTCGGTTATTGACTATGCTCAAAAGATTTACAAATATGAGGATCAGGAATATTTTATTGATCCTTTAAGCATTGCTTATCTTAATTTGGGTCAAGATCCTTCGCAACTTTTAGATGCAGCAGGTCTGCGGCTTACAGAAGATCAAAAGGCTCAGTTTTTAGTTTATATGGGACATCAAAGCTCCATTATTCAGTCTAAAGGGAATGCTCAATTCTTTTACCAAAAAGTACACAATCTCAATCAAAATAAGCTTTCCAAAGAAACCAGGGCTTATGCAGCGTATGCGGAAGCTAACTATAATTCTGCTATAGTTGAATTAAAAAAAATAATTGAGATCGATTCTTTAAACATAAAAGCACTGGGTTTTCTTGCCAATTCCTACGCAGCGGTAAATCAAGAAGAGGACGCACAGCACATAGTAGATAAACTCGAGGCTAAACGTGCAGCTTATCAATACGGAGAAATTGATTACCTTATTGCACGGTATTATTCCGTGCTGAACGATGAAGACGAAGTCCTCAATTATTTAACCAGGGCCGTTGCCGCCGGATATCTGTATACCCTTGCCAGATACCAATACGATCCCCATTTCACCCCTTATCTTAAAACCCCTCAATTTGAAGCGATTATGACTTACTGGCACTAATTTTAATTCAAGTAGGAATTATGAAACCAAACTTTTCTTTCATTAGCCTGGGTGAGATAACCGAATTACTTCGCGTAATCATCTGGCCGTTAACGCTTTTAATAATTGTTTTTAGATTCCGAACGTTTTTTGGTGGAGCTATAAATCGTGTGCAGTCTATAGATGCCAGTGCGTCGGGCATATCCATGACTTTTCAGAACAAAATTGATGAGGCCAAAGTATTGCTCAGTAAAATGCGACCCCAACTCAAACCAATGGCTAAATCGGCTTCTGTAGAAATAAGCCAATCTGCATACGAAAGGGTTGTACAGATTAAAAAGGAATTGGAAAACCTGCTTACTGAAAAGGCAAAATCTCAGGGTATACAGGCTGAAAAATACAATCCCACAAATCTCTCGGCACAACTTACAGAAATAGGTTTGCTGACCTTTCAGCAGCAGAAGGCCATAAATGCGGCATTAGATCTTGCCAATTCGGCCAATTCTGCAATAACTCCAGATCAGGCCTTAGTCATCGAGCAACTTTATGAAACCGTAAAGCAGTAACTGATGAGCAAACTTTCTAATGCATACGCGTTGTTGATAGGAGTGGGAAACGATTTACCCACTACGGTTTTAGACGCTACGGCTATTTATAATATTCTGGTAGATGAGAAATTGGCCGGTTATCCCGAAGATAATATCATTCTTCTTACCGAAGGTAATGCGACCCGAGAGGGAATTCTTAACGGGTTTGACAAACTGATTTCAAGGATTGACGAAGATTCCTCGGTGATGTTGTTTTATTCGGGTCACGGTGGTTTTTATGAGCCCTGGAATCAATTTTATCTGGTACCAAATGATTTTGATGCTGATGAATACGACACTACCTGGGTTACAGCTGAAGAATTAAAAGCGAAAATAAATCAGATCAATTCCCGCAGGCTTATTTTCTTTTTAGACTGTTGTCATGCTGCCGGAATGACCCGTGGAGAGGTAGGCAGCGGTGTATCAACTACCTTAAGCAAATTACAAAATCCGGAAGGGCTTGCACAAGAAGTAGATGACGGCAAAGGAATGTCCATTCTGTCTTCCTGCCGGGAAGATCAGCTCTCCTGGATACTTGATGGAGATCACAATAGTCTGTTTACCAAATGTTTAATTGAAGTGCTGAAAGGAAAGCATAAAGAACAGTTTGAAGAAGAATTTGTGCGTATTTCTGAGGTTTTTCAATACATATTTAAGAAAGTTCCTGAACGTAAACCCGAACAGCGACCTTATGCTAACCTGCAGATTTATGACGATTTCATAATTAGTTATATACCGCAACAACTGCGAAGTAAAATCAATAGCGAGGCAGAACCTCAAAAACGTACTGTTGATAAATCGCACAAACCCGAAGTTATAACGGCTTTCCGAAAACGCGATGAGGCTAAAGCAGCACTGTTACTTGTGCACGGTTTTGCGGGTGAAGGCGCAGCCAGTTTTGGGGATATGCCTCAGTTTTTGATGCAAGACGCACAATTTGAAGAATGGGATATTTTTCCATTTGGATTTTCAGAATATGTAGCTCCACATTTAGGTAAAAGTATATGGGCAGATGCTGACGACATTGAAAAACTTGCAGATTATTTGGCCACCTGTCTCAAATTTCGCTTTAGACAATACGACAAAATAGCGCTTTTAGCTCACGGTACCGGCGGGCTCGTTGTCCAGAAAGCGCTGATTGATTTGGACCCAAACAGAGTAAAAGACGTCTCTCACGTCTTGCTGTTTGGTACGCCCAGTGGCGGTTTAAAATCCAGCTTTTTAGAACGTATTTTCAATAAAAAATACCGGGATCTCGATGCTTCAGGGGAGTTTATAGCTCATTTGCGTAAGAGATGGAAGGAGCAATTTCCTCAATACCCGTTTGATTTTAAAGTAATTGCAGCGGTTAAAGATGAATTTGTAGTTTCTGACTCGGTTTTTGAACCCTTTGGTGAAGAATACAGTCTTATGATACAGGGGTCTCATTTTTCGATGATTAAACCTGGGGCATCAGACGATGAAGTTATGGTGCTGCTGCGAAATTTGTTTACTCTTGAAAATTTGTCACACAATACAGAAACGGTTGATGGCGATTTGGGAGTCGGGCGGTTTCAATCGGTTGTTGAGCAGTTTGAACACAAGGCCCACGAACTGGATAAGCGTGGGTTGGAGCAGCTGGTTTACGCATTGGAAGAATTGGGTAGATCACAAGATGCTATTAAAATACTGGAAGAGCATCCCTTATCGCAGGCAGATTCTGATGTAATGGGAGTTCTTGCCGGAAGATTTAAGCGCCATTACCTTAAGGAGTTTAAAACTGCCGACGGTAATGCAGCTACCAGGTATTATAAAAAAGCACTTGCTTTGGCCGAGCAAAACAACGATTGCCGTCAGATTTATTATCATTCAATCAATCTGGCCTTTTTAAGTTTGCTGGTTAATGATGATCACAACGCGATGACAAACTATGCTAAAATGGCCTTACAATCTTGTGATGAAGATCGTTTTGACAGCCTGTGGAAATTGGCCACGCTGGGAGAAGCTCATTTGTACCTTGGAGATTTTGAGTTATCAAAAAGCTTTTATCAAAAAGCATTGCCTCTGGCTGGGCGTCGTGAAAAACTTTCAATCTACACCAATGCTTATGCTGCATATACCCAGTTGATGGAGACTAATAATCCCAGAGACTCCTTTATACAGTTCCTGGATACCAGTTTTTTATTGTAATTTACTGAGCCACAACAGGCTCAAGCAGTACTAGTCATCGTATGCTAAATGGAAATAAAATGAAAACCTTCAAAAATAAATCTGATTTAGATGGATTGTGGCAAAAAGCAATTAAAAAGCCAATCCCTATAAATTGTATTCAGATTCATGAAAAATTTCAGGTGGAAACCCTGGAAGGAGTCATGCAGGGAAAACCTGGAGATTGGTTGATAGAAGGTGTTGAAGGTGAGCTGTATGCCTGTGATTCCGGTATTTTTGAAAAAACGTATGATTTAAAACACTAAATACCCCAAATCTCAAACTTTAAAGAAATCTCGTGAATCCCCTTAATCACGTGTAATTGTGATAGGTGACCCACAACGGGTTACATATCCTGGACCAATACAACTTCAAATGAAAACCGGTACTATTTTTTTTAGTTATTCACGGCAAGACTCCAATTTTGTGATTCATCTGGCTCAAAGCCTTCGGGAGGCAGGGGCTACAGTATGGTTAGATCAGCTCGATATCAAGCCCGGCTCGCGCTGGGATAAAAGTATTGAACAGGCGCTTTACAAAAGCGATACCTTATTAGTCATTCTCTCAAAGGCCTCGGTAAATTCTTCAAATGTGATGGATGAAGTGTCCTTCGCGCTGGAAGAGCAAAAGCGGGTTGTACCCATTCTGCTTGAGGAATGTGATATCCCATTCCGTTTAAGACGGCTACAGTTTGCTGATTTTACAGGAGATCGTCAGCAGGCTTTGAAAACCCTTATCCAATCTTTAGGTCTTGACCCTCAAATTGCTCATCGGTTATCTAATACCGCGGCAGATCATAATTTGGTTGACAAAGCAGAAGAGACCGAAAATACAGCATCCGCTTCACAAATCACGTATCGAGACACGCTTTCAGACCCAACCACAAATACTGTGTTAAAGAAAACGGAAACTTCAGTAATAGCCGAAACCCCGAAACCTAGAACTAAAGGAAGGTCTAAAAAAATCATTTATTTTAGTGCCGGGTTGATCGTTGTTGCCCTTTCAATTTGGTCATTTTTTCATTTTTCTGCTTTGCCCAGTGAACTTCCGTTAGAAGAAAATCAAGATGTAATTAACTGGAATGCAATTGCACATACCAATGATCCCGAATTGCTAAAGGCTCATTTATTCCAATTTAATCCTTGTGAGCATCTTGCTCTGGCACAACATAAAATTGACAGTCTAACACCTGAAATTACTGAAGTAATCCCGGAAGAACCTGAACCGGAACCGGAACCCACCCCGGAAGAATTAGCACGCGCAGAAGAACAGAAAAAATGGGATGCCGTGTTATTGTTTAATGACTACAATACCTTTATTACTTTTTACAAAACCCATTTAGACTCAGAATTTGCTAAAGAGGCCCGTACTAAAATAGCATCGTATCTGGATCAAACCGGTTATGTGTATTATGGAAGTAAATACAGCAATTATTTCGATCTGGCTTTTGAGGAAAACGACGATGGAATTCCACAGAAAGATGCATTTTATAAGGCAACTGCGACCCGTACCATACGAGGATCAAACGATCAAGGTAAGGCGGCTTTTAATCAGGTTAAAGGCTCTGTTAAACCCGGATCTCTGGTGATTATTGAAGAAGTAATAGAAAGTGGTAGTTCTTATTGGATTAAAATTCAATTTTCAGAAGAGCGGTTTATCAATTGAAGAGGATATCCAGAGTTTTAAATAAGTTATACGGAATACTCGGGTTTTTGAATGGGTTTTCCAATAGGATTTAATGTTCTTATTTTTCAGATACTCTGCTCATATTCAATGAAGAACTTTCCGGATTTGATTTGGGTAATTTGGGTTTCGCAACTATAAAATTCCGGTAAACCAATCTCGCAAGGGGATAAGCCAGGCCTGTAAAAAATAAGGCACAGCTCAATAGAAACAGATTTGCCATATTTGCAAAATAAGTTCCTGCAGATAAAATCCCTAAAATTAAAACAACCGATAACGGAAAGGAAATAGCCAGAATATTTATTGCATAGTTTTGATTGAACGTTTTTCTAAGCTTATTGTTTTCATTTTCCTGAGCTGCAACGGTTGCGATATGTGCAAAAGGCCAAAAACTACAGGCGCTCAGACCAAAAGACAACATCAATAAACGATCCTGAGCAATTGATACGGAAGCTATCAGGCATACAGCCCAAACGCACAGACTTACCATCCCGGCGCGAAGCATAAGTAACGATAGAATCTGAACCAGTTGATTGCGTTTTACGCGTACCGAAAGCCCGATAAACAGCAACACCAATGGTGTCATGATGAGACTTAATTTTGAAAGACTTTCCGAAAAAATATAAGATAAGGAAGAGAGAGTGAATCCTGCAAAAAGCAGTACTAATGCTGCTGCGATGAATAAATTTACCGGTTCGGTGATCATTGCAAGGCCTAATTTTTTCAATTTTTCAGAATTAGATGTGCTGTGTATTTCCTGAGTTTTATAATACCAGCGCATAGCAAGGAGATATAGAACCAATAAAACAAAAACTTTGTTACCTAAATCGGCCATTGCCGCTTTTGCCAGATAGTTTTCGCCTAAATACTCCAAGATAAATGGAAAACAGCTGAGTCCCGGGGCTAAAGATGGCACGAGTAGATGGGCAGTTCGGTAATTTGCGGTTCCCTTTCTCAATCCCAAAAATTTGAATAAAATAGGCATTGCCATAAACAACAGCAGGTTTAAGGCTAGTGCCATAACCGGCAGGATTAGTAGCGACAATTCTACTTTAATACTAAGAAGGGCAATGAAAATGGTGGCCGGTAAAGCCAGATTGAGAATGATTAGTTTGATTCCAACTAATTCCTGTTTGTTTTTGAGTTTGGTTTGTAGCAAAAGCCCCAAAAGAATAAAAACCAGGAATAGCAGCGTTTTTTGTAGGTTGACATCCATACTTAAACAAGGATTTCATCAAGGGCATTGGTGAAATATTTCATTTCTTCCATAGTACCCAGGCTTACGCGACACCAGTTCTGATCCCAAAATTTAAAAGCTCTAACAACAACTTTCCGCTCATATATTTTCTCGAGAAAAGCGTCCCCTTCCATAGCAATAGGAAAAATGATGAAGTTTGTGGTTGAAGGCATGTACTCGATGCCTTTGGAATCTAAATAGGCAAGTGTATAAGCTCTTGCCTCATTAAACTTAGTTTTGCACATGTCTAAATATTCGATATCGTCCATACTTGCTGAAGCTGCAGCAATAGTGGGCCCGCTGATTCCCATACCACCACGGGTAATTTCATTAATGGCGGCCAGTGATTCTTTATTTCCTAACATATAACCCATTCGTAAACCGGCCATCCCATGAATTTTAGAAAAGGTTCGGGTAACAAAAACATTTTTCCCTTCCGCTACTAACGGAGCCATACTACCCTCCAGACCGCCGGGTGCCAATTCTAAATAGGCCTCATCTACAAAAACAGGGACTTGTTGTGATACCCTACTACAAAAATCCTTTAATTTTTGAGTGTCTGTGATGGTTGCAGTAGGATTATTTGGGTTGGTTATGTAAATGAGTTTCGTATCGGCATCTATGGCTTCTTCCATGGCATCCAGATCGTGCTGGTAATCATCGGTCAGTTTGATCGCTTTCCAGGAGCCGCCAGCTGCTTTAGCGACACTTACCAGCGACATATAGCTGGGATCTGCGCTTATGACGTTGCCTCCTTCCTGAAAGAGGACTAAAGCTGTTTTTTCCAGCAAGTCTGAAGAACCAGGGCCCATCATAATCTGATCTGTACTAACACCTTCAAAGACAGCTATTTTTTCAACCAATTCATTAAGGCTTCCCCAGGAATAGTGATTACCTTCCCAAACCGCCTGCTGAAAAGCTTCTGCAGCTTTTTTCGAAGGGCCGTGTGGATTTTCATTCCAGACTAAACGTGCTTTAACCGTACTTAAATCGGGCATCTTTGGCGGAGTAAACTCATCAAAAATGGGATTCTGATATAAAAACCTTTGGTTTTTTGTTTGGGCAATTTCTACAGTATTGGTCCAAACTGTTGCAGGTGCTACAGCAATTGCACCTATAGAAAGGGTCATTTTCTTGAGCCAGTCTCTTCTGGGTAATTGTGAAGATGTCATAAAAAACGTTTTGATTTCCATAAAAATATGAAAACCAAAACGTTATACAGATAGGAAGTTGAGAAAACTAGGGGTGAAAATTTTAGAAAATACGAATTCTAAAGCCTGGTTATTGCCAAATTCTCAATACATTTTGAAAAGCATGACGGCCTACTGCAACTTTGTAATATCTTCAAGTTGCTGTAAATCTTCAATAGTTCGGTAAATTTTAGAAAGTTGATTGTTAATCACGGTACGCAAATGCTGTGGAAACTGAATTTCTTCCAAAACATGTTTATATTCTTCAGCACTGGCTTTTTCTCCTCTTAAACATTCTTCAAGAATGGCAGACTTGTCATTAAGATTTAGTGCTTCGCGCAAATCCATCCAGGTTCGGTGTAAAACTCCTGAAAGACTGCCATCAGATTTTGGTTTTTCATTAAGGAGATGCAGTTCGTGATCGAGTTCTGTAGCAAACCCATTGCGCTTTGCAGCCTGTCTTTGCATAAAGCCTCTTAGAGCCGCATGGTCTATATCCTGCATGGCTTTAATATAACCCTTTTCGGCATCATAATTTTTAATAAGCAGGCGTTGAAGTCCGTCTGTGATTTCTTCGTGACCGGAAGTCGTTTCCATAATGTATAACAAATTAAATTTTTGAGTTCAGGTTAGGTAAAGTTACTTTTCCTCAATTTGATATGTATTTTAAAGGTAGTATTTAGCAATAGGTTAACATTAGCTACATCACCAGATTTGGCCTGCTCGGTTATTAATCGTAATATTGCGATTAATTATGGGAGCAACTAAAGATAAATTATTTACCGATTATCAAAATACTATTGCCAGCTACGCTAAGGCACTGGCGCATCCCGCTCGTATTGCTATTTTACAACAATTAGCTCAAATGGAAAGCTGTGTTTGTGGAGATTTAGTCCAGGATATAGGACTGGCCCAGCCCACTGTTTCCCAGCATCTCAAAGCACTTAAAAGTGCAGGGTTAATTAAAGGGACTATTGAAGGAGTACGGGTATGTTATTGTATTGATAAGGTTGTGTTTGAACAGGTTAAGGGCGAATTTAACAGCCTGTTTGAAAATTTAGATTTTCGCCTTAATGATGAATGTTGTTAATAAAAGATTTATGAAACTATCTGAACTCAAAAAAATTCTCTTCAAAGCCCGTAAAATCAGCTTTGAGTTGCCTAACGGAAAATTGGTTCCTGCACATTTCCACGTAACCGAAGTAGGCCATAGTGTCAAAAACTTTATAGATTGTGGTGGCACTAAACGGACTAAGGAGCGTATTGTTCTGCAATTATGGAGTGCCGGTGATTATAATCACAGGCTGCACCCGGAGAAATTACTGGATATTTTGGAAGTATCGGAAACTGCATTGCAATTTAACGATTTAGCGGTTGAAGTAGAGTATCAGGCAGAAACGCTGGCGGTATACAATTTACACTATGAAGAAAACCGGTTTAAATTGCAGCCTCTGTATACCGATTGTTTGGCGAAAGAATCCTGCGGGATTCCCGAGCGTCAGACGACACCTCTTATTAAAGCAGCTTCAGATCCCTGTATTCCGGGAAATGGATGCTGTTAAATACCTACTTAAAAAGAATTTTGATGTATCAGTCTTTACTTCAGTTTATAGAACATCTGGATGTAAATACCATTACCCAGGCTCGTAAAAGCGAATTGAATCTCCTTGTTAATTACATCAACAAGACCATTGAAAATAACAGTACCGTAAAACTTAATTTCATCTGCACACACAACTCCAGACGCAGTCAGTTTTCTCAAATCTGGGCACAAGTTCTGGCCTGGTACTTTAAAATCCCTGCGGAAACTTATTCGGGCGGGGTAGAGGTAACTGCGTTTAATGAAACTGCCGTTCAGACATTAGTTAATCAGGGTTTCAAAATCGAAAAGCGCGGGTCTGAGAACCCGCATTATATCGTGAAGTGCGGAGATGATTTTATTGAAATCGAAGCATTTTCGAAATTGGTAGAAGCTGAAAATAACCCGAAAACCGAGTTTGCAGCGATTATGACATGCTCACATGCAGATGAAAACTGTCCCTTCATTCCAGGTGCCGACGTGCGCATACCCATTCGGTATGAAGATCCGAAAGAGGCTGATGGCACTCCCGAGGAACAGTATATTTATGCAGAACGCAGTAAAACCATCGCAACTGAAATGAAGTACGTGTTTAAAAGCGTTAAGGCTTTATAATACTTTAAAATAGGGTCACATTCGATAGCATTTTGTGAATACCTGAACCTTCAAAGACTTACTTTTGCAGACGAAAAAATAATTCGTTTTCACAGACTTTCTATGGCAAAAAATGATCCGTACGCTGCCCTGAGGTACAGGGAGTTTAATATTTTTTTATTGGTGCGCTTTGCCATGGTTTTTGCCTGGTCTATGCAGTTTGTCGTTATCGAGTGGGAGGTTTATAGTATTACTAAAAATCCCTTATCTCTTGGTATCATAGGACTTATGGAAGTCATCCCTGCGGTATCCCTTGCATTATTTGCAGGACATGTGGTAGATCAACGGGAGAAGAGAAGTTTACTTTTCAAATGTCTTTTGGGTTTTTCAGTGGTAAGTATAGGTTTGTTCTTACTTACATGGCCGGTATTTACTGAAGGTCTGAGTACTTCGTTCACACTCAATTTCATTTATTTTCTGGTTTTCTTAGGTGGAATTGTACGTGCTTTTTTGGGGCCTACGATTTTTTCCTTATTTGCCTTAATTGTACCGAAAAAAGTATATCCCAATGCCGCAACCTGGAGCAGTAGTGTCTGGCAAATGGCCGGGGTAGTAGGACCGGCAACCGGAGGTTTTTTAATACATCTCATAGGGGTTCACTGGTCAATGTGCGCGATTTTTGGATTTTCGCTTTTTGCTTTGGTTTGTCTCAGTCAGATCAAGAAAAAGCCGATTATGAATCCAAAATTAGGAGAACCCGTCCTCAAAAGTTTAAAAGAGGGGATTCAGTTTGTACGCAATAGTAAAGCAGTTCTGGGGGCTTTAAGTTTGGATATGATTGCTGTACTTTTCGGTGGCGCTGTCGCTTTATTGCCTGTTTATGCTCAGGATATTTTAAAAGTAGGACCAGAGGGATTTGGTATTTTACGCGCTGCGCCTGCAGTGGGAGCTCTGATTACGATGTTCACTTCAGCCTATTTCCCGTTATATAAGTCGGCTGGTATGAAGTTGCTGGCTGCCGTTTTTGGTTTTGGAGTCTGTATTATTGTTTTTGGAATTTCGACCACATTCTGGCTTTCTGTCTTTGCCCTGTTTATGAGTGGCGTGACTGATGGAGTGAGTATGATTATTCGTCAAACCATTCTTCAGCTTAAGACACCCGATTCTATGCGGGGTAGGGTAGCTTCGGTAAACTCCATGTTTGTGGGCAGTTCTAATGAATTGGGAGCTTTTGAAAGTGGCCTGACTGCTAAACTGATGGGAACCGTTACTGCAGTGGTTTTCGGCGGAAGTATGACGTTACTTACTGTAGTTTTTACAGGAGTAATTTCGCCTAAATTCAGAAAATTAGATTTAAGAAAGGATCTCGAAGAGCATGAGAACAGTGATACCTAGAAGCCTGCTGGTGGAGGTGTTGTGAAGGTAGCATTGCCTCCCATGTTTACTGTACGGGCGTTAATCTCTTTCGCAATAAATTTATTTCGAAAAATTATCAGATTCATATATATATCTACAGTGATAGCGTTGCCATTGCTAAGAATAAATGTACCTCTGTTAGGACTAGCTCTGATGAACCAGGTGTTTGTTGTAGTATTTTTATACGAATAAACCTGGTAACCTTCTACCCAGTCATTAGAACTTGTTGAAGTATTATTATTTACAACAACATTTGTACTGTTTGTTCCATTTTGAAGGAAATAGTATCCCTGTACTGTAACAATATAATCTGTGGTAGATATTTTGGTATCGTAATCCCTAACTCCGCGATTTGAGGTATTTTGAAATACAAACTCTGCATAATTTATAGGGCCATATTTGCTGATGTCTATATCATACTGAACAATATCTTTATCAGTCTTCTGAATTAAAAGCTTAGACCCTCTAATTTGATCAGAATCTCCAGGATCTTCCAGAAAAAGTTTTTGATCGACCAGTACAGTACCTTCAACATCCAGTAGAGCAGTAGGAGTGTTAGTATTTATACCTACACCACTTTGAGCCGATATTCTTCCAGATGCTAATAAAGTTAACAAGGAGAAGAATTTAATTATATAGCTAACTCTCATTGCAGCACCGGTATTTCTGAGGCTGTACCCCTGTTTGATCCACCTAAATCTGTAACAATGGGATCTAATCGCTTGTAAAAAGATGTATCATAAATGATTAGGGTAGCCCTGTAAGTTATAGCTCCATCAGGTATTACTTCTAAAAACCGATTACGAATTTCTAAATGCCAAGTTCCGCCACTTTGAAATGCTCTTACCACAAAGGTTCCTACTGAATCGCGTCCGGAGGTAAGTATTTTTGCAACAGGAGAACCTATATACCTGAAATTAGCAACCCCTACGATATATTTAGTAGCATCCAGTCCTAAATCAAGATCAGTAAGGTTATCTCCATCAAAATTTCTAAAAGTATATTCTATCACATTGATAGGTGCTACAGTAAGGGCATCTACATCCAGCTTTGTAATTTCACCTACTGGTGAGGAGTTGGTTACACGAGTTACTAGTTTAAAGTCTTCATCTATATTGTTTACCGCCGGGAGTGAACCTGTTTTTAGTTCTTTTTGAACCAGTGTTGAACCAGCAATCTCTAAATCTGCTTGAGGATTTGTTGTGCCAATTCCAACTTGAGCATACATTGCCCAACTTAATAACAAAGAGCACATGAAATAAAAATTTTTCATATCAGTCAATTAATGGGTTTGCCGCCGCACCGGTTGTACCCCCGGCCATTGGTATAATTACACGTCCAAATTGTTTTGATAAATCTCTTGAGTATATTAGGCAAGTAATTGTCCAGGTTCCAAGTTCGGAATTGACTCTGTTATCGGCTACTGGAAAATCTGCGGTTATATGCCAGGTTCCGTCTTTTATAAATGCAGAGAAGTAAGGTATTGTAGAATAGTTTGGAATGTCTAACTCGACATCAAACGATGCTGATAACGTATTCAAAACAAAATTAACCGCGTCTATACCTGTATCGAAATCCAGAACCCAATCTTCATCAGGATTAAAAATCTGATATTCCTGTATGTATCCTAAAGCCGCTCCAGTGGGATTGCTTACGTCTAATGACTTGATATTCAGATTATTTTCCTGTATAAGGAATGTAGAGGTATCTTCATCCTCCAAATTCTCAATTACACCAATGGTGATACCATCTGCTGCCCGCATATCTCCTCCAACCTCAAGAGTTTTTCGAGGATTAATTGTACCAATTCCCACACCCTGAGTCTGTGCAAGGGTAATAAACGGAA
>CAYNMH010000089.1:11618-14373 GCA_964398145.1 uncultured Flavimarina sp. | reverse complement strand
GCATTAAGCGAACCGTTTAACTGCTGATCCCCGGCAAGAAAAATATGCTGACTGAGTTGGGTTTCCGAAGGTGCAATTTGATATTTAACGTCTGTAAGTTGGGGCAATGCCTTATTAATGGTATATCGCTTTAAAAAAACGGTATCGTGAATACCCGCGTGCTTTTTAAGTTCGTGCTCTACCCGGGCTATGAGTTCTTTTTCATTCAGCTTGTGCTCTTTAACCACAGAAACAGAGAGCAAAACATGATCGCCGGTGTATTCTGTACTGATGCTGGTAGGATAGAATATATTATTGATTAGCGCATCTTTCGCTTTAATTAAACCTATTATGGGCTTATTAAAAACAGGAGCCACTTTAACTTCAAAATAAAGATTGTCAACAGACTTCCAGTTGATGCCCTGATTGCGTAAATTGGGTACTAAAGCAGACGCTTCAGTTGCCAGGATGGCTCCCTGATGATTGAGTAAAGAACCATCTTCGAGTTCAATAGTATCTGGAGTTACCTGAGCAACCCGGGTATGGAATTGAAATGTGGTTGAAACAAGATTTTCCTGTAGTTGAGTAGCGATTGCACCTATGCCTGAGCGTGGAATCACAGCCAGACCTTCACCAAACATTTTGAAAACAAATTCAAACATACGGCTTGAAGTTTCGAGCTTGTTCTCTAAAAAAATACCTGTAAAAAAAGGCTGAAAAAACGACTCAATTATTTTCTCAGAAAAACCATATGTCTTTAAATACTGAAGTGTGGTGGTTTCTGGTTGTTCAAAAATAGCTGTAATTTCCTTTTTTGCCAGCGCCCGATTTAGCTTTGCTACCTTCAGCTTATCAGAAAAGTTTGCCGCCTTACTTAACAAAGTAGGCAAAGCCAACGAAAGATCGCGTAACCCATCGCCTAAAACCTGTCGCTTTTCCGTATCAAAAATAAGCGCGCCGGGAATGAGTTTTCGTAAGTTGAGCTTTTCATAATCAAGATATTCCTGTGCTTTTGGATAAGCATCGAGTAAAACCTGAAACCCATGATCCAGCTGATAGCCCTTTACAATATCGGTTTTTACTCTTCCACCCACGCGATCTGTAGCTTCCAGAATTATAGGGCTGTAACCTTTATTTTCTAAAACACGGGCGGCAATTAGACCGCTGATTCCGGCACCTATAATGTAAATTCCGTTAGTTTTATTCATAAAGAAAAGCTTTTCAAAAGACGCTTTACAAAGAAAACAAAGAATAAGCGGCTGTGAGGACTTTTGGGGAAATTTTAAGGAATTAAAAACCTGAAGGTTAAGCCACGAAGATGGAACTCTTTAGGGGTTTTAAAAGATACCACATAATGGTCAAATCCTGCTTAACAGGAATCAACGCTTTTTATTACGACGGTTGTAATTTTTATCACCCCGGGTTTTCGGCTTTTTATATTTTTTAGCTATTTCCCGTTTGTACGACCCTCCCAGGTTGACCTTTTTGTTCTTAGCCTTTTTCTCGTGGAAACTGGCCCCGCGATCTTCAGAATGCTTTGACGGGTTGTTGATTTCAACATGATCAGGCTGTTCTTCCGGAAGTTTTTTCTCCGAAATTTCAAGATCCTGTGGAAGTTCTTTTGGTGTAATACTTCGGTTCATCAAAGCTTCAATCGCCTCCTTTTTCTCTAGTTCGGCTGCAGTGCCCATAAGAATGCTGAATCCCTGTTTTCCGGCTCGACCTGTACGGCCTATACGATGCATATAGTTTTCGGGAAAACGGGGAACATCGAGATTAAATACATGTGTGATTTGATCTAAATCCAGTCCACGCGCCATTACATCTGTAGTGACCAGAATACGGTAGGTGCCGGCATCAAACTGTTCGATAGCGTTTATACGGTAGTTTTGGGTTTTATTAGCGTGAATAACACCCACCGCATCCCCGTAAACTTCGTGAAGCTCGGTATACACTTTATCGGCGTGTTTTTTATTGGATACAAAAACCAGGTTCTTCTGATAAGTTGCCTTGTCTTTCAAAAGCTGAATAACCAGATTTACTTTAGTAAAGAAATTAGGCAACTCGTAATACGATTGTTCTATTGCCTCAAGTGGAGTCCCACTTAAAGCCACCTGAATACGCTCCGGAGCGGTAAAAAAGGTATCCATAAGTTCGTCAACTTCATCAGTCATCGTAGCCGAAAACATAATGTTTTGCCGCCGTGGCGGAAGTAAATCGAAGATATTCACGAGTTGAAAACGAAAACCCAGATCGAGCATCACATCTACTTCATCAATCACCAGGTGTTTGATGGATTTAAGCTGAAGAGCGCGACTTACGGCTAAATCATACAAGCGTCCCGGCGTGCCTACCAGAATATCACAACCCTGTGCTACTTCCTGCTTTTGAGTATTGATGTTAGTACCGCCATAAACACCCAGGACACGCACAGAACTGTACTTACCATAAGCCTTGATCTGTTCTACCACCTGTAAAACCAGTTCGCGTGTGGGGACTAAAATTAAAATACGGGGATTAATTTGTTTTGAAAATTTAAGTCCTTCGAGTAACGGCAACGTGTATGCAAAGGTCTTTCCGGTACCGGTCTGTGCAATACCTACCACGTCCCTACCCGACCGTATAACTGAGAAAGCCTGTTCCTGGATGGGAGTAGCTTCTGTAAAACCCAAATCTTCAATTGCGTAACGCAATTGCTTGTTAATCTTAAACTCGTCAAAAGAGGTCATAAAACGTATTTGCGGCAAAGGTACGTTTTTAATTCAGTTGGCGGTGG
>CAYNMH010000089.1:0-11518 GCA_964398145.1 uncultured Flavimarina sp. | reverse complement strand
GGCAGTTTACAGGAGGCAGTCTCAGTGGCAATTTGGGGTTTGTGATTTTAAACCCTAATTAAAAATTTGGCAGAACTATCACTTTCACCCTTCCATTTTCTTTTTCTTTTTTCAAACTTTCCCTCAAAAGCCTCAGCGATAAATCTCCCTGTCTCACGTCTAAAATCTCAAGTCTCAAAACTATAAATTACTCCGGTATTTGCATACTCAGGCAATGTAGTGTACCCAGACCCCATATAAGGTCTAATGCACCAATACCTATAATTTCACGATCGGGGAAGAGCTCTGCCAAAGTATTAAGGGCAATACGATCGTTAGCATCGTTAAAAACAGGAACGAGTACTTTTTTATTTAAGATGAGAAAATTAGCATAACTCGCCGGAAGCCTTAAATCCTCATAATTCATAGCTTTAGGCATCGGTAGTGTTACAATTTTGGGAGCACTTCCGTCTTCAAGTTTAGCCGCCTGAAGACGTTTTAAATTATCCTGCAAGGGTATATAGTTTGCATCATCAGGATTGTCTTCTACTACCGTAACAATCGTGGTTGGGTTTACAAAGCGGCATAGATCATCAATATGCCCGTGGGTGTCGTCACCGGCAATGCCTTTGCCTACCCAAATAGTATTGGTTACTCCAAGATAACTTTTAAAAATAAGTTCGTAATCCGCTTTCGTAAATCCGGCATTGCGCACCTGAATTTCCTGATCCAGAAGGCATTCTTCAGAAGTTATTAATGTCCCTTTCCCGTTCACCTCAATGGCACCGCCTTCTAGGATCACAGGCTCGCCATTGTACATCACCTGCTTTACAGGAATACCTAAAAAGTCAGCAATGCGCTTAGGTACCTGCTTGTCAAGCCGAAAGTTTCCATATTTCGCCCAACCGTTAAAATTAAAATGGAGCGCTTCCCGGCCGTTTTCAGTTTTGACAATAATAGGTCCTGCATCGCGCATCCAACTTCGATTGGTCTTTTGCAGAATGAAGGTTACTTTACTCAGATTGGCGTGAGCAGCTTCGAGCAGTGCTATTGCCTTATCCCGTATACTTTCGCTGGTGATCACTACAAAAACCGTTTCGGTCTCTGCTATTTTTTTTATAAAATCTGCAAAAACGAACTGAATGGTCTGGTATTTACCGGGCCAGTCATTACCGTTGCTTGGAAAACATAGAAGAATACCCTGTTGTTTTTCCCATTCTGCCGGTAACCGTCTGCTTTTTCTCATAAATTAATCTAATGCCCGTTTGGTTATTTCTCCGTAAAAATCGATGCGGCGATCTCTAAAAAATGGCCAGTTTTGACGTACATTTTCCTGTAAATCGAGATCTATTTTCGCCATAAGAATCTCTTCCTGATCTGCAGATGCCTGTGCGAGGATTTCACCTTGAGGACCACAAATGAAAGACTGTCCCCAAAATTCAATTCCGTTAGTATCGGGGACGTATTGTTCTAATCCTATGCGGTTTGCCGCAGCTACATAAACACCGTTTGCAACCGCGTGACCTTTCATCACATTCATCCAAGCACCGTGCTGATTTATGCCGTACTGTGCTTTTTCCTGAGGATGCCAGCCAATTGCTGTAGGATAAAATAATACTTCAGCTCCCTGCAAAGCGGTTAAACGGGCCGCCTCGGGGTACCACTGATCCCAACATATCAGCGTCCCCAAATTGGCCTTTCCTGTTTTTATCGTTTTGAAGCCCAGATCGCCAGGAGTGAAATAAAATTTTTCATAAAAATGCGGGTCATCCGGGATGTGCATTTTTCGGTATAAACCGGCTTCGCTTCCGTCTGTATCAATGATGTATGCGCTATTGTGGTAGATCCCACTCATACGCTTTTCAAAAAAGGGTACTATGATCACCACGCCCAGTTCTTTAGCCAAAGCACTAAATTCCATAAACGAGATACCGTATAGCGGTTCTGCATATTTAAAATTGTCTACGTCCTCGTCCTGGCAAAAGTAATGACTGCTGTACAACTCGGGTAGTGAGATCACTTCAGCTCCCTGTGCAGCGGCATCGCGCACCCATTTTTTACACTTTTCCAGATTGTATTCCGGCGTGTTATTTAAATTGAGTTGCAGGACTGCAATAGTGTACTTTCGGTTTTTCATAGGTAGCAATTTTACAGATTTATTCTTAAGGAAATCCTTATAAAGAAAGGATAAATAACACGCAATGATAAAAATTATCTAAAAGTGATTTTACGTCTGCAAAAATGCAGAATGCTGAAAAAACCAGGTGCCTTTTTAAAAACTTTATAATTTTAAAACTCAGGTTTTACAGGTTTAAAGATTTGAATTCAAAATCTTCCCCAATTCTGCTGAAAAATGCCGTTTTTTGCAAAAAGTTTTTATTATGCCCACTGTAATTGATCAAGCTAAGCTGCTCACAACCTTAAAAACCTATTTTGGTTACGACAGTTTTAGAAATCAACAGGAGGATATTATTCAAACCATACTTGCCGGTAAAAACGCACTGGTAATTATGCCTACCGGAGGTGGAAAATCAATTTGCTACCAGCTTCCCGCATTGCATCTTGAGGGGTTAACTCTGGTGATTTCTCCATTGATCGCCTTGATGAAAGATCAGGTTGATGGGTTGAATGCAAACGGAATTGCGGCAGATTTCTACAACAGCAGTCAGGATGCTTCAGACCAGCAGCAAATTCTGGACAAAGCAGCTAATGGCGAACTTAAATTATTATATGTAGCGCCGGAAAGTTTGTCTGGTCTTTCCCCCTTGCTCAGCGAAAGTTATATAAGCTGCATAGCCATAGATGAAGCGCATTGCATCTCATCCTGGGGACACGATTTCAGACCTTCTTATCAGCAGCTGGGCTTTTTGAAGCGGTCTTTGCCAAACACTCCGGTAATAGCCCTTACCGCTACTGCAGATAAAGTCACCAGGCAGGATATTGCGGAACAGTTGCATATAACCGAGGCTAAACAGTTTATCAGTTCGTTTGACCGCAAAAATATCACGCTTGAAGTGCGCGCCGCAGATAAGCGCCTGGATCAAATCAAGAAATTTCTTGCAAAACGACCGGGTACCAGCGGAATCATTTATTGCCTGAGTCGCAAAACCACCGAGACGGTTTCTGAAGCCTTACAGGCCAAAGGCATCAAGGCCGAATCCTACCACGCCGGACTTAGTTTTGAAGAGCGAAGTCGCGTGCAGGAAGATTTTATTTATGATAAAACTCAGGTGGTTTGCGCAACGATAGCCTTTGGAATGGGGATTGACAAATCTAACGTGCGCTGGGTCATTCATTACAATATGCCGAAAAATTTGGAAGGTTATTATCAGGAAATTGGTCGGGCCGGAAGAGATGGATTAAAAGCACATGCGTTGCTTTTTCATACGTACGCAGATATGATCCAACTGAAGCGTTTCACCCAGGGCGCAGCCAATGAAGAGGTGCAAAATGCCAAACTTGAGCGGATGAAGCAATATGCGGAAGCGCTCACCTGCCGGCGAAAAATACTGCTGAGTTACTTTGGTGAATTTCTAGAGAAAGATTGTGGTAATTGCGATGTGTGTAAAAATCCGCCGCAATTTTTTGACGGAACCGTAATTGCTCAAAAGGCTCTTTCTACCATCGCGCGTGTAAAAAACAGCGAACCCATTGGTGTGATTATCGATATTCTGAGAGGAGCCAAAAATGCAACCATCGTTGATAAAGGTCTGGAAAATGTAAAAACCTACGGTATAGGGAATGATACTTCCTGGAAAGACTGGCAGCATTATATATTGCAGCTGGTCAATCAGGGTTACTGCGAAATCGCTTTTCACCTGAATAATGCCTTACACCTCACACCGTCAAGCAGGGAGGTTTTGTTTAATGGTAAAAAGGTTTCGCTTACACACCCCGCGGAAGCCATTCAGCCTGAAACTGCTGTCAAAGAGCCCAAAATCAAAAAAGGAAATGCGTTGTTTGAGAAGCTGCGTCAATTGCGTGCTGAAATCGCAAAAGAGGAAGAAATTCCTGCCTATCTGGTTTTTAGCGATGCCACTCTTAAAGAAATGGAACGTGTGCGCCCTATGAGCGAAATGGAGCTGCTGGAAATAAGCGGTGTGGGCCAACGCAAACTTGAGGTTTATGGCAACGCTTTTATTAATGCAATTTTGGATTTTCAAAAAGCCAAACTTAAAAAGAAAGGCAGTAAAACCGCGACACAACAAGTAACCTACGCATTGCTGAAGGAAGGTCTTAGCATTGAGGAAATTTCTCGAAAGCGCGATTTAAAAGATACAACCATCTATTCGCATATAGCTAAACTGGCTTTAGATGGTGAAGCTATTAATCTTTACATGTATGTAAGCGCTGAAGAAGTCGCCCAGGTAAAAGAAGCTGCCCATATTTTGGATAACCCTGAAGCACTAAAGCCTTATTTTGAACATTTTGAAGAAAAGATACCGTATTATAAAATACGATTAGCGCTCACCTTGATGGAGTTGCAACAGAAAGCTTAACGCACCTGCTCAATGGTACAGAAAGAATCGTAACCCTCCGAAGTACCCGATAAACTGAGACCCACAGCAGAATAAACCTTAAAACTTACCTTTTCCCCGGCCTGCAATTGTACCAATGTCGAAACTGAGCGTGTGGGTGGTGAAACATTAATAGTTGCAAGCGCTAAATTAATCGAAACATTTACAAACCGCTCCTCCGCTATTTTGGTTTGAACAGTGCCGGCTGCATTGCTTTTAAAGATGGAAAGTCCAAAATCCCCGGCACTTAAACTGGTGGATTTAATCTGGGTGGTAACTCTATAAATTCCGGGATCATCGGCCGTAAAAACACCTGTTGAAGGATCAAATTCATCTTTAACATCAAAATCTTCCGAATTGAATTGTATGGTTATGTTTGACAGGAGAGCAACGGTAAAATTAGTTGTCAGCCTTGCTTTCACCAGGGATTTATTCAAGTTAGCCAGAAGTCTTTTGGTTGCTATGCGCTGCAGAACTCCCCTTCCGTCAAACACTACTATAGAATCGCGTGCAGCTGTATTACTGCCCTCAATATATTCCCGCACCCTCAAAGCGCCGTTTATATCAAGAAGAACATCGGGATGCGGACTCGTGGTGCCTATTCCCACCTGGGCAAATGAAGGGATGCAAAGAATAAAAAAAAGAAAATAAAGCAGCAATTTCATAACAAGGGCTGTAGTTGTATGTTATGAAATTAAATGATTATCCGATTAAACGATTGAAATCAGCGTTTATCGACACTCATTTGGTTGCTTTTAGTTATTGCTTACTTGTAAAAATTAAGTGTCGGCAACAACTCCTAAAACATTATACAAGTACAAACATTTTAATAGTTACTTAACAGATTTTAGGGAATCATTGACCGCTTAGTTTATTCGCGTCTTCTAACTTTAAGTCAAAAATGATAAAGCCAGATAATTCAACACCACAACTAAGCTTAGACCTTATAAATGGAACGCGTTGGGATTTACAAAAACAAAATCCCGAATCTTTTACCTTAATACTTTTTTACCGGGGACTCCACTGCCCCATTTGCAAGAAGCAGCTCCAGGAATTTACTTCAAAATTAGAAGCTTTTGAAGAGCGTGGGGTCAATGTCATAGCCGTAAGTATGGATACTGAAAAACGTGCAAAACTGGCAGCTGAAAAATGGGAAACGGAGAATTTACCGATCGCTTATGAGTTGACCGAAGAGAAAGCCCGGGAATGGGGATTGTATATTTCCCACGCTATTAAAGACGTCGAGCCTGATGTATTTTCAGAACCCGGACTCTTTTTAATAAAACCCGACGGAACACTCTACAGCTCTATAATTCAAACCATGCCTTTTGCCAGACCTGATCTAGACGGACTTTTAAAGGGAATTGATTTTATCAGGAAAGAGGACTACCCGGCGCGGGGAGGGAAATAGAAATAATTTGATACAAATAAAAGTAGCTCTTGAAATTTCAGGGCTACTTTTATTTTTTTCGATTTATCAAAACCTGCTCAATATCTGGTAATCCGTAACCTTTGGCTTTCAGCAAGATCAAATAGTGAAATAAGAGGTCTGCACTCTCATTGAGAAACAAATCGTCGTTCTCATCTTTAGCTTCAATAACCACTTCAACGGCTTCTTCTCCTACCTTCTGTGCAATTTTATTGATGCCTTTGCGAAAAAGATCTGCTACATAGCTTTTTTCGTTATCCTGATTGGCTTTACGTTCAGAAATCGTGTTTTCCAATTCGGTTAGGAAACCAAACGACTGCTCGTTATCCTCGCCCCAGCAATTATCGGTTCCTTTGTGACAGGTTGGTCCCTGCGGATTTACGCTGATCAATAAGGTGTCGTTATCACAATCATTTTTGATGGAAACCAGATGTAAAAAGTTGCCGCTTTCTTCCCCTTTGGTCCACAAACGTTGCTTACTGCGGCTGAAGAAAGTCACTTTTTTGGTCTCGTTGGTTTTGAGATAGGCTTCTTCATTCATATAGCCCAGCATCAAAACATTTTTGGTTTTAGCGTCCTGTATAATTGCCGGCACCAGGCCCTGTTCATTATAGTTGATGGTCATAGTATCGTTTTTTACGCGGTTGCGAAAGTATTAAATCCGTACCGGGATATGTTGTTTTTTCAATTCGTGTTTCAATTCGGGAATGTCTATTTCGTGAAAATGAAATACACTGGCAGCCAGAGCCGCGTCTGATTTACCGTTTTTAAAGGTGTCGGTAAAATGCTGCATTGTTCCTGCACCGCCCGAAGCGATAATGGGAATATTCAACATGCCGCTCAATTTAGCCAGGGCTTCATCTGCAAAGCCATTTTTGGTGCCGTCATGATCCATTGAAGTAAATAGGATTTCCCCTGCACCGCGTTGTTCTACTTCTTGCGCCCATTCAAACAGATCGAGTTTGGTAGGTACTTTACCACCCACAAGGTGTACCGTCCATTTTCCTTCAATTTGCTTTGCGTCAATAGCAACTACTACACATTGTGAACCAAATTTAGCCGCAAGATCATTAATGAGTTGCGGATTTTTCACGGCCGAGGAGTTAATCGAAACCTTATCTGCCCCGTTTTGCAAAAGGATATCCACATCCTCAACAGATGAAATTCCGCCACCCACGGTAAAGGGAATGTTTATTTTTTCGGCTACTCGCAAAACCAGGTCGGCCAGGGTCTTTCGGCGCTCTTCCGTTGCAGAAATATCCAGGAAAACGAGTTCGTCTGCACCCGTTTCGGCATATTTAGCCGCCAGCTCGACCGGGTCACCGGCATCGCGCAGGTCTATGAAGTTGACCCCTTTTACGGTTCTTCCGTTCTTGATATCGAGACAGGGTATGATACGCTTTGTTAACATTTTTATTGCTATTTTTATTCCGTTTCTAATTAAGGGCTACTGTTTTAGTATAAAACCTTCCAACTGCTTCATGGAAATACGTCCTTCGTAAATCGCTTTCCCGATAATGGTTCCTTCGCAACCCAATTCAGCCAGTTTGGGTAATTCGTCAAAATGGGAAATCCCGCCGGAGGCAATGAGTTTAAGACTCTCAACTGCGTTCGAACTGGCAGCATCTCGACTGCGCTCGATGTGACATTCTTCGAGAATTTTTCGGTACAAATCAAAGGATGGACCTTCTAACATCCCGTCTTTACTGATGTCTGTACAAATCACATACGACACGCCTTCCTTTTGATAGCTTTTGATGAACGGAATCAATTCTTCTTTAGATTCTTCCAGCCAACCGCTAACCGCAACCTTTTCATCTTTGGCGTCTGCCCCCAAAATAATCTTGTCGGGACCAAATTTAGACAACCAACTCTTAAAGGTTTCCGGATCCTTGACGGCAATACTTCCACCGGTGATTTGATTGGCACCACTTTCAAAAGCGATACGCAGATCCTCGTCGGTTTTAAGTCCGCCGCCAAAATCAATTTTTAGGCTGGTTAGCGAAGCGATCTGCTCCAAAACCTTGTGGTTTACAATATGCTTGCTCTTAGCTCCATCCAAATCTACAAGGTGCAGGTATTGAATCCCGTGGGCTTCAAATTCTTTTGCAACTTCTAACGGATTCTCATTATATATTTTTTTGGTGTTGTAATCACCTTTTGAAAGGCGTACGCATTTACCGTCTATGATGTCTATGGCGGGGATTATTCGCATTTTTAAAAATTAGAAATTAGAAAGTCGAAAAATCAATCCTTCTTATTTTTATTTATTCTTTTTTTCATTGTGTTGATAGATGTAACAGTTATTGCCAATATCTCTGAACTTTCTTTTAATAGCCTTTCAGCTTCCAAATTACCGCTTTCAGAAATTGCAATAAGTATTTCTAGCCAAAAACAAGATTCATCTGCTTCCTCTTCAACAATTTTCAATTTATTTATAAAGTCAGCATCTGACTTAGGCCTTTGTGATGCTCTCCAATTTGCACCAACAGAACTAGAACTTTTCAGTAGTTGAGAAACGAGATTGTTATACTCTCTAGATTTAGGAAGTGTTGAACAAAGATTCCAGCAATCTATGGTAAATCGTTTCGTTCTTGACTTTAAATCTTCCATTTCTACTTTTTAATCTCGTTTTTCTATTTTACAAGCTCAAAAAATTCTCAAGTATCCGTTCCCCCACAATCCCACTTTTTTCGGGATGAAACTGCACCCCATAAAAATTGTCTTTTTGCAACGCCGAAGCATAATCAACTTCATAATGCGTGGTGGCGATCATTTCGGCGCATTTGGGTGCATAAAAACTGTGCACCAAGTACATATGGGAGTTTTCGGGAATTCCTTTAAATAGAGGGCCTTCCAGGTTTGAAATTTCATTCCAGCCGATTTGCGGAACTTTTACGGCATTTGAAAATTTGATCACATCCGTATCAAAAATCCCGAGTCCCGTAGTATCTCCTTCTGTTGAGTGCCTGCACATCAATTGCATCCCCAGGCAAATGCCCAATACGGGTTGTTTTAAAGTAGGAATTACCCGGTCTAAACAGGTAGCTCTTAGCTTGGCCATCGCACTACTGGCCTCGCCTACACCCGGAAAAATCACCCTATCTGCGGTTTTAATTTCTTCAGCATTGTCTGACAGGACCGCATCAATCCCCAAACGCTTAAAGGCAAACTTGATACTTTGTATGTTTCCGGCGCCGTAGTTTATGATTACGAGTCTCCCGGTCTCCGAAGGGGGAGTTGCTTGTAATTCGTTATTTGCACTATTGTTTTTATTCATATTCTATTGCTTTGATTTGCTTGGCAAATCTCGTCTTGTCTTAAAATTATTCCCCCTTAGGGGGTTAGAGGGATCAGAGCATACCCTTCGTACTGGGCAACACCATTTTATCAGGATCGCGTTTAACGGCCACCTTTATGGCTTTCGCAAAGGCTTTAAAAATAGCTTCGATTTTATGATGCTCGTTAGTGCCTTCGGCTTTTACATTTAGGTTTGCACGGGCACCGTCTGTAAAGGATTTGAAGAAATGATAAAACATTTCGGTGGGCATTTCCCCTATTTTCTCCCGTTTAAAATCAGCTTCCCATACCAGCCAGTTGCGACCTCCAAAATCAATCGCTACCTGTGCGAGGCAGTCGTCCATCGGCAGGCAAAAACCGTAGCGTTCAATACCCAGTTTGTTGCCCAAAGCTTTCGCAAACACTTCGCCTAAAGCGATGGCAGTATCTTCAATGGTGTGGTGCTCGTCAACCTCAAGATCTCCAGCTACGTGTATTTTAAGATCCATCGAGCCATGGCGGGCCAACTGATCGAGCATATGGTCAAAAAAAGCCAGACCGGTTTTGATATCGCTTTTGCCGGTTCCGTCGAGGTTGAGCTCGATTTCAATATCGGTTTCATTGGTTTTTCGAGAGATGGAAGTTGTACGCGCATTGAGTTTTAGAAACTCATAAATCTGTTTCCAGTCGGTTGTCTCAAGTGCGATATATGCATTGAGATCTTCCCGTTTTGTCGTGATTTCGTCTGCACCCAGATCGGTATGATCGCTTATAAAAATGCCTTTAGCGTCTAGATTTTTAGCAAGTTCGATATCGGTAATTCGATCGCCGAGAACAAAACTGTTTTCGAGATCGTAATCTTCTGAGAAAAACTCAGTCAACATACCAGTTCCCGGCTTGCGCGTATTGGCGTTTTCTTCGGGGAAGGTCTTATCGATAAAAACACGATCAAAAACCACCTCCTCATTTTCAAAAGCTTTTATAATGAAATTATGCACCGGCCAAAACGTATCTTCCGGGAACGAGTCGGTGCCCAAACCGTCCTGATTGGTGATCATCACGAGTTTGTAATCAAGTTCTTTCGCTATTTTGCTCAGGTAGGTAAATACTTTTGGATAAAAAGTCACTTTCTCAAAAGCGTCAACCTGATAACCCGGTGGCTCCTGAATAATAGTACCGTCGCGGTCTATAAAAAGTACTTTTTGACCTCTTTTTGGTTGTTGGTTGGATGAATTATTCATTTTTGAATCTTAGTCTAATTCGTTTAAAGCGGCGATTAATTTTTTGTTTTCGTCTGGTGTTCCCACGGTGAAACGCAACGTATTTTCACATAAAGCCTGCGTGCTTCGGTTGCGCACCACAAAACCTTTTTGAATGAGCTGATCGTAGCGTTTATGGGCATCATCTACGCGTGCCAGAATAAAATTGGCTTCCGAAGGAAAAACATGCTCTACAAAATTTACTTGAATTAATACTTTAGATAAAACATCTCTTTCTTTTAAAATAGAGCTTATTTCTTTATTTACTTCTTCGGCATTCAAAACGCGCTCTAAAGCTCTTTTTTGAGTGAGCTCGTTTACATTATAAGGTGGTTTGATTTTGTTGAGTATCGCAATAATTTCTGCGGAAGCATAGCAAATTCCCAGTCTGATTCCGGCTAAGCCGTAAGCTTTAGACAGTGTTTGTATGATAACCAGATTGGGGTATTCCTGAAGGCGGGTTGACCAGCTTTCGCCTTCTGCAAAATCAATATACGCCTCATCCACAATTACGAGTCCGCGGAAGGATTTCAATAGTTTTTCAATCGACTCCGCCTCAAAACTATTGGCTGTTGGATTGTTTGGTGAACATAGAAAAATCATTTTGGTCTGATGATCTACCTGTTCTAAAACCGCGTGTACATCAGGCTGAAAATCTTGCGTTAACACTACCTCCCGGTTTGCAATATCGTTAGTTGCTGCGAGCACACTGTACATCCCGTAGGTAGGCGGCAACGTGATTACATTATCGGTTTTGGGTTCACAAAACGCCCGAAACAACAAATCGAGCACCTCGTCACTGCCGTTACCCAAAAGAATCTGATCTGCGGGAACGCGCTTTACGCTCGACAAATGCTGCTTTAACGTTATCTGCTGCGGATCGGGATAGCGGTTTACTCCTGTATTGTAGGGGTTTTCATTGGCGTCTAAAAAAACCATGTCCTCGTGAAAGTCTTTAAATTCATCACGGGCTGAGGAATAGGGTTTCAAACGGGCTACATTCTCACGTACCAGTTTATCTAAGTGAAAGCTTGTGGACATTAGTTTTGTTTTGC
>CAYNMH010000088.1:0-14578 GCA_964398145.1 uncultured Flavimarina sp. | reverse complement strand
GCACTCTGCACGGTATCGTAAGCCACGGAAGCAGGATCACTGCCCATCTGCTGCTTGATGATAGGCACATCTACCCGATCTGCCCAAATCTGCAATTGGTCTATAGCCGCGGCTCTAAAAGTATCGCCGGCTCCAAGAACTACCTTCAAGCCTTTCTGTTTAAACTGATGTGCCAGTTTGCCGATGGTTGTAGTCTTACCTACCCCGTTTACCCCTACGACCATAATAACGTAAGGTTTTTTAGCAGGAACCGAAAAATCAGTTGCATTGCCGGCGTTGGTTTCGCTTAATAAACCTGCGATTTCTTCCCGCAAAATGGAATTTAATTCTTCGGTACCCAGATATTTGTCGCGTGCCACCCGGGCTTCGATACGGTCTATGATCTTTAGGGTTGTTGCGACCCCCACGTCACTAGATACAAGCACTTCCTCCAGGTCATCAAGTACTTCATCATCTACTTTACTTTTACCAGCGACAGCTTTACCAAGCTTGCTTAAAAAGTTAGTATTGGTTTTCTCCAGACCTTTGTCTAAAGTTTCCTTTTTTTCTTTGGAAAAGATATTTTTAAAAAAACTCATGGTTTTCAGGATGCATTGGTTAGCTGCGCAAAGGTATTGTCTTTAACAGGAATTCAAGATGACAAAAAACCAAAAAATACAAAAAGCCGTTACACAAAGGTGTAACGGCTCTAAATTAACATTTAAAATGTCTTATTTCTTGTCTAAAAAGTCTCCAACCATTTCTGGCGTCATTACTGCTTCTACAAACGTATAAGCACCTGTCTTAGGAGATTTTACCATTTTAATGGCTTTGGTCAAACGTTTTGAACCGGTCTGTAATGTTGCTACTGATTTCTTTGCCATGTCTTATTTTATTTCTTTGTGAACAGTCATTTTATTCAAGATTGGGTTAAATTTCTTCAACTCCATTCTATCTGGGGTGTTCTTCTTATTCTTAGTGGTAATATAACGAGAAGTTCCCGGCTTTCCGGAAGCTTTATGCTCTGTGCACTCTAAAATTACCTGTACTCTATTGCCTTTCTTTGCCATAATTCCTAATCGTTATACCGTTATTACTTAGTAAGAAAGCCTTTAGCGCGAGCCTCTTTAAGCACAGCGGTAATTCCTTTCTTATTTATATTTTTAAGAGCGGCTGTAGAAATTTTAAGTGTAATCCACTTATCTTCCTCAGGAATGTAAAAACGCTTTTTGATAAGATTAGCATCAAATTTACGCTTGGTTTTATTCATCGCGTGAGAAACATTGTTTCCTACCATTGCTTTTTTGCCCGTAAGCTCACAAACTCTTGACATGATTCTTGACTTTATAATATGTTACTGAAAAACAGGGTGCAAATTTACACAACTAAAACAAGTTGACCAACACAAAACCTTAGTTTTTTAAAATTTCTTTTTGCAAGAGTTCAAAAGCCTTATTAACACTTTTTGAAATGACTCGCTCGCGCTGACTTCCCATTTTAAATTCCTGCGAAAAAACACCTTCAGGAGTCGCAATTCCTATAAAAACCGTACCCACGTCTGCATTAGAATCTCCCTTTGACGGACCCGCATTACCGGTTGTTGAAACGGCATAATCTGCCTGATACCATTCTTTAACCGCTTTTGCCATTGCTTCCGCCACAGGGGCACTCACTACAGAATGCTCGTCAATTAGTTTTTGATCAATTTTAAGCAACTCTACTTTGCTGTGTGTGGCATAGGTGACCATTCCACCTTTAAAGTAAGCCGAAGCTCCCGGAATAGCCGTTATTGCGGCAGCAATTTGACCACCTGTACAACTTTCAGCAACAGCAAGGGTTTTATTTTTTTGTTTAAAAAGATTACCTACCACTACCTCAATGAGTTCACCATCATCGTAACCTACAATACTATCTCCTATTAAAAGCTGTAACGAGGCAATTTGTTCTTGCAGTCTTTGTTCTAAAATATCTTTATCTAGTCCTTTTGTGGAAAGCCTTAAGCGCACTTTACCCAACGCGGGTAAATAGGCCAGTTTAATGTCTGAAGGCAGGTTATTTTCAAAATCTTCAATGGCGGCGGCAATTTCGCTTTCTCCTCTTCCGTACGTTTGCAAGGTTTTATGCAAGATAAAAGGCCTGCTGAAGGCTTTCTGAAGCCTGGGAATTACTTCTTCGGTCATTAACGCCTTCATCTCAAAAGGCACTCCGGGCATAGAAATGAAAACGGTATCTTCCATTTGCATCCACATTCCCGGAGCGGTACCGTTTTGGTTCATCAAGACCGTGCATTTGCTGGGAACCAAAGCCTGAGACCGGTTAGCCGGAAGCATAGGTCTTCCCACGTGGTGCTTAAAAATCCTCTCGATATTGGCCAGAACAGATGAATCTTCAATGAGCTCATCGCCTAGAAATTCACAAAATGTATGCTTGGTCACATCATCTTTGGTAGGACCCAGACCACCGGTAATCAAAACTACCTGAGCTTGTTTTCGGGCGGCATTCAGGGTATCAATGATGTGTTGTTTGTTATCTGAAATGGAAGAGATCTCGGTTACTTCAATTCCGATTTTATCGAGTTCTTTTGCAATAAAGGCTGAGTTGGTATCCACAATTTGACCAATGAGAATCTCATCGCCAATTGTTATTATGTGTGCCTGCATTACATTTTCCAGTCTTTGCGCATCTCCTGAATCGCATCTGAAATCATCTGGTTTATGGTATCAAGTTGCGGGCGGATAGCGGCTGTAGGTTTATTGCTATCTGCCCAGCGCTCCATCGCAGAAATCTCCCGAATGAGATCAATACCGAACATTTCTAAATTAGGCTTCATCTTGTGTGCAAACTGATAGGCCATCCTGTGATTATCGTTATCGATTGCCATATTCATACTTTGAAGGTCTGGCGGGATTTCGGTAAGAAACGTTTCTACCACCGTTTGCATAAATTCTTTGTCACCACCAGACATGTCTTCAAGCTGGTAAAGGTCATAATGTTTAGGCATAATCGTAAATTTGGGTTATTTTATATTTAGGCTAAAAAGCTGTTTGTCTTCAATATATCCGCTCAGTTTATCTCCTATCTGCACCGGTCCCACTCCAGCCGGTGTTCCTGTAAAGAGCACATCTCCAATTTTTAAGGTCATAAATTGAGAAACATGAGCAATAAGTTGCGAAATGTCAAAAATCATATTTTTTGTAGTTCCCTGTTGTACAATTTCATCATTTTTTTTCAAATGAAAATTAATTGCATTTAAATCTTCAAATTTTTCCTTAGGTAACCATTCCCCAATTACCGCAGAACCATCAAATGCCTTAGCCTTTTCCCATGGATGTCCCTTGTCCTTACACTCGCGCTGCAGGTCTCGTGCCGTAAAGTCTATACCCAGACCTATTTGATCAAAATACTTATAAGCAAATTTGGGCTGAATATACTTACCCAGACGGTTAATGCGTACCAAAATTTCAACTTCATAATGCACCTCACGGGTAAACTCAGGAATAACGAAAGGGTGTTTATTCAATAGTACCGCAGAATCTGGTTTTAAAAAAAATAAGGGTTCGCCGGCAGGGGTGCTGTTCAATTCTTTAATATGATCGTGGTAATTTTGACCTATACAAATGATTTTCATTTATAAAAGCTTGGTGTTTAATTTGCGAAGCTTGATTCCGGTAAGTACTTTTTTTGTGTATAACGGAAAATCAGCGTTTTGAATCCATCCAAAATAACCCGGCTCATTATCGAGTACTTCTTCTACCTTTTTGCCTTTATGCTTACCAAAGGTGAAAATTTCCTCTCCCTCTTTGTTAAACGCAATAAAACCTGCAAAATCTGCAAACTTCTTACGGGCACTGAATTCTGCCAGACTTTTCATGTTGTTGTCGAGATCATCGTACCGGTCCAGCTGGGCTTTTAAAACTTCGTAAGTCGCCACTGTATCTGCTTCTGCGCTATGTGCATCTTCTAAAATCTGCTCGCAATAAAATTTATAGGCGGCACTTAGGGTGCGCTGTTCCATTTTATGGAAAATGGTCTGCACATCGATGGCATTTCGGTTTTTCATATCAAAATCAACCTCTGCACGAAGCATTTCTTCAGCCAAAAGGGGAATATCAAATCGATTTGAATTAAAACCGGCCAGATCAGAATCCTTTATGAGGTTGTTAATCTCGTTAGCTAATTCTTTAAATGTGGGTTTATCAGCTACATCTTCATCCTTTATTCCGTGCACGGCAGTAGTTTCTGCAGGAATGGGAATGGTAGGGTTTACCAGCCAGGTATGCCGCTCTTCTTTTCCGTTAGGGAAAACTTTTAAAACAGCAATTTCTACAATACGATCATTTGCAACATTAACACCAGTTGTTTCGAGGTCAAAAAAACAAATGGGTCTGGACAGATTTAAATTCATGAATGTACTTGTTTGCGCAAAAATACAATTACCAAATTCAAATCATCGGTATTTAAGTCTTCTTAAACCGATTTTTTTCACAAAACGAGATCCTAAAGGTTAAATCGTCACTATTAAAACAAAAAAATCCCTCAGAAAATAGGAGGGATTTTAGTATGATTGAATCACGTATCCTAGATCTGGCGATCGCTATCCCAATCTTCAAGATATTGAGCCACCCGCTGCACAAATTGTCCGCCCAAGGCCCCATTAACCACACGATGATCGTAACTATGCGACAGAAACATTTTTTGGCGAATGCCAATAAAATCACCTTCCGGGGTTTCAATAACCGCAGGAACTTTACGTATGGCACCCAAAGCCAATATGCCAACCTGGGGTTGATTGATAATGGGTGTACCCATCACACTGCCAAAGGTGCCCACATTGGTCACGGTATACGTACCGCCTTGAGTATCATCAGGTTTAAGTTTACCGGCACGGGCACGACCCGCAAGATCATTAACCGCTTTAGCCATACCTACCAGATTGAGCTGGTCTGCATTGCGTATCACCGGTACGATAAGATTACCATCTGGCAAAGCTGCAGCCATACCCAGGTTAATATTTTTACGCTTGATCACACGGTCACCGTCTACCGATATATTAATCATCGGGAAATCACGAATAGCTTTAGCAACTGCTTCCATAAAAATGGGTGTAAAAGTCAGTTTCTCGCCTTCCCGTTTTTGAAAATCATTTTTTATACGCTCCCGCCATTTTACAATATTGGTTACATCCACTTCAATAAATGACTGCACGTGTGCTGAAGTTTGCACGGAAGCTATCATATGTTTGGAGATCATTTTACCCATGCGGGTCATCTCAATAATTTCATCCCCACCATTAACGCTAACAGGTGCACTTTCAACCTGAGGTTTTGATTCTGGTTTAGAGTGTTCCTTTTGCTTTGGAGACTCAGTTGCTCCCGACTTTTTATCCTCTACGTAAGCCAGAATATCATCTTTGGTGACCCGGCCCTCCAGACCGGTACCTTTAAGATTATCTAATTCGTTCTGTGAAATACCCTCCTTTTGGGCTATATTTTTGACCAAAGGTGAATAGAAGCGATCTCCCGAATTTAAAATAGCACCATTTCCTGTAGTATCCCTGGCCTGACTCACCATCGCTTCTGCCTGCTCTACCGATTCTTCATCGGTTTTCATCTCAACCTCTTCCTGAGATTCTTCCTCCACTGCACCATCGCTTTCCGGCTCATCACCATCAATCTCAATAATAGCAAGAGTTTCGCCCACCTTTACCACATCGTCTGTATTGTAAAACTTTTCAACTAACGTTCCCGAAACTTCACTGGGCACTTCACTGTCTACCTTATCTGTAGCAATCTCTACAACAGGTTCATCCAGTTCAATAGTATCGCCTACCTCTTTGAGCCAGTTAGTCACCGTAGCTTCAGCAACACTTTCTCCCATTTTTGGTAACTTAAGTTCAAATTTTGCCATATTATTAATAAAAAAGTTTCAGGTTGATTTATTTTGCGAATTTAATAAAAATAAACAGAATTGATTCTGAAATAATCAATCAGACCCATTTTTGTACCTCGCCACTTGCATGAGCAGAATCACTGCCGCAGCTAAAATTACAATTTGAAGGGCGTATGCGGAACGTATTTTCACGGTTTTTTAACTGCTGCATCATCTGGATAATGGTATCTACGCGGCTTCCTTCGAGGTCAAAGGTAAACCGGGTTTTTTCCTGTTCTTCCAGTTCAAGCTTTTTTAACTCTCTCCATTTCAGCACCTCCAGATGCTGTTTTAACTCTTGCGGTATATTTTGACGGTCACTTACCCAAACCTGCCGACTATTTAAAACCGGACTTTTATCTTTTGGAATTTTATCACTTTTAAAAAGACAGACAAGTTGAACCCCCATTTTGCCTAAAAACTCAAATAACAGGTTATTATAGAAATGCTTTTTGGCGTAAATACGCATTGCGCCGTAAAATCTGCGACAATACGTTCTGTCTTTAACGGTGCTTTCTCCTTTAAAATGCAAAACACTGGTAGTACCCAAATAATAGTTGGAATAGCCTGCCTGCTCAAGTCTGTAGCTTAAATCAATATCTTCACCATACATGAAATAGTCCTCATCAAAACCACCCAATTGAGTATAGACCGATTTTTTCATCAGCATAAAAGCGCCTACTAAAACGGAAACCAGTCCGGTATCCGTTTCGTTTAAATAACTGGCATAATAAGATTGATTAAAATCAAAAAGCTTTTCAACCGCAACCTTTGGAGTCATCAAGTTTCGCTTGCTTTCGGGCAAAAAGTTACCGGTGCCGTCTATCAAGCGAACTCCTAAGCCTCCCAAATCTTTTAATCGTTCGGCAAAAGACAAAACTTCCTGAAAACACGTTTCAGGGACCATTGTATCCGGATTCAAAATACAAACATACTCTCCCTGTGCAACTGCCACGCCCTGATTATTTGCTTTGGAAAAACCTGTATTTTCGGTATTAATAATGAGGTTCACCTGCGGAAAATGAGCCCGTATCATTGCTGCCGTGGTATCTCCTGAAGCATTATCAACCACGATTATTTCAGATTCTATATCGGTTAAGGCACGTTGTACACTTTCGAGGCAGAGTTGCAGATAATGCGGCACTTTGTAACTTACCACAATTACAGAGAGCCGTATCATTTAATTTTTAAGGGAGTTTTCAAAAGGAATACGGTGCAAAATACTGCGCCCCAGGGTAACCTCATCTGCATATTCAAGCTCATCACCCACCGCTATACCCCGCGCAATAGTTGACGTTTTAATCTTAAATTCTTCGAGCTGCCTGAATATGTAAAAATTGGTTGTATCACCTTCCATAGTACTGCTTAAAGCAAAAATAACTTCTTCAACGCCGCCTGATTTCACCTTTTCAACTAAAGACGAAATTGTTAAATCCTGAGGCCCTACCCCATCAAGAGGTGAGATTTTTCCACCCAAAACATGGTACTGCCCGCGATATTGACTCGTATTTTCAATAGCCATTACGTCCCGTACATCTTCGACGACACACACAATAGCAGATTCGCGGTTAGGATTTGCGCAGATTTCGCAGAGTTCTGTATCTGAAATATTATGGCAGTTTTTACAAAATTTCACTTCCGTGCGCAATTGCACCAAAGCATCTGCCAGCTGTAGGGTTTGATTTTCAGATTGCCGAAGCAAATGCAAAACCAGACGCAAAGCGGTACGTTTACCAATTCCGGGCAATTGCGACATTTCGTAAACAGCCTGCTCTAATAATTTTGATGAAAAATCCATAGCTGTAAAGGTACTAAAGATTTTAACCCAATACGTCTAAAGAGAAACGGGCTTAATCTGGCATAGCCTCGCGCCAGTTTCTGATTTTAAAATGAAAGGTTTGCTGAATTTTCGAATTATCGAGAACACTGTAGGCCGGTCGTTTTGCAGCAGTAGGATAATGCGCGCTCGTAACCGGAAGCACCCGGGTTTTGGTATTTTTTTTTGATACAATCTCTGAAGCAAAGTCGTACCAGGTCGCATTTCCCGAATTTACAAAATGATAAATATCCGCGTTATGAGGAGCTATATGCGCTATATTTTCTAAAATAAAACGTGCTAAGTCTAAGGCCTGGGTGGGCGCCCCACGCTGATCGTCAACTACGGTAAGCTCATCGCGGGTTTCTGCCAGATGGGAAATCGTCTTATAAAAATTTTTACCATAATCACTGTAAAGCCAGGCCGTACGCAGAATCCAGTATGTCGCAATACCTGAGTTAATCAAAGCCATTTCCCCGGCTCTTTTAGACTTTCCATAAACCGTTTGAGGGTTAGTAACATCGGTTTCTAAATAAGGCTGAGAAGAGTTACCGTCAAAAACATAATCTGTAGAAATGTGAACCAGGGCCGCATTATGCATTTTACAGGCTTCGGCAAGATTTGCTACTCCGGTTTCATTAATCGCAAAGGCTTTACCGGCTTCCTGCTCAGCCAAATCCACCGCAGTATAAGCAGCCGTATTGATTACTGCATTTGGCTCAATACGTTCAAAAGCATCGTGTACAGATTTAGCATTACTTATATCCAGCTCCTGCCGGTTTTCAAAAAACAATTCGTAATCAAAACCGGTCGCTTCATGTCTAATGCATTTTGCGAGTTGGCCACCCCCACCAGTTATTAAAATACGCAACTTATTAGTAATCATACATTTTATCTACAACCTGTTTTAAACTTAGACCTGCTTCATCTTTAGGGGAAAGCTTGAGCGTTTCGGTTATCGGCCATTTAATATTCACCTGCGGATCGGTATAATTTAGTGTGACTTCGGCTTCTGGATGGTAATAGTTATCACAACTGTAGGTAAATACCGTTTCTTCTTCAAGCACTACAAAGCCATGTGCAAAACCCCGGGGAACAAACAATTGCTTTTGATTTCTGGAATTAAGTTCAACCGCATAATACTTACCAAAGGTAGGCTGATCCTTTCTCAAATCAACCACTACATCAAGCACACTTCCGTGAATGATGCGCACCAGTTTTGCCTGAGCATAGTTTCCGGTTTGCAAATGCATACCGCGCAATACATCTTTGTCAGATTTTGATTGATTTTGCTGTACCCAAACAGGATTGAGTCCCGTGTGTCGTTCAAATTCACGGGCATTAAAGGCTTCAAAAAAGTATCCTCTTGAGTCTCCAAATATTTTGGGTTCAATAAGCCATAGATCTTTAAAACCGGTTTCAAAAAATTGCATTAGATAAGGGATTGTAAATAGCTTCCGTAAGCTGATTTTCCGTATTTAGTGGCAAGTGTATTGAATTGTTCTTTGCTGATATATTCCATCAACAAGGCAACTTCCTCAATACAGCCTATTTTATATTGCTGGCGGTGCTCTATAGCCTGCACAAAGTCTGTAGCTTCATTCAGTGAATCGATGGTACCGGTATCAAACCAGGTCATCCCGCGATTCATAACTCCTACTTTCAATTCTCCCAGTTCAAGGTATCGATTTTGAATACTGGTAATTTCAACCTCACCGCGCGCAGAAGGTTTTACTTCTTTCGCAAAGGCGACTGCCCTGTTATCAAAAAAATAGATTCCGGGAATTGCATATTTGGATTTTGGATTTTCGGGCTTTTCTTCAACCGAAAGAACGGTACCCTGATCATCAAACTCTACTACTCCATATCTACTTGGATCTTTTACAGGATAGGCAAAAATAGAACCACCGGCTATAGTTGTTTGCTCCTGCAAAAGTTTACTAAGGCCATTCCCGTAAAAAATATTATCCCCAAGCACCAGAGCTACTGAATCTTTGCCTATAAAATCTGCCCCAATGATAAAGGCTTCGGCAAGACCCTTAGGCTGATCCTGAATGGCATATTGAAAATCACAACCCAAAGCAGTACCATCCCCTAGCAGGTTTTTAAAGGCCTGCTGGTCTTGTGGGGTTGTGATTATAAGAATTTCGCGAATCCCGGCCAACATCAAAGTTGACAAAGGATAATAGATCATGGGTTTGTCATAAACCGGGAGCAACTGCTTGCTTACCGCCACGGTAAGCGGATATAAACGCGTGCCGGAACCCCCTGCCAGTATTATTCCTTTCATAGATTTCAGTCTTGATAATGTTCCTGATAATAATCCTGATATGCGCCACTGGTCACATTTTTCAACCAGGCTTCATTGGCAAGATACCAATCTATAGTTAAACTCAGGCCCTCTTCGAAAGTAACTGAAGGCTTCCATCCCAATTCGCGGTTGATTTTGGTAGCATCAATCGCATAGCGCTTATCGTGACCCGGCCGGTCTTTAACATAGGTAATCAAATCTTCCGAAGTACCGGATTTTTGATTTAATTTTTCATCCATAAGTTGACACAACAGCTTTACCAAATCTATATTCTGCCATTCGTTAAAGCCACCAATATTGTAAGTTTCTTTAAGTTTTCCGCTTTTAAAAATCCGCTCGATGGCTAAAGCGTGGTCGATCACATAGAGCCAGTCGCGGGTATATTTACCATCTCCATAAACCGGCAGGGATTTTTTAGTAATACAATTGTTGATGAATAGAGGGATTAGTTTCTCAGGAAATTGATTGGGCCCATAATTGTTACTGCAATTGCTAATAATATACGGCAGTCCATAGGTTTCCCCATAAGCCCGCACGAAATGATCTGAACTTGCTTTTGAAGCAGAATACGGTGAATTAGGATCGTAAGCCGTTGTTTCTGTGAAAAAACCGGTCTCGCCCAGAGTACCATAAACCTCATCGGTACTGATGTGATAAAATAAATTCTCAGTGTATGGCGCCTTCCAGGATTTTAAACATTGGTTAAGAAGGTTTACCGTTCCAATAATATTGGTTTTTACAAAAGCTAGCGGATCTTTAATGGAGCGATCAACATGCGACTCTGCCGCCAGGTGAATGATGCGTTCAAAGTTGTAACGTTCAAAAAGCGCCGCGATAGCAGGCCCATCTGTGATATCTGCTTTTAAGAATGTGTAATTCGGAGCATCTTCAAGGTCTTTCAGGTTTTCCAAATTACCGGCATACGTAAGTACATCCAGATTAAAAATATGATCCTCGGGTCTGTTTTTTACAAACAAACGCACCACATGCGAACCTATAAAACCGGCACCTCCGGTAATTAGAATATTCATAGCTTACTTTTTAAAGTTTCCAAAATGCGCCCGGAGGCCCTACCGTCACCATATGGATTGTGCGCTTCACTCATTTTAGTATAGACTTCCGTATCCTCAAGCAAAGTTAAAACACCTTGCTTCAATTTTTGAGCACTGGTTCCAATAAGCTTTACCGTACCCGCATCTAAAGCTTCAGGCCTTTCTGTGGTATCCCGCGTTACCAAAACCGGTTTTCCCAAGCTGGGTGCCTCTTCCTGCACCCCGCCACTGTCTGTTATAATCAAATATGCGTGATTCATCAACCAGACAAAGTCAGGATACTGCAGAGGTTCCAGAAGCGTACAATTATCCAAATCATCTAAAATGTCAAAAACTGTATTTTTAACATTAGGATTCAGATGTACGGGATAAACCAAATGAATATCTCCTCGTTGAAGAGCCAGCTCTCTAAGGGTTTTACAAATACGAAGCATCCCTTCCCCAAAATTTTCCCTGCGATGGCCTGTAATCAAAATGATTTTTTTTTCGTTAAAGGGAATGCTTTCTGCAAAATAAGGCGTTGTTTTTTCAACCTTTTCCAGCGTTAGATACAGGGCGTCAATGACGGTATTTCCCGTTATAAAAATGGAGGAATCGGCTATATGTTCTCCCTTTAAATGGATGGCTGCCTGCTGCGTGGGCGCAAAATGAAAATCGGCAATTCGACCGGTTAATTGCCGGTTTAATTCTTCCGGGAAGGGAGCCTGCTTATTAAAAGTACGCAGGCCGGCTTCTATGTGGGCTACTTTACAACCTGAGTAGAATGCCGCCAGACTAGCCGCCATCGTGGTGGTGGTATCCCCGTGAACGCAAACCACGTCTGGCTTAAATTCTGCTAAGGGTTTTTTCAAAGAGGTAAGAATACGGGCTGTTAAATCAAATAAATCCTGATCTTTTCGCATCAGGTCAAGATCATAGTCGGCCTTTATTTCAAAAAAATCCAAAACCTGATCCAGCATTTGACGGTGTTGAGCGGTAATGCAAACTTTAATTTCAAAAAAAGCATCTTTTTGAAATAGCTTAACAACCGGAGCCATCTTTATTGCTTCAGGTCGGGTACCGAAGACAAAAAGCACTTTTTTTTTAGATTTAAAGTCTTCCATCCACTCCTTCCTTATAAAAACCCTTAACATCGTAAACCACGGCATTTTCAGCCTTTAGAGATTGCAGGTTAAGCGAACCGAACTCTTTATGGCTTACTGCCAAAACAACCGCATCAAAACGTTTTCCATCTATACTTTCCAGGAGCTTTAAACCATATTCTTCAAAAACCAAAGCTGCATCAGCCTGAGGATCATAAACCGAAACTTCTGCACCGTATTCCTGCAAGTCGGTAATGATGTCTGTAACACGGGTATTGCGTACATCGGGACAATTTTCTTTAAAAGTTATCCCAAGCACCAAAATCTTACTTCCTTTAAGTTTAATATCTTTTTGCGCCATTAACTTAACTACCTGGGCTGCGATATAAGGGCCCATACTGTCGTTTAAGCGGCGGCCGGCAAGTATAATTTCAGGATGATAACCTACCTGCTTGGCCTTTTGAGCGAGGTAATAAGGGTCAACGCCAATGCAGTGTCCTCCTACGAGACCGGGCTTAAAAGGGAGAAAATTCCATTTAGTACCTGCTGCCTCGAGTACCTGCTGCGTGTCGATATCAAGCAGATTAAAAATCTTCGCAAGTTCATTTACAAAAGCAATATTGATGTCTCGTTGTGAATTTTCAATCACCTTAGCTGCTTCTGCCACTTTTATGGAAGGTGCTTTGTAAGTGCCTGCACTTATAACCGAGGCATATAAATTGTCAATTAAATCGGCCGTTGCCGGGTTTGAACCGGAAGTAACTTTGCGTATTTTATCAATGGTATGCGTTTTATCCCCGGGGTTTATACGTTCCGGTGAATAGCCCGCATAAAAGTCACTATTAAACTGTAACCCCGATTTCTCTTCCAGAATAGGTACGCACACTTCTTCCGTCACCCCTGGATAAACCGTAGATTCATAAATGACAACATCTTCTTTTTTAAGATGCTGTGCAACGATAGTGCTTGCACTGATAAGCGGAGACAAATCCGGATTATTGTTCTGATCTATGGGAGTAGGTACTGTAATTATAAAAATGGTTACAGCCTTAAGATCTTTAGCTTCTGTAGTACAAAAAAGACCAGTATCTCCCGTATTTTTCTTTTTGAGAACGGCTTTAAGCAGATTGGAATCTATTTCACCGGTGTGGTCGTAACCACTTTGCAGATCTTCTATTCGGTCTTTTTTCAAATCAAAACCCACGACATCATAACGCGTAGCAAATAATCGTGCCAGCGGCAGCCCTACATATCCCAAACCAATAACACCAATCTTCATTAAATTAAATTTTCGATCAAAATGTTTAATCTATTTAAATGAATATGCAAGGTATTACTGTTTTTTATTCTATGGGTCTTACCAAAAGTTTTAATTCCTCAGTTTTTATAGAACCAGTCTACTGTTTCCTGCAGGCCTGCTTTTAATTCTACAATGGGTTCATAGCCTAAAAGATAACGCGCTTTGGTTATAGATGCCAACGAATGAGGTACATCACCCTTACGTTCCGGACCAAAAACAGGCTCAATCGCTCCTGCCTTTTGATCATAGTTGAGTAGCCGTTCTTTAATTTGCTTGACCAACTCAATCAGCGTGGTTTGCTCACCGTAGGCTATATTATAAATTTCATTCAAAACCTCCTTATCAGTAGCCGTCAAAGCTAATAAATTAGCCTGAACCACATTCTCGATATAGGTATAATCTCGCGAAAAGGATCCGTCGCCATTTACTACAGGCGCTTCTCCTTTCATCAAACTGCTGATAAACGTAGGAATCACTGCCGCATAAGCTCCATCAGGATTTTGTCTGGGGCCAAAAACGTTGAAATATCGGAGGCCAATACTGTTGAATTCGAAATTTTTGAAATAAACGCCTGCGTAGATCTCATTGAATAGTTTGGTCGCGGCGTAGGGAGATAGTGGCTCCCCTATTTCATTTTCAATTTTAGGCAAAGCTGTGGCATCACCATAGGTAGAAGAACTAGCCGCATAAACAAAATTGGTAACTCCCTCTAACCTACCCGCTTCAAGCATATTTAAAAAACCGGTCACATTGGTTTCATGTGTTTTAAGCGGATCTTTAAGACTGCGGGGCACAGAACCCAGGGCTGCCTGGTGTGATATCCATTCCATCCCTGCTACGGCCTTTTTACAGGTTTCGAAGTTACAAATATCACCTTCTATAAATTCAAAAGCAGAATGATCAAGGAATGCGGATAGGTTTTTCAGGTTACCAGTAGAAAGATTGTCTAGACATCTAACGTTAGCTCCAAGATTCAAAAGTTTTTCAACCAGATGAGAGCCAATGAAACCAGCACCACCGGTCACCAAAATCGATTTACCTGCAACTCTAGGGGAAGTTGGGTTTTTCATAAGAAAATGTTTGGCACAAAATAGATCAAGAATATTGAAA
>CAYNMH010000087.1:0-14689 GCA_964398145.1 uncultured Flavimarina sp. | reverse complement strand
CAAATATAAAAAGACTAAAACGAAGCTTTTTTAAATAGAGTTGATTCTCTAACTTCAAGAGTAGTGTCTAATTCTATGTGAGAGGTGGTGTACGGGACAGGTTCTGAATAATTGATTCTTTTTAACAATAAATCCATCACAGTTGCAGACATTTCTTCCATAGGTTGACATATTGCTGAAATGGCAGGAGTAGAAATTTTAAAAAGTTCATTATCATCAAAGGTTAACAATCCAAATCTACCTTGTAAATCATTTTCTTTTATTACTTCAAGACCTATCCGTGTTAAATAATTGGTGGCAAATAGCAGACTGTCAATGTGAGGATTATCTATTAAAAAGTCTTTAATCAGGCTTTTACCCTTTGCTTCATAACTCGAATAAAATGGTATTTCTAAAAATTTTTCGGGCATACCATATTTCTTGATACCTTTTTTATAACCTTCTAATCTTCCCTGCATCTGAGTCTGGGTGGTACCAATAGTTATAAAACCAATACTCTTATACCCATTTTCTGCGAGATGATCTACTCCACTTATTGACGCAGATTCATTATCAATACCCACATAACTTACATCTAAACCCGGAAAATAACGATCGAATATTACTACTGGAATATTTTGATTGATAAGAGATACAATATCCTTTTCAATCCCTGCAGATGGATTTATAATAAAACCATCAACCTGGCGCTCCACAAAGAGTTCTATCAACTCTCTTGACTTTTTATCGTCATTATCATTACTGCAAAAAAGAACTTTATAGCCTTTTTGATAGGCCTTATCTTCAACAATTCGGGCTAATTTTGCAAAGAATGGATTGGAAATATCTTCCACCATAAAAACCAACAGATTCGAATTTCCAGTCCGCAAACTTTGAGCAAGTTGATTGGGCTTGTAGTTAATTTTCTCCACATAATCCAAAATTTTTTGGGTTACCTCTTCAGAGATTCTTCTTTCTTTTGCTTTACCATTTAATACAAAAGATACCGTCGTGACGGAAACCTTAAGCTTTTCCGCGATATCTTTAATAGAAGTTCGCTTTTTTTTCTTCATAAATTCTAAATCCCAAAGTAAGTCTACTGCATTAAGTCCTTAGCACGTGGCTCTTTAAATTTCAAAACAGCTCATTTATTAAAATTCAAACATTTGCATATTAAGTCGCCATTTATAAATTATGATTTACAAAATATTGATTAAAAAAATGCATTTGATAGTTGATATGATTTGACCAAAATCCCCAGGTATGACCGCCCGGAGCGGATATAAATGTATGGGGAATATTATTATTACTAAGTTTTTTATGAAGATTTTGATTTACACCGTAAAAAAAGTCTTCAGTGCCACAAGAGATAATAAGGTGTAAACTGTTAGGTTTCAACAAATAGGTTAAATTAATAACACTATTCTGATTCCACCGTTCAGGATACTCAGCATAAGTCCCTAATAAATCTGGAATTCCCCAATTTTCTGGAAAAGGCCTCAGATCAACTCCCCCACTTAAACTTCCGGCCTGACCAAAAATATTTTGATGCCTAAATGCTAAGTATAAAGCACCGTGACCTCCCATACTCAAGCCAGTAATTGCTCTTCCATTTCTATTTTTAATCGTATTGTATCTTTTATCGATAAAATTCACCAGTTCTGAAGCAATGTAAGTCTCATATTTAACCTCGGGAATTTCTGGACTATCGAGATACCAACTGGCAAAGTTACCATCTGGACAGACGATTATTATACCAAAGCGATCTGAATAGTTTTCAATTTCAGGTACATTCTTCATCCAATCGCTATAATTACCCGAATAGCCGTGTAGCAAATAAACCACCGGCAAGGCTTTATTTAATTTAGAATATTTGTCTGGTGTAATTATTACGGCTTTGATTTCTTTCCCCATCGATTGACTATAGGTACTTACCGTATCTATCTTGGTGCCAAAAACTAGATGGCTTACTGAACAAAATAAGAAGAATAGAGTATTCTTAAGTAATTTCATAGCATTTAATTTAAAATACCCCAATTGGTATTTGGAGTATTTCCCATTTCAAAAATCAATTCTCCACCTTCCATGATTTTGTGATAATCAATGTAGGATTGATCATAACTCTCCCCATTCAAGGTAGCACTTTGAATATAGCTATTTTCTAAGGAATTATTGTTTGCGATTATTTTAAAAGGATGATCGGTATCTGCATTAAGAATTATTTGATTAAAAATAGGACTGGTAAGTTCAAATCGGGTTTCTCCAGGAGCAATGGGATGTATTCCTGCGGAAGCCAAGATATACCAGGCAGACATTTGCCCAACATCTTCATTGCCTACAAGACCTTCTACCGAGTTGTGATATGCCCTCTGAGATACCAGTCGTGTCCATTTCTGAGTAAGCCAGGGAGCGTTTAACCGGTTGAAGAGAAACGGCACATGATGCACAGGCTCGTTTGCGTGATTGTAATAATTATTCCACATCATATTTTTTGGTGACTTCTCAAAAAACTGAATTAAATCCTCCTTTACCTTTTGGGACCCACCCATAAGATCTATCATTCCAGAAACGTCATGAGGCACAAACCAACCCTGCTGATACGCATTGCTTTCCATACTGCCATACCATTGTTCCAGGCGACCATTTTCGGGCCAGGGCAGCCAATTACCAAGACTATCTTTAGGGCGAAACCAGTTTTTTTCAGTATCAAAAATTTGCCGGTAATTTTGTGATTTCTTAAGATACTTTGTTTCTGCTTCGGGCTTATTTAAGGCTTTTGCCAATTGAGCTACACACCAATCAAAATAAGCATATTCCAGCGTGTAGGAAATGCCCAAATTTCCCGGGGTGAATCCATTTTTGCCATTTCCAAATTTCTCAACACTACTTACTGAAAGCTCCCAGGCTTTTTCAACATCATAATCTCTTATTCCTTTGGCATAGGCATCCGCTATAACCGATACCGCAGGATTTCCTAGCATACAACCGCTATACGAATTAAGAAATTCCCAGCGCTCCAGGTAATCTTTATCTTTTTCCTCAGCTAGTGTTATTAGAGAATTGATCATATCATTAACTAATTGAGGCTCAATGATAGTCTGTAAAGGCATCTGACTTCTAAATACATCCCAACCGCTAAATATAGTGCGTTTAGTAAACCGTTTTGAAGTTAAGGCTTCGCTGTTTCCACCAGGGTAGCGTCCATCAACATCCTGAAAAATCCTTGGATCTATGAGTGTATGGTAAAGAGCTGTGTAAAATATGGTTTTTTCATCTTCGGTATTACCGGCAATTTTGATCTGCGAAAGCGCTGTATTCCACATTTTAAAAGCTTCCTCACGAATCCTGTCAAAATCAAAATCGGATATCTCAGTTTCTAGATTTCTTTTGGCACCTGCTATATCCACAAAAGAAATGCCCGATTTTATTGCAATTTGCTCCTGATTTTCTGTTGGAAATTCGGCATAAAATCCAAGATGTTTACCTTGTTTTTCTCTCAGATCAGGCTCAACTAGTGCTGCTTCAATACGCTCCTGATAGCGCTCGCTTAATACGTCTTCGCGCAAACGCGACCAATCGTCAGGTATGTCTGCAGACCAAATTCCTGTTTGCTGAAATGGCTTACTAAATTGCGCATAAAAATACACGGTGTAATCTGCACTCCCATCACCGTTACCCCAACCACCCCCTTGGGGAGTGCATTTCATCCAACCCTGTATCGTGTGGTCGTCAACTACTTTAACATATTGAGTGGTAGAAGTACCCCCCACCCGGCGGGCAAGATCAATTTGTATGCGAGAGGACTCATTTTCAGGAAACGTAAAGCGCAACATACCAGAATGTGTTGCCGCAGTAGCCTCAGCCTTAATACCATAATCAGAAAGATTTACAGTATAATAACCTGCTTTAGCTAATTCTGAACTCTTATCATATCTTGAGCGATAACCTTTATCAGGATTTTCTAGTGTTCCTCGGTTTGTTCTAAGTTTTCCTATAGTAGGCATCACCAAAAAATTGCCCAGATCACCAAACCAACCTACTCCGCTCATTTGAGTAAATGCAAAACCTTCGATACTGGTATGTTCCGAGCTGTAACCCGACCCGTTGTCTCCCCCGGTGATGGTGTTAGGACTTACCTGTACCATCCCATAGGGAGAGTCTGCTCCAGGAAATGTTTTCCCTAAACCGTGATAAACACCTGCATCTCCTACGCTGGTGCTCGCCCCTATCATTGGATTCACGTAATCAGCTGGTGATTTGACCAGTTCGAGTGTTTTTGTAGAATCATTTTTGTTTTGCTGATTGCAGCTTCCTAAAATCAGACTTCCTAAGGCAAGGGTGGTAAGTTGTAAGTATTTCATTTAATTTTCTATTGCAACTAGTTCAATGGTGTGTTCCCGGGGCTTGTTAAGCTCATAAATTTTATCCAGTATGGTTTGTTGATTCTGCTCCCACATCTCTCTGATTTCGGAAAATCGGGCCGTACGGTAAACTCCCATTTTACTGCCGATGAACCCTTCCTTTTCTTTGCTGGCCAGATCATAAGCTTCTTGAGAATCTTTAAATAGCATATTCTTATCTTTAAAATAATTGAATTGAGACCAGTAGTATTCACGGAGTTTTCCTTCTATTTCAGCTCTTTGATCATTTAAAAACATTATATTCATTGCCTGCTTATATTGTGGCGTATTTGACAAGAGTGCCATATTAATGCCTCCAGCGAGACTGTCTGCGGAAAATTGTGCAATTTGTTCCCCATCTATTAGTAATTTGTAATTACCGCTTTTAAGTCCATCTACCTTTAAAATTTCCTGATTAAATTCTTCGGTAAAGGGATAAACTGCTAATGCTTCAGACTGTTTATGATTATTACCCCAAATTGTTGAAACCGAATCGATAGGAAATGGCAATGCTTTGGCCAGATAAGAGAAAGATACATTGGTTCTGTCTGCTGAATGAATTTCAACATCAGCATTTTCCGTAGTCACGACCTTAGATTTTTGTACATCTATAGCTACATCAGCGATCTTTTTTCCGACCAGACCTTGATTTTTCAAAAATAGTGCAGCCATTACTAAGTGTCCCGGTTTACCTGGGTGTATACGATCTGAACCAGTAATGGTATACGATGAATCCCTTTTTTGTTCTCGCTCGGTAATCTCTTTCATAGGTTCATATAAGTCTACAAATACCCAATTATTTTTTTCTGCAGCATCTTTTTGAAAAGCCACAATCTTTTCAATTGTTTTGCTTTTTCCTATAAAATTAGTACTCCCTTCAATTTTAGCAGTCTCATCAAATGGAGACGTGGACATTATGACCGGAGTAATCCCTGGATTGTTCTTAAATTTCTGTTGAAGTTTTTCAAAACCCACACGAGATTTGGCTACCCGCTCTGTTGCTGTTTTTTCAGCATCTTCTTTGTGAAATTCAAAATACCCACTATCGTTCATTCCAAACGTAAGTACAACGATATCGGGATTCATTCTTAAAATATCATCATCAAAGCGATCATTCATCTGACCTGAAACTTCTCCCCCTGCACCACCGTTGAGCACATAGATTTGTTTGTCTGGAAAACGGGTCATATAATACAACCAAATGTACGATTCATAGAAACCAGCGTGAGTTATACTGTTACCTAAAAAAACCACGCGTTCGCCATCTTTAAATGGCTCTAAAGTCTGTGCCTTGCCAAAATAACCCAGCATTAAACCAATGATTAATGTTACTGCTGCTTTTTTCATTTTAGAGATATTAGTTATTGATTTTTAAAGTTTTAAATCCAAATTGAGGAAGTTGCAGGTTTATAAAGTATCCCTTATCATCATTTTGCAATTCAACTGCTTTGATTTCCCGTCCATCAAGCTCCACCAGATTAATGGTATTTGGATTGAAGCCAAAGCGAAGTTTTCCGGTTTCAGCATCACCTTCCGCATTAAAAATTCGAATATAGGTATCATTGTTTTTTTGATAAACTGAAGATAAAATCCAATCTGCTTTTTCAATATTAAGTAAAGAATTACTCAGCATCGCTGGCTTTTCTTTGAGATATTCCAATTTTAGAGGCTCTTGTATACGTTGATTTTGCTTCCAGATGCCTGCCTCCCTCCACTTGCCTCTATGCGGAATTAAGGAATAGTTTATTTGGGTAGGACCATCAACCGAATAATGTCTTCCCCATAACCCCTGACCATTGTATTGAACGGTCAACGCTAAGGGAAAATCCTGGCCATGCACATAACTCGTAGTATGGTCTGAAAACAAAGCCATACCATAATTCCCCTGACCATCGGTCACATCTACCCAATCCAGGATAATGTTGTTCTTAATAGCATCCCAGGAACTAAAAAAGGTATTTTCCAGTTCACTTTGCATCGCGTCAAAAGGCGAATTTTTAAAAACCTTTTGATCTTCCAGATTTAAGGGAAAGAGACTTAGCAATTTGTATTTATCATTGTAAAATGCCTTTTTTAAAGATTTTGCATCATAGTCTTTCTCTTCATAGGCTCCGATGCAACTATTATTTTTCCAATCGATGATCAGGCCAAAATCAATGCGAGGTTCATTTTGAGTTAAGGTGAGGTTCTGAGTTACGGAATTTCCTGCAATATTTGTTTCGATAGAAATTTTTACACACATTTCATTTTCTTCCAATACCGTGATTTTAGCAGGTTTTTCCAGATTATTTTTAAAACCGCCATCCTTATAAAAATGACCTCTCAGTGAATTAAATTTAAAATCCGATTGCTGGTCTATAAACTCCTTATCGTCAAGCTTTTTTGCTATTAGACTATATATCGTACCCGTATTCTTGTCTATACTTATTTTATAATAATCTGTTTCTAACAGGTAGTTTCCACTCCGCTCATTTATAATGACACTCCTTTTTGCAGCTGTATCATTACCCATTTTTAAATGATAGGTTTGATAACCATAAGATGGAACTTGCGCATTAAAGGCCAATGTAGAATCATTAATGCGCTGTGCCTCTACGCAAGATTCACTAGCATTTGATAAAATCACGTTTTTGGCATACCAGTTTTTTGGTAACTGAATTTCAATCCTTTCATCCCGATCAAAACCTGAAGTATTGTAAACTTTTAGAAAATCACTTTTTAATGCTGAAGTATTGTAAACCGCATTGCTGGCGAGATTAGCCGTGTTTGTCCAGTCCATAACTTTATCTGCCCATGTATCTCCGCGTTTTTCGTTATAAGGTACGATCCAGCAATCGTGGTGCTGGGCCAGTAGCAATTCCTGCCAACCCTTATCAAAATCTGATGAAGGGTATTTTTTATTTGATTCAAGATTCTGTATTACGGCAACTTTTTCAGCCTGAAGCAAGTTATTTTCTGCTTCACGAACCTGCTGAGCAATACGCTGCAATACCTGACTTCCCCAAACAAGACTGACTAAGATATCTTCCTGATCGAGCTTCCAGTCGGTCACTTTGTCCAGGTCGACCACGTTTTCAAAATAATTGCGCCAGGTTGTATAAATACTAGGCTTATAATACCCTTTCTTTAACCAAGGTCCCCACTTCCATCCGGCATCTTGAAGAGTCATACCTACCGGATTTTTAATACCGTAATCAAATGCAGCATTAATATATTCTGGGCTATTGGAATTACCTATAGTCTCCCAGGTAGAATTGGCTTTCAAACTTTCTATTTCGTAGCGAGGCACGGTGGTGATATTAGAACCATCAGAACCCACCCAATTAACGAGTTCACCCCCGTATGCCCGGGTATAACCTCCCCAACAGGTATTGGGATTTTTTAGAGAAGCATATTTGTAGCCAAATGACCTTAAAATCTGAGGAAGTGCACTGGTAAAGCAAGGTTCTTCGGAAGAATATGTATTGAAAACCGCATCTGGAAAATGTGTTTTCAGCTTTTCCATTCCATAAGAAAACTGTCTGATAATACTTTCGCCAGAAACATTAAACATATACGGCTGACCGTAGGTAGGATTAACATATTCAACCCTCGCAGTAACAGATGTATCTTCCAAAAATTTTTGCATTTGCCGGTAAGAACCTCGATCAATTTTTAAGGCACGATCCCAGGTTTCCGGTTCAATTTCCAGGTTGAGACGCCATTCTGGGTATTTATCCAGAAGAAAAAGCATATATTCCGTATAACCCTCGGGATAATGCCCCCACACTCCACCATGAAACCCATCAACAAAATAGGCTTCTTGGGATCTCATTTGCAATTGTACCGCAATCCATAAGGTCAAAAATATATGGATACTTTTAAATTTTAGTATATACTTCATGAAGAGAGGATGTACATTTATCAACTGGACTACATTTAAAATTTAGGTAAGAAAACTTAAATCGCTATAAATAATCCGATCTAACAAAGTAGACAAATCTAGATAAAACGTTTTAGCAAACAAAGTAAATTCTATTTATTTTTTAAGAAATCAAAGAGCACAGGTGTTTTAAAAAATGAATGTATTTTAATTGGCAGTAAATAAAAGTCCAATACGGATTATATATGGATGGTTATATTTAAATGTCAATTCAACTAGTATAATGATAAAATAAACTGTCTAATAAGAACATAAACGATCAAAATCAGATTCATAATTCAATGGTCTGATAAAATTCGATATCATTCATTCTTATCTTCCAATAAATCACATAAACCTTGCAGATAGACGCATTCTATCTAATAACACTCTTTTTGCACGGAAATAATGTAGAGCTTAGTATTCAATACCTCTGATATATTCTTCCTCTCTTCAGGAATTAAAATCATTCATATTTAACAAATTCCTTGTTGACATTTCAGGTTTTCACTCGATATACTGATGTGTACTAAACCCTGACTATGAAAACCAAAATTACGCTACTTCTCTTTTTTCCTATTTTATACAGTTTTTTATCAGGTTCTCCTGAAGAACGCACCAACATAAACTCCCCGGAGACGCGATGGGAAAAGACCACCATTCCCCAACCCAATGATTTTTTAGTACCGAAAAATTCTGCTTTAGAAGCTCCCTGCCATCCGGATAGGGATGCCATGCTGGCTATCTACAACAACCTGAATGGAGCAAACTGGACAAACCCCTGGCCCATTGCAAACTGCGACCCCTGCAATTACCCCGGTGTGCAGTGTAGTGCAGGCAGGGTCTACTCCATAAATGTCCCCAATGATCAAAACGTGACCGGAACTTTACCTTCTATCATAAACCAATTGACGAGTTGTGTTTTTATTTCTTTTGCAAGAACTAATATTAATGGTACCCTGCCTTCAACATTGGGGACTATGACCCAATTGCAAACCCTTGATCTCAGCAATAATGCACTGGGGTTTTCTACAGGGATTACGGGTACAATCCCTTCGTCATTTTCCGGGCTTACCAATCTCGAATGGTTCTCCCTTGCAGGACATAGCCTCACGGGGACTATCCCAAATTTCTTTGGAAATTATACAAAGCTTAAACATCTGGATTTACTGCTCAACGAGTTTAGCGGTAGTATCCCCGCCAGCCTGGGTAACCTTTCAAATCTGGAATACCTCCGCTTATCTCAAAATGACCTCTCGGGCACACTTCCTCCAAGTTTAGGAAACCTTTCTAAACTCACCACTTTTTTAGTAAGCCAAAATAAGCTTACCGGCTCTATCCCTGCCACTTACGGAGGCATGACAGCTATGTATCAAATGTATATGGATCGAAATCAACTCTCCGGAAGTCTTCCCGAATCTTTGAGTAATCTTTCAAGACTTGACCTGCTTGATTTGAGCCGTAATCAACTTTCCGGACCTCTGCCTGCAACCTGGGGTAATGGAGGGATGGCAGCACTGAGAGCTTTACAGCTGGAATTCAATCAGTTTACCGGAAATATCCCTACAACCTGGGTTAATTTCCCTGCTATCAAAACTCTGGACTTAAGTAATAATCAACTTAATACACCCATACCAAATAGTGTCTCTAACCTAACCAGTTTGCAAACGCTAAGATTAAATGATAATCAGATTCCCGGTTCCATCCCGGCAGTTTTTAACACAATGCCCGGCCTATCAGGCTCCTTTGGAGGAATTGATGTTGGCAATAATCTGTTGTCGGGAACCATCCCTCCGATGACGAATATCAGATGGATACTGAATTTTGACAATAACTATTATCAGTTTGGGGACTTTGAAAATCAGTTTGCGCAGTATGATGCCAATATTCAATTTTTTGATGATAATCCACAGGCCAATCTGGGCACCTCATATCTGGAACAGCTTAATGATGGAGATCCTGTGAGTATGACGGTAACCTGTTCCGGAAGTCAAAACACATACCAGTGGTATAAGGCAAGTACGGCTACCGGTGCAGGCACGGCAATCCCCGGGGCAACATCGAGTACGCTTAACTTTAACGTGGCCGCGGGCGATGATGGATTTTATTACTGTGTGATAAAAAGCAATATCGTTACCGATTTAACCCTGATACGAAATAGAATTGAGTTGCAGGTTACCAGTACAGGTCCCTGCTCCCATCCCGATTTTGCTGCACTTGAAGCGATTTACAATGCGCTGGATGGTGCTAATTGGAACAATCCATGGGATATTGCAGATTGCGACCCGTGTAGCTACCCGGGTGTTACCTGCGATGTCAATAGAGTAAATGAAATCAGGATTAACTTTGATACAAATGTTGCCGGGACATTACCTCCGGAAGTAGGGCAGCTTACCGAATTGCGCAACCTTACCCTCTACGGATGCTCTATAAGTGGAAATCTACCTATTGAAATAGGAAATTTGACCAAGCTGCAAACCCTTGCTCTCAGTCAGAATCAGATTACGGGAGCAATACCCGATGTATTTGCAGGAATGACCAGCCTGAAGACTCTTTCCCTGCCTTATAATCAATTGACGGGAAGCCTGCCACAAAGTTTGGGCGGGCTTACAACGTTGACCGGAATTGAGTTTGGAGACAATCAGCTTAGTGGTAGTCTTCCCGCATGGCCCGGCTTGACCAATCTGATTTATCTGGATTTAGGAAACAATACGTTTTCTGGTGGGATACCCTCATCCTGGGCCTCCTTTACCGCGCTTGAAACCCTCTATTTAGACAACAATCAGCTGAATCAGGCTCTTGATCCTGCTTTTTCTTCCTGGACCAAAATGAAAAACATCAAGCTCGATCATAACCTGATACCCGGAAATTTTATCGATGTATCAGCCTGGAGCGGTTTAAGAGGATTGATCCTGAGCTACAATGCTTTTGAGGGACCCATCACATCAAATTTTTCAGCGATGAACCTGTTATGGAATTTTGATATCGATCATAATCAATTTTCGGGCAGTTTACCACCTTCTCTTTCTGGAAAAACAAACCTGCGCACCGTACAACTGAGATTTAACAACCTTACCGGAGACTTGCCTGATTTCACCACAAACACCAATATTTCCTATCTCAATTTCAACAATAACAACTTTCACTTTGGAGATTTTGAGGCTGAATTTCCCACGTATGATACCAACATAACTTTTCTGGACGAAGATCCTCAGGGAAGATTAGAGGAAGAGGTTTCTTTTACGCCTGATGAAGGAGACAACATCAGTATGACCGTTAATTGCCGGGGCACAAACCTGAGTTACCAGTGGTATTATTCACCCACTATGCCTACGGAATCTGCGTGGGGTTATTATCAGGGCGGGACGGCTATAACCGGTGCTACTGCTTCTACCTATAATTTAAACAATGTGAGCCCTGCAAATGATGGGTATTACTGGGCGCGGGTCAACAGCAGTGTGGTCAATTCATTTTCACTGGAGCGAAAATTAATAGAGGTAAGCACTAAAGCCGCCGGCTGTAGCAATCCGGATTACCAGGCTCTTGCAGATATCTACAACCAAATGGGTGGTACCACCTGGGCTAACCAGTGGGATTTAAACGATTGCGATGTTTGTAATTATTATGGGGTCACCTGCGATACCAATGGTAGGGTCGAAAGGCTTACAGACAACTTCAATGTATGGACGGGAACACTTCCCTCGTCTATTGAACAGCTTACCGAACTGAAATGGTTAGCCATAGGAGGCACACAAATGCAGGGGCCACTCCCATCAGAGTTGGGAAACCTTTCAAAGCTGGAATATTTAAACTTAGGGCAGAATCCCAATTTAGATGGCGGCATCCCGGTTTCTCTGGCAAACCTTCAAAATCTCAAGGAATTCTATATCCTGAATTGTCCTATAGGCGGAACCATTCCTGTTGAACTGAGCACCCTGGCTAATCTGGAGCAATTGCGTTTTGAGATAGCCAAACTCACAGGACCAATCCCTCCCGAGTTTGAAAACCTTACCAAACTGAAGCTGCTCGATCTTTCGTCAAATCAACTCTCTGGTACCATCCCTGCCTCGCTGGGGAATCTTCCTGCCATACTTAGAATAGATTTCTATGAAAATGGTCTCACGGGAAGTATTCCGGCCAGTTTTGGCAACTTATCAACCTTAGAAGAGCTTGATCTTCATATGAACTCCCTTACAGGAGCCATTCCCGCCACTTTTGGCAATCTAAAAAATCTTACACGCATGGATGTAAGTGTTAACCAGCTTTCAGGAAGTCTTCCTGTAGAACTTGGTCAAATGTCTAGCATAGAATGGTTCCGGTTTGATAGGAATAGGATTTCGGGAAGTATCCCCACTGAATACGGTAACTTAACAACCCTTACCCGATTTATAGGAAGAGATAATCAACTTACCGGTCCTATCCCTTCCAGTCTGGGAAATCTCACCCAGCTTAATTTATTCAACTTCGGTATAAACCAGCTTCAGGGCCCATTACCTCCAAGCTTAGGCAATTTGACCAATCTGGAATATTTCGAGGTTTACGCAAACCAAATAGATGGAGACCTGCCGCCCTCCTATGCAAACCTTTCGAATCTGGTCATATTTAATATTGAAGACAACCTGATAACAGGCTCCCTTCCGGCAAGCTTTGTTACTTTTCCCAAAATTAAATACATCCAGATAGGAAAGAACAGGCTCTCCGGGCAGTTGCCCGATTTCACCTCAAAAGGACTGACTACCCTTGAGTTTAATGATAACCGATATCAATTTGGTGACTTTGAAAATCAATTTCCCTGGTATAGTGCAAACCAAACCAATTTTAAGTACAGGCCTCAGGATTTAATCAATGAGGAAATAACGATAGATGCCAATACCGGTGATACTATGACTTTGACCACTACCTGTAGCGGAAGTCAGAATACCTATCAATGGTATAAGGCGACAGCACCCAATACCACGGGAACCTTTATCCCAGGAGCGACCGGCCCCAACCTGTTGTTGAATAACATTCAGCCTGCAGATGCCGGCTACTATTATTGTATTGTGCAGAGCAACATCGTTACAAACCTGGGACTTAGGCGCAGGGATATCACCTTAAATGTTACGGGTTGTACCCACCCCGATATTCCGGCACTACAAGCTCTTTACAACAGTACAGATGGAGCAAACTGGTCTATACCCTGGGATTTATCTACCTGCGATCCCTGCAGTCTTAACGGGGTTACTTGTGACGCGAGCAACCGGGTTATCGCAATAACTCTGGTCTCCCGCAACTTAAACGGCCCGCTACCAGCAGAACTGGACCAGCTTACCTATTTGGAAAAACTCGATCTTAAATTAAATTCCATTTCAGGCAATGTCCCTGTAGAAATGACTACCCTTCCCAACCTAAAGGAGCTTAACCTACAATCGAACAGCTTGTCTGGAAATTTACTCCCTGAGATTTCGAACCTTCCAAAACTTGAAATTTTAAGGTTAAATCAAAATAATTTTACGGGAACCTTACCGGCTTCGTGGTCAGCCCTTGCTAATCTTAAAGATTTACATTTAGGCCAAAACCAACTTACGGGAGAGATCCCACAGGCCTGGTCCGGGATGACCAGCCTGGCGTCCCTTTATCTGGGATTCAACAACTTAAATCAGCCTTTATATCCTGATTTTGCAGCGTGGGTCAACCTGGAGTCATTTCAAGTTCTGGATAATCAAATCCCCGGTACTTTTATCGATGTAAGTACCTGGACCCAATTAAAAGTTCTCTATCTGGACGACAATCAGTTCAACGGCACTTTTGATTTAGACCCTGCCAATCATCCCAATCTTGAAAATGTTACTATCAATAACAATCAATTTACGGGTTCATTATCTCCCAATTTCGCATTAACAACGAACCTGTATCGCTTTGTCATTTCCAACAATCAATTTTCCGGAACGCTCCCCGACTTAACAGGAAATAGACTAACCTGGCTTGAAATGGAATCGAACAGGTTTCAATTTGGTGATTTTGAAAATGAATTTGCATTTTACAAAGCTAACTCGATATATCAATACAGTCCCCAGGCCGAGGTTGATACGGAACAAACGCTTACACCTTGTGCGTCTGCGACTGTTACGATGACTACTACTGTTTCCGGTAGTCAAAACACCTATCAATGGTACAAAAATGGCAACCCAATAGCCGGGGCTACCTCTAGTACTTACACCATTGCGTCCATTCAGGTTTCCGATTTAGGCGATTATCACTGCATCATAAATAGCGCTATCGTCACCGATTTATCGCTTACGCGAAAGCCCATTCACATAAATGCCTTTGATACTTCAGGAACGTGTAATCCTGACACCGATAATGACGGCCTTACAGACACTGAAGAAACTAATACGTATAACACCGACCCCAATAACCCCGACACAGA
>CAYNMH010000086.1:0-14934 GCA_964398145.1 uncultured Flavimarina sp. | reverse complement strand
CACCTTTGACAACACATTCTGATATAGATAAGGCTATTATAAAATTAAATAAAATGAAAATTATAATCCTTGTAAAACTAAAGATAATCAACATTTTAGGAATTATCTTTTTTGTAATGTTTAATTGTAAATCTCTCGCTCAAAGTAAGCTCTATCCTAATGAGTTCGATCTTGACCAGGTAATATTGCTGGATGGGCCAATTAAAGAAAGTAGGGACCTAAATATCGAGGTTTTATTGAAATATGATGTTGACAGACTTTTAGCACCTTATCGTATTGAGGCCGGTTTGGAACCCAAATCAGATCCATATACAAATTGGGCCGGTCTGGACGGTCATATAGGTGGACACTATCTTACGGCCATGGCTCTCAATTATGCAGCTACCGGCAACGGGCAGATTAGGGAGCGAATGAATTATATGCTTAATCAGCTGGATAGTATACAGCACGCAAATGCTGTTAATAATCCTGGCTGGGGTACTGGTTATCTGGGAGGAGTTCCTGATAGTAAAAAGATCTGGACAAAGCTTAAGCGCGGTGATTTATCTACCTACAAACAAGCTTGGGTACCTTGGTATAATTTACATAAAATGTATGCCGGTTTGCGGGATGCCTGGTTATATGCACATAACGAAATGGCCAAAAATCTTTTTTTAAGTTATTGCGATTGGGGAATAGCCATAACGTCTGATCTGGATCAAGCAGTGATGGAAGATATGCTCGATGTAGAACATGGAGGAATGAATGAAATTTATGCGGATGCTTATCAAATAAGCGGAAATGATAAGTACTTAGAAGCGGCCAAACGTTTTTCACACAAAAAACTACTTGAACCATTTGCAGCAGGAAACGATGTTCTTAACAACCTTCATGCCAATACTCAAATACCTAAGTTTATTGGTTTTGCGCGTATTGCAGAGTTATCAGATGCCAAAAATTATAAAGACGCCAGCGAATTTTTTTGGCAAACGGTTGTGGAAAACAGAACTTTAGCTTTTGGCGGAAATAGTAGACGGGAGCATTTTCCAAGTAAAGCCTCCAGTATTGATTATATCAATGTCATCGACGGACCGGAAACCTGTAATTCATATAATATGCTCAAGCTTACTGAAGATTTATTTCGCATGAATCAACAGTCTAAATATGTTGAATACTATGAACGAACTCTATTTAATCACATACGATCAACACAACACCCGGAGCACGGAGGTTATGTTTATTTTACCTCAACCCGTCCCAGGCATTACCGGGTATATTCTGCTCCAAATGAGGCTATGTGGTGTTGCGTAGGTTCGGGTATGGAAAATCATAGCAAGTATAATCAGTTTATCTATACTCACGATGAAAATACATTGTATGTAAATCTTTTTATCGCTTCCGAATTAAATTGGAGTCAAAAGGGGATCACCTTGAAACAGACTACAGGCTTTCCAAAAGAAGAGGAAACCCAACTCGAAATCACCAGTGGTAATGCAAATCTTGAAATAAAATTACGTTACCCGTCTTGGGTTAAAGCTGATGGCTTTAAAATAAGTGTTAATGGAAAGCCTGTTGAGGTTACTTCTCTTCCTGGTTCATATATTTCTTTAAGTCGTAATTGGAAACAAGGTGATAAAATAATTATGCAATTTCCCATGAAAAATACGACTGTGCAGATGCCTAATGTACCAGAATACCTTGCTTTTATGCACGGCCCTATTGTACTTGGTGCAAAAACAGGAACTCAGGATTTAGGTGGTCTGATCGCAGGTGATAGCCGGTGGGGACAGTTTCCCACGGGGAAGTTTTTACCGGTCGATAAAGCACCTATCCTCATTTATGAAGACCTTAAAAAAATTTCAGGCGCTATGCAACCGATTGCGGGGAAACCTCTTCATTTTAAGATTAATGCTAAACAACTAAATCCTCTGAATATTGAGCTAGAGCCTTTTGCAAACATTCACGATGCGCGATATATGCTGTACTGGCTTTCACTTACCCCAGAAAGTTATACGAGTTATACTGATTCATTGGAAGCTATAGAACAGGATAAAATTGAATTAGAAAACCGTACGCTAGATTATATAGCAACTGGAGAGCAACAACCTGAAGCAGATCATAATATGAAGGAAGAACGATCAAGAAAAGGAAACAGTAATGAGGATTTCTATCGTGAAGCTCCTGCCGGGGGTTATTTTAGTTATGAGTTAGCTACAGACTCTAAAGAAAATTTAAGCCTGTGGGTACGTTACTGGGGAGCAGAATGGGGTGGTCGTAAGTTTGATATTTATATTGATAACCAAAAGCTGTTGACCGAAGATAATACAAAGCGCTGGGAACAATCTTTATTTAAAGACATTACATACAATATACCTGACGAGTTGATAAAAGGTAAAGAACTAATACGGGTAAAATTTAAAGCTCAGCCAGGGAATACTGCCGGAGCTGTTTACGGTATTAGACTGCTTGAATCGGAAGACTAGCAATTGCACCAAATTATGAAGTTAAACTAAAAAGTAGCTGAAAATAATTTTCAAAAAAAAGGAATTATCCAAACTCGGGCTTTAAGATTTTGCTGGTCAAAGAAAGATTTGTTAAAAGTAACATTTTTAGAATTACAGTATGAAAAAATATATTTTACTAAGTAGTTTACTTCTTTTGAGTACAATTTCAGGTATTGCTCAAAAGGAGAACTTTCAAGTATATCTGGCTTTTGGACAGTCTAATATGGAAGGTCATTCTAAATTTGAACCGCAGGATACGGTAGTAAACCACCGTTTCAAGGTGATGCAGGCAGTTGACTGCCCCGATTTAGACCGAAAAAAGGGCAGTTGGTATGTTGCCAAACCACCACTTTGCCGCTGCAACACCGGACTCACTCCTACAGATTATTTTGGCCGCGAGCTTATTGAAAAGCTTCCACAGGAAATGAATATTGGGATTATTAATGTTGCTGTAGGTGGATGTAAAATCGAACTTTTTGATAAGGATAATTTTACATCCTATGTGGAAAGCGCACCAGGCTGGCTTAAGAATATGGTTAAAGAGTATGACGGGAACCCTTACGGACGCCTTGTTGAAATGGCCAAATTAGCTCAAAAGGATGGCGTGATTAAGGGCATTTTACTGCATCAGGGAGAATCAAATACCGGCGACAGTCTTTGGCCTCAAAAAGTCAAAATAGTGTATGATAATCTTATTAGGGATTTAGAACTTGATCCTGCAAAGGTTCCATTAATTGCCGGAGAGGTTGTGAGCGAAGATCAGGGTGGAGTTTGCGCCAGTATGAATCCTATAATAAGAACTTTACCTGAAGTCATCCCAAACTCGTATGTGGTGTCTTCTCAGGATTGTGAAGCTATTGACGATCATTTGCACTTTTCCGCCGCAGGCTATAGAAAACTGGGCAGACGCTATGGTACACAAATGTTAGAAATATTGGAAACTCAAAAAAATTCAGCTCCAATACAACACGATTCGAGCAAAAATAAATAACCATCCAAAAACAAATTTAAATCTGGAAATATGAAGAAACAAAATTTAATTCTGGCACCGGCACTGGCGCTAATACTCAGCTTGACGAGTTTCGATTTAAAAAAAGACCGGCCAGATCCTCCCAAAAAGGGAAATCCGGTATTTTCAAATGTTATTTATGAGGGAAACGATGCGGTCTATAAAAACAACCCTCTTGAAGATAATGAATTTTATAATCCGATTCTCCAGGGTTGTTATCCCGATCCTGCAATTACACGTAAGGGGGATGATTATTATCTTGTGGCTTCCTCATTTGCAATGTTTCCGGGAGTACCCATCTTTCATTCCAAGGATTTGGTGAACTGGAAGCAGATAGGACATGTCTTGGATCGTGTTTCGCAGCTGGATGTTCACGATACGGGTATCAGTAGCGGTGTCTACGCACCGGGAATAACCTATAATGAAAACAATGATACCTTTTATATGATTACCACTGCCTTCGCAGGTGGTTTAGGTAATATCATTGTCAAGACTAAAGACCCAATGCAAGGCTGGAGTGAGCCCATTAAACTTAATTTTGAAGGTATTGACCCTTCGATATTTTTTGATGACGACGGTAAAGCTTATATAGTTCATAATGATGCGCCCGATAAAGGGGAAGAGCTCTACCAGGGACATCGGGTGATCAAGATTTGGGAATACGATGTTGAGAAAGATCAGGTAATTCCGGGTACTGATAAAATTATTGTTAATGGAGGGGTTGATTTATCTGAAAAACCTATCTGGATTGAAGCACCTCATTTGTATAAAAAAGATGGTAAATACTTTTTAATGTGTGCCGAAGGTGGAACCGGTGGCTGGCACAGCGAAGTTATTTTTAGAAGTGATAGTCCCAAAGGTCCTTTTGTACCTGCACCCAGTAATCCTATCCTCACACAACGCTATTTTCCCAAAGACCGTGAAAATAATGTAGATTGGGCCGGGCACGCTGATATCGTTGAAGGACCTAACGGTCAATGGTATGGGGTTTTTCTGGCTGTACGTCCTAACTCGGCTGGGCAGGTCAACACCGGGAGGGAAACCTTCATTTTACCGGTTGACTGGTCTGGGACCTATCCTGTTTTTGAAAATGGATTGGTACCCATAGAACCTACTTTAGAACTTCCGGAAGGTGTTGAGAACAAAACCGGTGAAGAGGGTTATTTCCCTAACGGAAATTTTACATTTAAGGAAGATTTTAGTGGAGATAAACTGGATTACCGGTGGATAGGTCTTCGTGGCCCTCGGGAAGCTTTTATTAAACAAACTAAAAAAGGACTTGAAATCGAGCCGTTTGAAGCTGAAATCACCGAATTGAAACCGACTTCGACACTTTTTCACCGTCAAATGCACAAGATCTTCAGCTTTAAAACCGAAATCACTTATAAACCAGAAACTGATAAGGACTTTGCTGGGATCACCTGTTTGCAAAATGAGCGTTTCAATTATGCCTTTGGGATAACCAAAAAAGAGAAAGACTTCTACATAATTTTACAACGAACAGAAAAAGGGGAGTCGCGTGTTATAGCCAGTCAAAAAATTGATCTGGACGATGAAATTTCCTTGAAAGTAGAAGGAGACCATTCAGATTACAAATTTAGTTATGCAACAGATGGCGACAACTACCAAAATCTGGGAGGGACAGTTAGTGGTGACATCCTGTCTACCAATATAGCCGGTGGTTTTACCGGAGCGATGGTAGGATTGTATGCAACTTCAGGTAACTCCATTTCACCTAATTAGATATTGAAGGGTAAGCGTAAAGAACTTAGAACTTCTTTACGCTTATTTAATTTGAGTTGATAAGAATTGTATTAGCACATCAGTTCGGTTATTAATATATTTAAGCTATGGTCATTCTTGGTATTTCAGCATTTTATCATGATTCGGCAGCAGCTTTAATTAAAGACGGCCGAGTACTTTATGCCGTTCAGGAAGAGCGATTTAGCAGAAAGAAGAATGATGCTGCATTCCCTGAACAGGCTATCTTATGGTGTTTGTCTGAAGCGGGACTGGGTGTTGAAGATATTGATATTATATCTTTCTACGATAAGCCTTTTTTAAAGTTTGAAAGACTTTTGGAAACCTATTATGCGTTTGCTCCGAAAGGTTTTTGGTCCTTTTCCAAAGCTATGCCTCTTTGGCTTAAGGAAAAGCTTTTTACAAAACAGTTGATTCGAAAAAGGATTAAGGCCCTATCAGGTGTTAAACGTTTAAAAATCCCTATTCATTTTCCCGAACACCACTGTTCACATCTGGCCAGTGCATTTTATACATCTCCCTTTAAAAAAAGCGCATTCCTTACCGTAGATGGTGTAGGGGAGTGGGCTACCACGTGTTATGGTATAGCCTGTGGTAAAACGGGTATTCATATAATGGGAGAATTACATTTTCCGGATTCTCTAGGTTTACTCTACTCATCATTTACCTATTTTTTAGGGTTTAAAGTTAACTCCGGCGAATACAAGATGATGGGTCTGGCTCCTTATGCCCGGCGGGGGAATGAAAGAACTCACCATTTTAAAAACTTGATTACTACTTACCTGTTAACTGTCAAGGGCGATGGCTCGTTTCAGCTGAACATGGAATACTTCACGTATGCTTCAGGTTTGAAGATGGTTGATGCTTTAAAATGGGAGCAACTTTTTGGGGTTACCAAACGGGAACCTGAAGAAAATCTGAACCAAGTTCACGCAGATCTTGCTCTGGCTGCGCAGGAAATTTTAGAGGAAATTCTAATCAGGATTGTGCGATTTGTTAAAACTGAAACCGGCATGGATTTTCTCTGTTTAGCAGGTGGCGTAGCACTCAATTGTGTTGCAAATTCCCGTTTGTACAATGAGAGAATTTTTAAGGATATATACATCCAGCCTGCGGCGGGAGATGCCGGTGGAGCAATGGGCGCGGCACTTACCAGTGCATATCTCGCTTCAAATCTTGATTTTACGGGTTTAGACACACCCTTTGATATTTATTTAGGGCCTCGCTTTTCAAATTTTGAGATAGAACGTGTCATTAGAAAATATGCTTTGCCATTTCAATATTATGAAGACCAGAAGAAACTTCTGGAAAAAACGGCTGAGTATTTAACAGCAAATAAAGTGGTGGGCTGGTTTCAAGGCAGAACAGAGTTTGGTCCTCGTGCTTTAGGCAACAGAAGTATTCTCGCAGCAGCTAATGATGCGGCTATGCAGCAGACTTTAAATATGAAAATTAAATTTAGAGAGGGTTTTAGGCCCTTTGCACCTGCGATTTGTGAAGAAGATTACGATACGTACTTTGAAGGAGGCAGGCAATCTCCCTATATGCTTTTCACAAGTACAATAAGAGAAGAATGGAGAAAACGTTTGCCTAAAGACTTTGAAAATTTTGATTTGGATCAAAAACGGAGCGTTGAAAAATCTCAATTTCCGGCTATCACGCATATTGATTATTCCGCGCGTGTACAAGCTGTATCACGCGATTTAAATCCTTTGTTTTGGAGTCTTTTGCAACAGTATAAAAGTGTATCAGGGAGTGCTATGTTGATCAATACGAGCTTTAATGTAAAAGATGAACCCATCGTGAATACCCCTGAAGATGCTTATCATTGTTTTATGAATTCTGGTATAGATGTATTAATTTTAGGAAACTATCTAATTGTGAAGTAAATGGAGTTTATAGGTGAGTTTATGCATTTTTTAGTTGAGAGAAAAAAATGGTGGTTAGTACCATTGATAATCATATTTGTTCTCTTTGGAATACTCATTTATCTTACGAGCAGTACAGCCCTCGCCCCATTTATTTATACTCTTTTTTAAAATGCAACGGTCTAAAGATTTAGAAACACTAATAGTTTTGGCATTGGTGCCTCTATTTTTTTATGTGCTGTATGATTATATCTGGCTGATATACAGTTCTGCTATTTTATTGGTGATTGCTATTTTTTTTAAAGGCTTATCGGGCTATATCAGTGCAGGCTGGAACACCTTTTCAGAATATTTTGGATTCGTAATGAATGCGATTATCCTCTGTATCATTTACTTTGCAATTCTTACTCCGTTAGCATTTTTTCAGAGACTATTTGGTAATAATCAACTTTTAAGCAAAAAAAATCAATCTACTTATTTCAAACAGAGAAATCACTCTGTAAGTCTTTCAGATATTGAAAAACCCTGGTAACCTATTTTGAAGGCTTCCAGCTTTAAGAATTTTATCCAAAAACTACGGGTGTTGTAAAGCTCATTTTACAATATCAATTTTCTTCTAAACTGTTCTTATTTTGAATGGATACGTTTTCAAGACTGTTTAAAGCTTTTCGGGATTCTTCAGTTTTAGCCAGATAATTCCATTTTTGATAGTAGAAAAGAGCTTCCTGTATGCGGTCTAGTTTTAGGGACATATCGCCAGCCATTTGATATACCTTTCCTTGTTCCGGATATTCAAAGATTAATGATTGTGCAACGTGCAGGGCTTTTTCGTAGTAACCATCTTGTGTATAAGCATTATAGGCCTGACCCATAGCCCTATCCCAGGGGATGGCATTTTTATGTATTGCAAGAGCCACTTCCTCGTCAAAATTTTCTGTGATAAAATTGATAGAGGCACTTTTACCGGACATGTTCATATCGTAGGGCCAGGATTGTTTAAGCTCTTCGATAACCATTTTTCCTTTTATGGAGTCAATTTTAGTAATGGGAATATCCTGAATAGCTTCGGGGTATGCTATGTAATGACTCCAATCTTTGAGAATATGCATTTCTTTTATTGCCTCATAAAAGGCATCTGCCATTAAAAACTGACCGAAAATGTTTGGGTGTACATGTTCGGTCATTAACTCATCACCCACAATTTGATTTGGGGATTGTTGCTCAAATACGGCTTTCATATCAACCAAAGTTGCCCCGTATTTTTCTGAAAGCTCAATAATTTGCTCATTAATTGCTTCCGGCGCCCTAAATCTGAGGTAATCTAATTCTTTGGCAAGCCGAAAGTATTTCTTTGCAGAATCTTGGTCTTTTATCAAATAATTTTTTGCGAGCAGATAGGCGGCTTTGGCATTTTTTTGAGCCAGAATTTGTGCTTCACCAAGTTTGTTGTTAAGAAGATGTTGAAATTTGATTTCGTCTAAACTATCACTTATAAAGGGAGGGAGATCCTTTTCATTGCTTACAACTGTTGATAAGAGTACCGGGATATTATTTTTTGAGTACGATTTTAAAACGTGGGCCATATTACCTTGAAACTGTTTTATACCGGCATCGTACACCTCCGAATCGTAAGGAATGAGTTGATTCTTTGCGAGTACTTCCATCAGAGTGGTTTCACGAGTTGAAGGTTTTTGATTTGCAGTTTTCGAGAATTTGTAAAAAGTGTTTTCTATGAGTTGAAAGAAACGGAATTCTTTCATTGAAAGATAAAAGCGTATTAAAGCAGGATGTGAGCTAAAGGATATTGAAGAACCTGCGCCTAAAGCACCATAATACTCATTGTGCCCGGCATAAATTATAACAAGATCAGGCTGAAGCTTTATGATATCTTCAGTGAAATCTTCTAAAGTAAACGAGTTGACAGCTGTAAGCCCCGTGTTTATGACTTCAATATTTTTATTGGAAAAAGTATGGGATAACCGGTGTTTGAGCATTCTGGGGAAAGAACCTCCTCGGTAATAGGGAAAACCCACAACCGTAGAAGCTCCCTGCACAAAGATTCTAAAGGTACTGTCAGTCTTCGTTTTTAGAAATAAATCGGTCTGATTATCTGCACGTAAATCATTGTCTTTAAAATACTTTCCAGCCACATATCTATTCATTTGAAGATAATAGGGTTCCTGGTTCGTATTTACCTGTTTAAAAAGAGGGTATGAAACACCATAGTTTACAAGCCTTAAAATGATTTCCAAAATAATGAGGAATACGAAAGGAAGTAAGCTTGCCAATATTTTAAACTTTGTTTCCTTCTTCATAAAGTGATTCTAATTAATGTCTCCCGAAGGTATAGCACCTTTGGTTTTTACTTACGTTGAAGACTTTAATAGTGAGAATGAAAGTGCCCAAGAATTTAAAGATAAACTCTTGGGCACTAATTCAAATAAACAATTAAAGACTAATTACTATTAATATCCCGGATTTTGATAGGCCGCTTTTTCTGCTGCGGGAATGTCCATATTATCCAGTTGCCCTTGAGGTATTGGTCTCAAATAGTGAAAAGGCTCAATAGTTCGGTTCGTAACCGTAGGTGTATGATCTGTAGCATTATTGCCCGCGATCATATAAGAAGAGGCATACTCTTCCCATTTTTGAGTACGCACCAGATCATACCAGCGGTAACCTTCCCCAAAATACTCACGGGATCTTTCCGCTAATATATAATCGATATCAATAGTCTGTGGGGTGGCATCTACCATTGCCGCACTATTGTCTTCCATACGCACTTCCTGCTCACCATTATCAAAGCGCCATTTACCGGCACGAGCACGTAAAACATTTACCAATTGACGGGCAGACTTACCTGCCTGTGTTGAAGCACCTTTAACTGCTGCTTCTGCAGCTACAAGGTAAAACTCTGAAAATTTGGCTATAGGATAAGGTCGGGTTAAAGCTCCGTTTGGTGAGCCCAGACCGTCACCTCCATCTGTACGGTAGGTACCTAATTTCCAAAGACCCGGATAAAACCTTCTGTTTATTTCAGTAAGGTTAATCACATAGTCAGATCTTCCAGGAATCTGACCACCGCCTATATTTCCTCCATTTACACTATAGTCCACATTGGGGTTAGGCTCATCCAGGAAGGAAACTACTGCATCACCCGGTGCAATTTCCATTCCATTAGCAGCTGTGAGGGTAGCTTCATTCACCCCTCCTTTATTCCAATTACCGCGATAACTGGTTACAAAAGTGGCGTCAAAACGCGAGTCTAAATCTTTTTCTGCGAAAGTTTCTCTAAAGACATCTATAGGCGGCGCCATCCTCGTCCAAGGACGTCCATAACTCTGCGCAGCTTCACGTTGAACTGCCGAAACCCCATCTACGGTTATCGTTGTATAGTTAGGAGTAACCATCCACACTGCAGTATTTGCAGGACCATCCGTACCACTCCAGCCTAAATCGGCTCCATTATATATCTGGCTGTCTTCAGTCCGGTCTGCATATAACATCATCTCACTATGACGGTCATTTGTAGCAACGTGTACGTCGTAAAAATACTCCAATAAGCTGTAGGGGCCGGGATTATCTATCCCTGCTACCGCAAGATTATACGCCTGTTGGAAATAATAAGCCGGGTTATTACCATTTGGATCGGTCCTGCTGGTTTCCGGGTAGGTAGGGATGTTATTCGGGTTTTGTAACCACCAGCCATAGGTTAAATAAGCTTTTGCAAGGTATAACCGGGCCACATTCTTAGTCAGGGTACCGGTAAGTCTTGGGCTATCCGGTAAATCATTAACTGCAGTCTGTAAATCGGGGAATATTGCTTTGGTATATACTTCCGGTACAGTATTTCGAACCGATGTACGAACAGCAGAAGTGTTGAATGCCAATTCGCCAGAGCCGAGATCAAGCGGTACACCACCGTAAGTTTGTACGAGCAAAAAGTAGTTGAAAGCCCTGAAAAATCGCGCTTCAGCAATTAATGATTCGTCAAGCCCTACTGCTTCTGCATTTTCAATGATTCCACTTGCAGTATTGATGGCAGGAAACGCGTTCCCCCAAACAACACCCACGGCAAAACCACTGTCTGAATCTAGTTGACCCTGGCCGGCAAGATCAAAATCAAAAAAGTTATTGTCCGCACTTTGAGCAGCAACATATTCATCTGTTCCTGTTTCTGTAAGATTCAGAAAATAAGCGAACCCATACATGTACCGTAGATTGGCATATAAATAGGTAATACCACCCTGCACCCCTAATTCAGTTTGAAAGAAATCGGGGGTAAAAGAACTTCTTGGTGTTTCTTCCAAGACAAATTCTTCAGTACAGGAACCTGTCACAAGCAAGATTCCAGCAAGTACTAAAGACTTGAAATGTGTTAATTTTAAAGTTTTCATATCAATATTTATTAAAATGAGATGTTTAATCCTAATAAGTAATTACGTGTAGTGGGTGCATTAACCCCTATGGTCGGTATACCATCAGATACCTGAGTTGTATTTACCGCTACGTTTTGACGTGAACCATCTGCATTTACTCCTGAGTTTGTTTCAGGATCTAAACCTGACTCTTTTTGAAAGTCTGAGAAAAGAACAAATGGATTTTGAGCCGTAGCATAAATACGCAAATTCTGAATACCTAGTTTATCTAATAAATTCTGTTCAAAATTATATCCTAAAGTAATGGTTCTAAATCTAAGAAAAGTTCCGTCAAAATAGCCTAATGTGCTTGCATATTTTTGATTATCACCACTTTGAACGCCTCCTGGAGCAGGATATTTGGCGTCTGTATTGGTGGGAGTCCAATAGTCCACCCGAACGTTATTACTTCTTCCTGTGAGTAAGTTAAGATATCCGTTTGAGCTGTATAAGGTACTTACTACTGTACCTCCTCTTTGAAAGGTACCCACTGCACTTAAATCAAAGTTTTTATAAGCAATTCGGGTATTGAAACCACCTTGAAAATCAGGTGTAGGATCTAAAATTATACGATCTTCGGGTCCAATTGCCCTTACAGGAGAACCGTCTTCGTTAAATTCTCCGGTGTATCGTACTTTGATCATACCTGCATTACCTCCTGGCTCATACTGTTGCAGATATTGGAAGTCTGGGTCTGATTCGTTCCATAGCCCAATACGTTCGTAATCGTAGATTACATTGATGGGCTGTCCTACAAACCATAAGGCACCTTCATTTTCATCAACTCCAGAGGCAAGAGAAACGATTTCGTTTCTATTTGCATATACGTTAAGACCAGCATCCCAGGTAAAGTCAGGAGTTTCGATAATCGTACCGTTCAAAGAGATTTCGATACCCTTATTTTCTGTAGCACCAATATTACTTCTTATGTTGCTAACTCCTGAGGTTGCCGGAAGTGGTAAGGTGTAGAGAACATCATTAGTTTTTGTAATGTAATATTCTACTGTACCTGATAATCTACTATTGAAAAGAGCAAAATCCAAACCGAAGTTGTAAGTTTCAGAAAACTCCCAACCTAATTGTGGATTTGGGATAAGTGCCACACCATAACCTGTAGCAAAGGTATCGCCGAAGTTATAATCCCGGGTAGCTAAACTTCCCTGTACCGAATAAGGGGCGATCGCCTGATTGGCAGTTTCACCATAACCAGCCCTTAATTTCAATTGATTAATAAAATCAACATCTTCCATAAAAGCTTCGTTGGCAATATTCCATCCTACAGATATTGCAGGGAAGGTCACCCATTTAAAACCGGGGGCCAGTCTTGAAGAGCCATCCGCGCGTAAAGTTGCTGTAAATAAATAACGGTTATCGTATTGATACAAGACTCTTCCCATATAAGACAGTAAACCTGTTGAGCTATAGTTTGAACCGTAACGGGTTATATCTTCGGCTAGAGAAGCATCCAGATTATAGAATAAAAATTGTTCGTTGAATAAATTTCGAACAGCTATACCGGCATTGTCATTTTCTGTTTTTTGAGAGGAAAATAAACCAACAAAATTCACCTGATGTTTATCGGCAAAAATCCTATCAAATAAAATTTGATTTTCAATAACATAATCCCTTGTTAGTGACGTATCGTAGCTTGCAGATGAAGGGTTTATAGGGTTGAAGTTGAAAACACCCTGACCGGTAAAGTTACCGTCTCTACTGGTGCGTAGATTAAGACCTACGTTAAGACGATACTTCAGACCTTCAATCCCAGGTATATTTACTTCTGCAAAAATGTTATTATACGTACCAAAGTCTAACTGATCATTCGTTCTGCGTTCACCGATACGATTGATTTCATTTCGGGTAGGAATCCACAACTGATCAGTTGCTGTTTGAAGTCGTACAGACTCAAGGAAATTACCATTTTCATCAAATGGACTTAACAGGGGAGAGGCACTTAAGCTGGGACTAATGATACTACTGGCTTTGCTAAAATTCATAATTGAATTTAAACCGAAGCGGAAAGCACCAATCTCCTGATCTACAGTAGCACGTAGGGAATATCTTTCAAATTTATCACCGGGAAGAACCGAAGTTTCTTTAAAATAACCCATCCCGAAACTATAAGACCCGGTTTCGGTTCCTGCGGAAATATTAAAATCCTGACTGGTCTGCAAACCTGTGCCGTATAACAGATCTTGCCAATCAGTATTATTCGATAAATCTTCATCTCCCCCAAGTTCGAAGATAGGGGTGCCATCATTATTAGCCGCCACATCTGCACGCAATTGGGTAAGTTCCGCAGCATTCATCATCGGGAATTTGCTGTAAACCTCTTTGGTAGCGTAGTATGAATTGATTGATACGCGGGCTTTTTGGCCTTTTCTTCCTGATTTTGTCTCAATAAGAATTACACCATTTGCTCCTCGAGAACCATAAATAGCCGTTGCCGAAGCATCTTTAAGGATGTCAAGACTCGCTATATCATTTACATTTATGTCATTTATGCTTCCTGAAAAAGGAATACCATTTAATACGATAAGAGGATCGTTGTTTCCAGAGAGCGATCGTACACCACGAATTCGTATTTGAGGTGCGGCTCCGGGACGGGTACTGGTAGTTTGGATCTGTACCCCTGCAGCACGGCCTTGCAGAGCCTGTTGAAAGTTTGCGCTGGGTACTTCATTCAATTCGTCTCCTTTTAAAGAAACTACCGATCCTGTCACAGATTCCCTGCTTTGAGTACCATATCCAATTACCACAACTTCGTTTAATGATTCGAGATCATTTTCTAAAGTCGCATTTATTTGAGATTGGTTATTAACAGGGATTTCCTGAGCTTCGTAGCCTACAAAGCTAAAAACTAAAATACCGTCTGCCGGTACATCATTAAGAGTATAGTTTCCATCAAAATCGGTAACAGCTCCATTACTGGTACCCTTAACAATGACATTGGCACCGGGAATAGGGCCATTAGCATCGCTTACAGTACCGGTAACAGTTGATTGGGCGTATATGCCTGAAGACAGGATTACACCTAAGAAGAATAACCCAAGATACCTGAGTGTTTTCTTCTGAAAAAGTAGAACGCTTTCCATAAAACTTAGTTTAGAATTGAAATTAATTAGTCATTTGAGTTTACATGAGTGGTGATTCGCACATAAATTTAAAACGGGTCTGCTTACTTACGATTGCTCAATCGATTTCGTTAATATGTTAAAAACGTATGGATTAAGAATTTAAAATGTATCACAGACACTTATTGTCTTAAATACTATATGTGTTTTTTTCAAATGTATATAAAACAAAAATATAAAGCAACCGATTGCGTTAATTTTTGTTAAGATTGATGTTTTCTTTTTAAATTATTTTATAAAATAATGATAGACAGTTGTTTA
>CAYNMH010000085.1:0-15197 GCA_964398145.1 uncultured Flavimarina sp. | reverse complement strand
ACTGAATGCTGCAATCAGGGATTTTTTCATTATTGAAATGTATTAATATTTAAAATTTTGAATTAGAGTTCTATTATTTAATCCTGTAGTAATTCTTCAATACTTAAATTTTGATTTAGACGCACCCCTTTCTCGGTATGTTTTACCGTGATTACAGGATTGTGGGCATCGTGCTCTAACCATAGGTAATAGTTGTGATCTGCGGCTTTGTTCAAAAACGCCTCTTTTTCGCCTAAAGTAAGCAATGGCCTGGTGTCAAATCCCATCACGTAGGGCAAAGGCAAATGACCGGCTGTAGGTAGCAAATCTGCCGCAAAAACAAGGGTTTTATTTTTATAGGTGATATGCGGAATCATTTGCTTATCGGTATGACCGTCTGCAAATAGGATACCAAAACCCAGTTCAGACTGCTCCTGAAAGTTTTGTGAAGTTCGTTCTATAAACTGAAGCTGACTACTTTCTTCGATAGGCAGAATGTTTTCGCTTAAAAAGGAAGCTTTTTCGCGGGCATTGGGTTTCGTAGCCCATTCCCAATGGTCTTTATTGCTCCAGTAAGTAGCATTTTTAAAAACCGGAACGGGTGTTTTATCATCTTTGGCCCACTTAATACAGCCTCCGCAGTGGTCAAAATGCAAGTGGGTAAGAAAAACATCGGTTACATCATCGGGATGAAATCCCTTCGACCGTAGTGATTTTTCCAGAGTATCTTCACCCCAGGGATAATAATAGCCAAAAAACTTTTCGCTTTGCTTATCTCCCATCCCGGTGTCTATAAGGATGAGGCGTTCCCCTTCTTCAATGAGTAAACAACGCGCGGCAATATCTATCATATTGTTAGCATCGGCGGGGTTGGTACGCGTCCAGAGCGATTTTGGGACCACGCCAAACATAGCACCGCCGTCTAATTTAAAATTGCCGGCCTCTATTGCGTGAATTACCATAAATACGTGTGTTGATTTTTAGTTAAAACGAAGCGAATTATACGAAATGCTTCGGGAAAAACAAAGTTGTGCAAATTACTAAAACAGCGTTAAATCAAATTTTGACAGCGGTCTAATTAAGCTATATTTAACAAAGAATAGCTAAAACAGGCTTTAAAATTCTATTTTTAAGCTGTATCATAGCAAAAAATCAAATTCTATGTTAGAACTGGGCGGAATCATAATCCTGGGAATTTTGGCACAATGGGTTGCCTGGAAGTTTAAAATACCTGCAATATTACCTCTTATCTTAATTGGACTTTTCGTAGGGCCTATTTCTACTCTATTTACGTATGATGGTTCCAAGTGGATCGAACCCATCTGGGACGGGGAAGCCGGTATTTTCCCCGGGGAGCGCCTGTTCAATTTTGTGTCTCTCGCAATCGGGATCATCCTCTTTGAAGGCGGACTTACCTTACGCTTTAGCGAGATCAAAAACGTGGGACCTGTAATAACCAAACTTATCATCATAGGTTCTCTGGTGACTTTTTTTGGAGCCGGTGCGGCCGCTTATTACATTTTTGACCTGAGTCTGCGCATTTCTTTTCTTTTTGCGGCTCTGATTATCGTGACGGGACCTACAGTGATTACGCCTATCTTAAGAAATATTCCGCTTAAGAAAGACATTTCGGCCATCTTAAAATGGGAAGGTATTCTTATCGATCCCATTGGGGCTTTAGTAGCGGTTTTGGTTTTTGAGTTTATCAGTGTAGGCGCTGGTACTGAATTTACGCTTACTGCACTGGAAGAGTTTGGTAAAATCGTACTATTTGGTTTTACCTTCGGTTTCACCTTTGCACACGCTCTGGCTTTTGCCATTAAACGAAATATAATCCCGCATTATCTGCTCAATGTATTTACCCTGGCTGCTGTGCTCGGAGTTTTCGTGCTTTCAGACCTTTTTGCTCACGAAAGCGGTCTGCTGTCGGTAGTGGTGATGGGTATCATTATGGGGAATATGAAATTGCCCAACATTAAAGAACTTTTGTACTTCAAGGAGTCCCTTAGCGTGCTGCTCATATCGCTTTTATTCATTCTGCTCTCGGCAAATATCGAAATGCAGGATTTATACCTCGTTTATACCTGGAAGGCAGCCCTGCTTTTTGCAGTTGTTGTTTTTATTCTTCGTCCGGTAGGAGTGTTCTTAAGTGCTAAAGGCTCCGGTTTAAAATTTAATGAAAAACTTTTTGTAAGCTGGGTAGGACCACGAGGTATTGTTGCGGCGGGTATTGCATCGCTTTTTGGTTTACAACTCGTAAGTGAAGGGGTTGAAGGTGCCGAGTATATTACACCATTGGTTTTTATGATCGTGCTGGGGACCGTTTTACTAAATGCCACCACTGCCCGTTTATTTGCAAAAATTGTTGGAGTTTTCCTTACCGAGTCTAAAGGTATCGTGATGATAGGTGCTTCAAAAGCCTCCCGAATCATTGGCGAATATTTGATGAAAAACGGCCGCCATGTCGTTTTGGTAGACAGCAACAGTTATAATATAGAAAAGGCCAAGGAGCGCGGTCTGGAAGCCATAGAAGAAAGCATTTATTCAGACAGCCTGATGAATAATATCGAATTAAACGACGTGGGTTACCTGATGGCACTTACCGGTAACGGCGATATTAATGAATACGCAATCAAACGCTTTAAAAATATTTTTGGTGAAAACGGTTCGTTTAGATTAATAACGCCCGACGAGATGCGAGGACCCGATGCCCCGCAGGAAGGTCTCTTCTCTCCTACTGACGATTTCATAAGACTTACCGAAGTTGCCCGTGCTCATCCTACCATTCAGGAAGTAGATGTAAGTACCAAAGAAGATTTTGAAAAACTGGTAAAAAGTACGCGTGAAGATCACAATATGATCCCCATCTTTTTAAAACGTGAATCGGGTGAACTCGAGATTTTAAAATCGAATATTAGCGAACTTGAGGTGGATAGTTTTGAGAACACCAAACTGGTTTATCTGGGAAAACCTTTTGATCCCGAGCGAATGCCTGTTAAGCCAAAGCCTGAAGAAAACGAATTGTAAAGTTTTCCTAAGTTTTAGGGCAGCGCTTCTCAATGGTGCAGGTATTCAGTAACTTCAAAACAAAAAATCATGAGCACCCGCAGAAGTTTTATTAAGAAATCTGGTATTATCCTGGCAGCATCCACACTTCCCATGCCTTATTATGCCTGTTCAAAACCGGATAAGAAACTGGGCGTTGCCTTGTTAGGCCTGGGTAGTTATGCTACAAATCAACTCGCTCCTGCACTACAGCAAACTTCCCATATAGAACTGCGAGGTATTGTTACGGGAAGTCCCGAAAAAATCCCGCAATGGCAGGAAAAATACGGGATCAAAGACAAAAATGTTTATAACTACGAAAATCTGCTCGAGATTGCAGACAACCCCGATATTGACGTGGTTTACATCGTAACGCCAACTTTTTTACATAAAAAATACAGCGTGATGGCGGCTAATGCCGGGAAACATGTCTTCTGTGAAAAACCAATGGCAATGACGGTTGAAGAATGTAGGGAAATCATCAACGCTTGCGATAAAAACGGAGTAAAACTGGCTATTGGTTATCGCATGCAGCACGAGCAAAACACCCAGACCATCACCAAATGGGCTAAAACCCAACCCTATGGATCTGTTCAAAATGTAGATACTGAAGTAGGCTGGCGCATAGGACCGGGAGGCGGTTGGCGTCTGGACGGAGCTAAAGGAGGGGGTGCTATTTACGATATGGGTGTTTACAACATCAATGCGTTACGATACGCGAGCGGCCTTGAACCCCTGTCATTAACGGCTCGCCATGAAACACATCGACCAGATTTATTTCTGAATAAGGCTCCTGAAATCACCTGGCTGGATGTGGAATTCCCCGGTGGACTCAAAACCACAGCACGGGTTACGTATGCTGATAATGTCAATTTTCTGAAGGTAAACTGCGCTGATGGAAACTACGAGTTATCCCCATTTCAGAGTTATAATGGAGTGCAGGGAAGCACAAGCGACGGTAAAAAGTTGTCACCATGCAATTGCAATCAGCAGGCTATTCAAATGGATGATGATGCCCTGTCAATCCTAAATAACAAGCCTATGCTGGCACCTGGAATAGAAGGGTTACGGGATATTCAAATTGTAGAAGCAGCAATAAAATCGGGCTACAACAACAGTGAACGCATTCAGCTGGAACAGTATTAGTATTAGGGAAATTGCGCTGCGCGAAACTATTTGATTTTTCGCCGTATCTGATAATTTTAGATTCCGCTTTAGCGGCGGTTGAAATATTCGGAAATCACCATCAAAATTCCGGCTACTGCGCCAATAGCGAGCAGCCAGACCATAAATTGATTTTGCGTGGCATTGGTGTACTGGCTGATAATCCCGCAAGTAATAATAAGGCCAAGACCAATTAGCTGAATCCGTTTCATCTTAATCATTAAGCTTCAGTACGGCCATAAACGCCTCCTGAGGGATTTCTACGTTACCTACCTGGCGCATACGTTTTTTACCCTTTTTCTGCTTTTCGAGTAGTTTTCGCTTACGCGAAATATCACCCCCATAACATTTTGCCGTAACGTCTTTACGCAGGGCTTTTACGGTTTCACGCGCAATGATTTTGGCACCAATCGCCGCCTGAATAGGAATATCAAATTGCTGACGCGGGATCAATTCTTTGAGCTTCTCACACATTTTTTTACCAATGTCGTAGGCATTATCGCGGTGTAGCAAAGCCGAAAGCGCATCTACGGTATTTCCGTTGAGCAGCACGTCCACTTTAACCAGATGTGAAGCCCGCATACCAATTGGAGAATAATCAAACGAAGCATAACCTTTAGAAACGGTTTTAAGACGGTCGTAAAAATCAAATACAATTTCGGCCAGAGGCATATCAAACGACAATTCCACGCGCTCAGGTGTAAGATAGGTCTGATTGGTAATTTGTCCGCGTTTTTCAATACATAAGGACATAACAGGACCCACAAAATCAGCTTTCGTGATTATGGAAGCTTTAATGAAGGGCTCTTCCACACGATCCATCCCCGCAGGATCCGGTAAGTCGGAAGGATTATTGACCAGGATTGCCGTTTGCTTGTCTTTTATGGTGTAAGCGTGATAGGACACGTTAGGCACCGTAGTAATCACCGTCATATCAAACTCGCGCTCCAGACGTTCCTGAATAATTTCTAAGTGCAACATTCCTAAGAATCCGCAACGGAAACCAAAGCCCAAGGCTGCTGAGCTTTCAGGCTGAAAAACAAGCGAAGCATCATTGAGTTGCAGTTTTTCCATCGAAGAGCGCAGGTCTTCGTAATCTTCGGTATCCACCGGATATATACCGGCAAAAACCATAGGTTTTACGTCTTCAAAACCTTCAATCATATTGGTCGTAGGCGACTTGGCATCGGTGATGGTGTCCCCTACTTTTACCTCCTTGGCTTCCTTAATACCTGTGATGAGATACCCCACATCACCGGTTTTGATGACTTTTTTAGGAGTTTGTTTTAAGTTTAAAGTCCCTACCTCATCTGCAAAGTAGGTTTTACCGGTAGCCATAAACTTGATATTTTGACCTTTGGTAATTTCGCCATTCAACACTCTAAAATACGTCTCAACACCTCTAAACGGATTGTAAACCGAATCAAAAATTAAGGCCTGTAAAGGCTCGTCGGGATTGCCTTTTGGAGCCGGAATGCGTTCAATAATGGCGGTTAAGATTTCGGTGATACCAATACCGGTCTTGGCACTGGCAGGGATCACGTCTTCGGGGTTACAACCCAAAAGATCTACAATATCATCAGTTACCTCTTCCGGGTTTGCACTGGGCAAATCAACCTTGTTCAACACGGGGATAATCTCCAGATCGTTTTCCAGCGCCAGATACAGGTTAGAAATCGTCTGAGCCTGAATGCTTTGAGCAGCGTCAACTACCAGCAAGGCCCCTTCGCAAGCAGCTATACTGCGTGAAACCTCGTATGAAAAATCTACGTGACCCGGAGTGTCAATAAGATTTAGGATATAGGGCTCACCGTTGTGCATATAATTCATCTGGATGGCGTGCGATTTAATAGTAATGCCACGTTCCCGTTCCAGATCCATATTATCCAATAATTGCTCCTGTTTCTCACGGTCTGTGACAGAACCGGTAGAATCGAGCAGGCGGTCTGCCAGCGTACTCTTACCGTGGTCAATATGGGCGATAATGCAAAAATTGCGAATGTTTTTCATAGTCTTTTTTCAAAGTGTTTACAGCAGGGCAAACTTTAGCCTGCAAATATACAGTTTAGGTGATGCATTTTCTAATTATTCTATTTTAGGAATTTCTAGAGTTAATCATCGAAAATCTTACCTAAGTATAAGAAAAACATAGAAATTAATTTAGATTTGAATTCTATGCGATCAACTTTACTATTTAATGTCTTTGTTTTCGCCCCCCTATTTCTCTCAGCTCAAGGCCTAATGCTCGATGGGCTTGTTCAGAACGTCAAACAAAAACCCGTACCGTTTACCAATGTTTTACTTCTAAAAGCCGCAGATTCCACCTTCATAAGTGGAGCAGTAAGTAATGATGAAGGTTTTTTCAAATTTGAAGATTTGAACACCGGGTCTTACCTGCTAAAGGCCAGCTATGTGGGCTATGAGGACACTTATAGCGCACCATTTGAGCTTAATGAAAACCTGCGTCTTGATGCCCTGGTACTTAAAGAATCTGCCGAATTTCTAAACGAAGTTACCGTAACTGCCCGCAGACCGGTCATTCAGCGTAGAGTAGACCGCTACATTTATAATGTTGAAAACACCGTGGTTTCTTCAGGGACTACTTTTGACATTTTGAAACGCACTCCCGGAGTAATTATTAACGGAGGATCTATTTTAATCAGAAACCGTCCTGCACAGGTTTACATCAACGATCGTAAGGTATATTTAACCCATAATGAACTGCAACAGTTGCTGGAGGGTTTTGCAGGAGTGAATGTAAAGTCGGTAGAGGTAATTACCACACCACCGGCACGCTATGATGCCGAAGGCGGTGCAATTTTAAACATTGTTACTTCAAAAAATTTATCCATTGGCTATAAGGGTAGTGTAGATGCTTCAGCTACAGTGGGTATTGTGCCTAAATATTCAGCAGGAACCAGCCAATATTACAAAACAGATTGGCTTAATGCTTATGCCGGCTATACTTTTAATTCGCGCTTTGATACCAAAACTGATGATGGTTTTATAGAATTCTTCAATCCTAACGGAAGCACAAAGTCGATCTGGGAGGATTTGTTTTTAAAAGATACGCGCACCTTTTCGCATAATTTAAATGCTATTTTAGACTTTACTTTGAGTGAAAAAGAGCTGTTGAGCCTAAGCGCAAATGTCCTGCACACCCCTAAAGCCGATTCAGACATTCGTGGGCGCACGGAAATATATGGTCCACAGGGACAGCTCGACTCCTTGTACACGACTAGCAGTTTTCTCGAAAATTCACGAGACAATTTGCTTTTCAATCTAAATTATGAACGGCATTTGGGAGAAAATGGCGCTATCCTAACTGCAAATGCTAATTACATTGATTATACTAATGATCAATCGCAATCTGTAGCTACACGCTACCTTTCGCCCCAGGGAAATCTCTTAAATACAAACTCGTTTAATACAATTCCTACTCAGGATTCTCAGATTTATACAGGTCAGTTAGATTATTCCGGGGCTATAGGAAATTGGGCTTTTGAATCAGGGGTCAAATATTCCGGTATTAATTCAAACAGCAGGCAGGAGTTTTTTGATGGAAATGGCAATATCAATGCCCGGAATGCGATCCTGAATGATAATTTTGATTATACTGAAGCTATTTATGCCTCCTATTTCAGTTTATCAAAAGATTGGGAATACTGGAGTTTAAAAGCGGGCTTACGCGGAGAATACACCGATGCCAATGGAAACTCACGAACTCTGGGAGTAGTGAATACTCAGGAGTATTTTGAGCTGTTTCCCACATTGTATTTGATGAATACGCCGTCTGAAAATCATTCCTTTGGGTTAAGCTACAGCCGTAGAATAGACCGGCCGCGCTTTCAAAGTTTAAATCCCTATCGGTATTTTTTAAATGAAAATAACTTTAAAGAAGGGAACCCCAATATTCAGCCTGCAATTGCAAACCGTGTGGAGTTCAGCTATACCTTTAAAAACAAGCTTATTTTTAATATTTACTGGAATCGCATAGACAATCATATGAACAGTCTGCCCTTTCAGGATAATGAGAACCTCACGATACGCAGTGTAAATACAAATCTTAACTACGAGCAGCAATATAGCTTTGATATTACCTATTCTGAATTTGTCACAAACTGGATGTGGATGAGTGCATACGCTTCCCTTTTCAATATGGAAAATGAATTCAGAGCGCTTGAAAGTGGAGGGCAGAATTATAAACAAAACATAAACGGAATTTATTTACAAACACAAAATTACTTTATCCTTGACCAGGACCAGACTTTAACGACTACCCTGGTCAATACCTTTACCTCGAATATACTGGTAGGTTCTTATCAATACGATCGCCCGCAGTATGCTTTGACTCTTGATATTCAAAAGACTTTAATGGATGGAAGGTTGATTCTTAATTTCAGCTCTGAAGATGTGTTTAATACCAACAACATCCCACTCACCTCCCAATATCTCAATCAAAACAATTCATTTTTTGCAATGCCCGAATCGCAAAAAATTCGTGTAGGGCTTCGGTATAAATTTGGAAACTTCAAACTCCGGGACAATAACAGAGGCATAAATGCTGAAGAAGAAAAGCGTTTAGAATAAAAGTCTATCCGTTCGGTATTAAGATGTACTTGAGTATTCTTAGCTAAACATTGCTTAATTTTGCGCGATAATCGCGGCTTAGGAATGTTGAGGTTATTTAAACGCTAATCATTTAAATTTTAAAGCTTTGGCAAAAATAGGAGATATTGATGTAGGAGACTTCCCGTTGCTTTTAGCACCGATGGAAGATGTGAGTGACCCGCCTTTTCGCGCATTGTGTAAAGAGCAGGGCGCAGATGTGGTGTTTACCGAATTTATCTCGAGCGAAGGCCTCATACGCGATGCTGCAAAAAGCGTGATGAAGCTTGATATTTACGAAAAGGAACGCCCCGTGGGTATTCAAATCTTTGGAGCAAATCTGGAGTCTATGCTGCAAAGTGTGGAGATTGTAGAAGCTTCAAAGCCTGATATTATTGACATTAACTTTGGCTGTCCTGTAAAAAAAGTGGTGTCTAAAGGTGCCGGTGCAGGTATTTTAAAAGATGTAGATTTGATGGTTTCGTTAACGGAAGCTATGGTCAAACATACCAATCTTCCTATCACCGTTAAAACCCGTCTGGGTTGGGATCACGATTCCATTAAAATTATGGAGGTTGCAGAGCGTTTACAGGATGTAGGCTGTAAGGCGATTTCTATTCACGGAAGAACCCGTGCGCAGATGTATAAAGGCAGTGCCGACTGGCGTCCCATTGCTGAAGTCAAAAATAACCCGCGTATGCATATTCCGGTTTTTGGTAACGGCGATGTAGACACTCCGGAACGTGCTGTAACGATGCGTGATGAATATGGACTCGACGGCGCGATGATAGGCCGTGCGAGTATAGGTTACCCCTGGTTTTTTAGAGAAGTGAAGCACTTTTTTAAGACCGGTGAGCATATGGCGCCCCCTACGATGCAGGAGCGGGTAGATGCTGCACGAAGACACTTAAACATGTCTATCGACTGGAAGGGCGAGAAGCTGGGCGTTTTTGAAACCCGCAGGCATTATACCAACTATTTTAAGGGAATTCCAGACTTTAAGCCGTATCGTATGAAAATGGTAACCAGCGACGATGCAGCAGATGTATTTGCCACTTTTGATGAGGTGGAAGAGCGTTTTGCAGATTTCGACTTTGCCACTCAGGCCATGATTTAACCTTCAAGCAGTTTGGGCCTGATGGTAGAAGAAGCCAGGTACGAGGCTAGAATTCCTAAAACCGTAATAGTTATAAACACTGCTACAAAGTTCATCGCAGTAAATTCCATAGGATAGGGTAAGGTAGGCGTGATCATTTTAAGCTGAAAAAGAAGCTGAGCCGCTACGACCAGGGACCCGAGACCCAAACCTATCAAACCTCCAAAAACCGTCATCATCGCTCCCTGAAGAAAAAAGATTTTCTTGATTTCTTTCAGGGAAGCCCCCATACTGTGCATGGTTTTGATATTTGATTTCTTATCTATGATGATCATAATAATACTTCCTACCAGATTGAACAGGGCTATAATCAGGACTAACGTAAAGATGAGATACACGGCCAGATTTTCGGCATTGAGCATTTTATAGAGCTTGTCATTGAGCTGAAAGCGGGTTTTTACATCAACCTGATCTCCGAAAAGATTTTTAAGTTCTTGTTGTGCTTTTAAGGGGTCTGCTTCGGGCTTTAGTTTTATTTCCAGAGCACTTAGGGTAGTATCTGAATAATTAAGCAGCTGGCGTGCATAACTGAGATTGACAAAAATATATTTTTGATCCAGCTCTTCATTCACCTGAAAAATATCTGAAACAACGAGCTGCGAACTGTTAAAGGCCTGAGAAGGATCGGTAATCTGGCCGCTGCCTGGTTTGGGCACCATCACGCGCAGCAGATCATTGTAATTGTTGACGCCAAGGGAGAGAATTCTCGAAATACCGAAACCAATAACAGCTACCGGTTCATTCTGAGATAGCCAGTTTCCGTATAGCAGCGTACTATCTATGGGATTGACGTTGAGGTATTTTTCATCGATACCCTTGATGTAAGCGATATGATTTTTGCCCCTAAATTCTAAAAAGGCACGCTCTTCAATGATTTTGGTAAAGTCGGTTATCCCTTCGGTATGTAGTAAGGCTTCGGCGGTTTTTTCATCAAAAGTGATGGTTTTACCCTGCGCGGGAATCACTTTTACATCAGGATCAAAGATGGAAGAAAACGAAAGGCTGAAATCCTTTAGACCTGAAAATCCCGAAAGCACAATAAATAAGGCTGCTGAACCCGCCACAATACTAATGGCCGAAATAAGGGTGATGATATTTATAGCATTGTTACTGCTTTTAGTAAACAGGTAGCGTTTTGCGATAAATACAGAAAAGTCCAAAGGCAGTTTAAGATTTTTTGCGGCGTGGGAGAAGATCGGGGTTTTCAATGGGGTCTTCAGAGCCTTTTAATGATTTATCAATCCCCTCGATATATTCAAGCGAGTCGTCTATATAAAACTGAAGCTCGGGCATACGGCGCAATTGATGGCGTGTGCGCTGGGCGATTTCGTGTTTGATAAAAGGCTTTACAGCATTGATTTCCTTAATCATAGCCTGGGCTTCGGCATGGGGGAAAATACTTACATAGACCTTGGCCTGAGACAAATCGGTAGTTACACTAACCTTGCTTACCGAGACGATGATATTTTTAACACCGGCCTGCATCAATGCTTTTTGCAGCACATCAACCAGATCGCGCTGCAAAACGCCGGCAACTTTTTTCTGTCTGTTTGTTTCCATAGGGCAAAAGTACATCAATATTCTTGCATTCTGTTTAAACCGCCACTTTTGAAAATCATACATAGTAGCGCCGGTAATTTTTAGATTTACGCAAAAGCTTTAGTTTTAGCTATGGAAAAGATTGAACATATAGGTATAGCGGTTAAGAATCTTCAGGAAGCAAACGCGATGTATGCGAAATTACTTGGCAAACCCCCTTACAAAACAGAGCGGGTGGAGTCTGAAGGGGTAGAGACCTCTTTTTTTCAAATGGGGGAAAGCAAAATTGAATTGCTGGAAGGGACTCATCCGGAAAGTCCGATTGCCAAATACATCGGGAAACGGGGAGAAGGCATTCATCACATCGCTTATGCCGTAACAGATATCAAAGCCGAATTGCAGCGCTTGAAAGCCGAAGGATTTGAGCTTATTAATGAGGAACCTAAAGCAGGAGCAGACAACAAGTGGGTGGCTTTTTTACACCCTAAAAGTACTCATGGGGTTTTGATAGAGCTGTGTCAGGAGCGGGAGTAAGACAGAAGTAAAATGAAAACCTTGTACCAATTAAAAAATAATACTATTTTTGCGCCCGCTTTAAGGTGTAATAAACTTTAAAAGCCGGTCCTATAGCTCAGTTGGTTAGAGCACCTGACTCATAATCAGGTGGTCCCTGGTTCGAGCCCAGGTGGGACCACTAGTAAAAACTAGGCCTCAGAAGATTTGTTCTTCTGAGGCCTTTTTTATTTGCAAGTGATTTGCAAGTTTCTTCAATTTTAATAAAAATTTAACTTATTTGCAGTCAATTGGTTATGAATTCAATCAATTCTACTGAAATTGGGAATTTTCCGTGTATTTGTACTGGAGTTAAAACACTAAAGGCAATTAAGTTTTGCTCTGAAATTTAAATGGCTAGAATAGTATTTATTCTTTCCTCAAGGATAATTATTCTTTCCTCACGGATTAGAGGATGAATATGCGCGGCAAGTAACTCGTTTTTAAGAGGGCTTTTCATAATAACGCTTAGTTCCTTCTGGATAAAAGTAATAACGTCTTTATGGGCTTTATTTACGTCTTCTACAATGTATGTACAGTTATTTAGTACATTAATTATGTCCTCAAAATCATGACTGGTTCTAAAATCGCTCCCTCGACTGTGAAAGGCCTCAAATTTTGTTGCAATAAAGACAGCCGGACTAAATATTTGAATTTCCTGATCTCGGGCATATGCTTTTCGAATGTCCTTAAAGCCATAGCTGTACCATTTGTTTGCCGGTCCGCTAAGGCCATCTTTTCCGGGAATAATGTCTATAGCAATATTATTGAATCGATAACTTATGATATCACCAATGCTTCAGGATCAGGGTAAATTTTTAATTCACTAATTTATCTTGAAGGTTTAGTAGATCGATATAAGTTACCAGTTCAGTAGTAAGATCAATATCTTTTGTTGGTCGAATTTCATCTGCACTTGGATCATCAGTATATAAACTAACTATCGCACCGCCCACGAAAACCATCTTTGATTTAAGATCCTTTAATGCCTTTGCGACCTGGGCGACCGTATCTATATTGATGATCTTATTTTCCATAAACGATTCTTTCCTCAAGTTTTTCTTTTGCAATATTGGTTTCTCTTATTCTACCAACCCGAAACGTATCTACTAAGGTCAAAAGTTCATAAAATCGTAAATCAGACAGACTAGCTTTTGGAAGTGTTTTATAAAAAGGTTCAATATGTTGACCTTTCATAGTACCTCTGGCATAAGCCCATACATAACTTTCACTACTACTGATGAGTTCTGCAAGTGGAGGAGCACTGTGTGCTGTAGGGATTCCTCTAACAATCGCCCCGGGTTGTACAGGAAATGCATGCTTAACTCCATATATGAGAAATTCAAAGGTGTTTAGCCGGTTTATAGATTTAGTATTTTTTGAATAGAGTTGAGCATAATCTAAACGTGAAGTAGATCTACTTACTTCCGATTGAGCAATGTTTAATTGTTCCGCCAGTTCAATTTGTTGAAGCGGTTCATTCCGATTAGCAGCTAGTTTTAGCAGCATTGCTATATCTATTGCGGTAAGTTCAGTTCGCTGTTTCATAATGTATATCCTGTATCCGGATACGCAATATTACAATATAAATTACTTAAAATTAGTTTATTATTAAAAAATATACCATATCCGGATATGGGATATTTGTGATTATTATGTGGGATGGTATTCAAAATAATCTTCTTGAAAACCATCTAATAAATTGATAAATCAGTGTATAAAGCAGTTATCAATGACAGCAGCCTTAACGCGTAAAAATCTTTATAAACTGGTATGGTCTAAGAGCTTAAGTACTATAAAGGAGGAGCTTCAAATTGAATACCACAACTTTAGTTGCGCTTTATGTTGAACATCATTTTCCTCGACCTCCATCCAGTTATTGGTCAAATTAAAATTTGGTAAGCAAGCCGCTCAATCTGAATTGCCTGATCCCGATAAGGACGAAGTTGCCAAAAGGATTTCTGAGATTTGGGATTACCAAAATACAATTTATAATCCGCAGAAATAATTTAATTAACTATTTTAGCAGAATCAAATAGTTAGAAATCAGACACTTTCCAATTTCCTGGAATTTTTAGTCTGGAGCCCGTAAATTCTATTCAGAACATACAGTGACTAAAAAACGATCTAAACGGTTTATACAGATTTTATTAATTCTAGGCACCCTGGTTTCCCTGTATTTTGTTCCCTGGCCTATTCTCAATGCGTGGATAAGGCCTCTTCCAGATACGGTTCAGCAACAGGTAGATAAAGCAGCAGATTATGGTTTTGATGGAATTGTAGTTTGCGTAAATAAAGCCCGAAATGAGTCTGAATACTACACTTCAGGTTACAAAGACCGGGAGGCTAAAATACCGGCAGACCCCGATGCGCTGTTTAAAATAGCCAGCGTTAGCAAACTGTATAATGCCGTGGCAGTTGCTAAATTGATTCGGGACGGAAAATTAGCTTTAGACGGAACACTCGCCACCTATCTACCCGAACTTAAGGGCCGAATTGCCTATGCAGATGCGATTACCTTGCAAATGCTGGTGCAGCATCGCAGTGGCATTCCCAATTATACAGATACCTATAGATACTGGGCAGCGCCTAAAGAGACGGCCGATGAAAATCTTGCCCTGGTTTTAGATTTACCTGCAAATTTTAAACCGGGTGAAGATTATGAATATTCAAATACCAATTATTTATTGCTGGGTAGAATTATGAATCGCGTGCTAGGCTATGAACACTTTACCTACATCCAAAACGAAATATTAAATCCGCTCCAGTTAAAGCATACGTTCGGCTCCCTGAATGATGTAAATATGAATGATGTGATGAGTGGGTATTATGTGGGTTATGAGGCCGATCTAAAAACCGATAACATCGGTTCAATGCTGGCTACTGCGGGAGATCTGAGCCAATTCATCAGAGCTTTAAATGAAGGTACTGTCTTTAGAGATCAACAAGAACAGGAAATTTATGCTTCTATTTACAAATTTGAGCATACCGGTCTGATCCCGGGATATCAAACCATCGCCAAATACCACCAGGATTTAGATATGGTCGTCATACAATTTACAAATACGGTAAATTTTGAAGGTTACAACTGGAATATGTCTGAAATTATGTATAACCGCATTTTGAAAATAGTGCGTAAGAAGTCGGTTCTTTA
>CAYNMH010000084.1:0-15575 GCA_964398145.1 uncultured Flavimarina sp. | reverse complement strand
AGTACAAATAATAATAATAATGATAGTATTGTTTTTAATTCCTCTCAAACAACCAGACAAGATTATAATGGTTATGCTTTAGAGACTATTTCAATTTATCATAAGAACGATCTAATAAAATCATTTGATTTAAACTATAACTATACAACAAGTACAGACCAATCAAATTTATTATGGTATTTTCAGAATAATTTTAGCAACAAGTACAAAAAACGCTTGTTTTTGAATAGCATCGTTGAAAAAGGGAAAAATGGCGAAGAATTACCAGCTTACATTTTTACATATAATTCTCAAGTTTTGCCTAGTATATTTTCATCAAGGCAGGACTATTTGGGGTACTATAATGGGGCTTCAAACAATGGTCCTTTTACAAGAATGTTTGAATATGGAAATTACACACCAAACAGGAGGGTAGATACAATTAAAGCTGAAGCAGGATTACTAAAAGAAATACAATATCCTACAGGAGGAACCACCAAATTGACTTATGAGCATAATAAAGGGTATATACCTCAATCACATTCTTCATTAAAAATACCAGATATTAATCCTGCTGGTCTCGATGAAGTCAATATGTTACTTAGGAAAGAAGATTTTACATACAATTCTGGAACAGGGAATTATAGCAATTATATTTTACAGAATCTTCCAGCACACTCTCTTATTACTTATAGATTCGATTGTATGCATTTTTCTGATCCTTTTGATCCAAACCCACCCCCAAGTTGTCTTTTTGAATTTACTGTAAATGGTCAATCCATTACCATCGGTCAAGAATTTACGATAAATACGGGCAGTACTTCAACAAATACAATTGGGGTTTCAACAGTAAATTGGAGCGATCCTGATTTACACCGCCATCCGCACTATGATTTTCAGATTCGAGTTAAATATAGTTTAACAAATCACGGATTGCTATATGGTCCAGGTAAACGAATAAAAAGAATAGAAACCATAAGTGAAAATGGAGTTTCGACCTTTAAAGAATTTGAATATAGTATTGGAGGGATAATAGGATTGCCATCTTATATAAATACAGCTACAATCAATTTCGGAATTAAAGTAGATACACATTATAATGATACTGGAAGTGCTTATAGTTCATTTCAGCAGAATAGTATTGGGTACTCGGATATAACCGAATATCAAGGAACTAAGAATAATAATACGGGAAAGATTAGTTATACTTTTACCAATATAAGTGATTCTGGAGGGGATTATTATGAATTCCCATATCATCCTCCTACAGATAATGAGTGGCTAAGGGGAAAAAATGTAAGAACGAGATATTATAAAAACCTTGGAAATAACAACTACAGCTTAATGAGGCAAGTCTACAACAAGTATTTGTATTCAAGTATAGAATATGCTGATGACTATATTTATCCTAGTTTTTATGATCCTTCATTTGTATTTACTCCCGAAGGACTTGAACGTGAATGGTCACAATCTTTAGCCTCTAACAATTATCAAAAGAGCAATACATTATTCAGGTTGCCTTTATTTATGCAACGGTCTATGCTTTTAAACTCCAATAAGGGGTATAGGATTTATTATTTAACTGGCGGCACACAGCATCTTTTACATACAGAGGTGACAGATTATTCAGGTAGTGTTAATCATAAGAAAACAACGACTTATTCTTATGATTATGATCATCATTACCAAATTTCATCATCATCTGCTAGCGGTAGTGATAGTCCTTCTTTGCTTACTAGGTACTGGTACCCAGAGAATGTAGCCAGTAGCAGTTCTCTTGGTTTTGATAATTTACCAAGTCTTCAGCCTATTGATACTTTAAAGAAGACTGCGGGTCATCGATTGTCTGAGGTTATTCAAACTGCCAGTTACACTGATTTGGATAATGACGGAATAGGGGATTCTAATGAGTTAATATCGGCATTGCGAACGAATTATTCAGATTTTAATGGTAACACCTTACCTTCAACTATTCAGGCTTTAAAGGGGGTTTATAATTCTACTACCAATAAATTAGAAACCCGTATAGAGTATTTGTCTTACGATAGTTTCGGTAATCCTACAGAAGTTAAGAAATCAGATGGGGCATCTATTAGTTATTTGTGGGGTTACAATGGAGAGTATGTTTTAGCCAAGGTAGAGAATGCCACACAAGCAGAAATTATTGCTACCGGAGTGAACCAATCAATACTTACCAATCCTTCAAGTAGCGATGCTAATCGGGCTACTGAGCTTAACAAAGTACGCAATGGTCTTCCCAATGCTATGGTTACTACCTATGAGTATAGACCTCTGGTGGGGGTGACCAAAATCACCGATCCCCGTGGAGAGGAGCTCAACTATGATTATGATAATTTTAACCGTCTTGAGGCGATATTGGATGACGATCTAAACTTGCTTGAGGAGTACGAATACAATTATAAAAGCAATCAGTTTTAATTTATTAATGTAAATAATCTAAATGATTCGATTCAAACTTATACCAGTCTTTTTGTTAGTGTTTTTATATTATGGATATGGTCAGATGGATATATCAATTCCAGATATTATACCACCATCTCCAACAGTTTCAAATCTTATGAAATTTGAAGAAGTACCTGTCAATAATTATACCGGTCAACCCGTGATCTCAATTCCTTTATACTCGAAAAAGGTTCATAACGGGCCGGTGTTAAATTTAGGATTGAGTTACAATACCCAGGGAATAAAAGTTAACAATGTTTCAGGCTGGACTGGGACAGGTTGGTCATTAAATGGGTTAGGAGTTATTTCTAGAACAGTAAGAGACGTACCTGATGAAGCAATTAAGGGAAGTCCAGGTTTTTCTAATAAAACGGGAGTTTTGCATAATCCAGATTTTTGGAACTACGATAGCTTATCAGGGTTGGATAAAGCAGAATTTAATTGGAAAGCAGTCGGAAGTTCTGCTGATAAATATGACATACAATTAGACTTATACCAATTTAATTTTTTCAATTACTCTGGCCGATTTGTGGTATTAAAACAAGGTTCTCAACTAGTCGCAAAATTTATTTCACAGAATGATAATATTAAGATAGATATTAGTTACGATTCGTCGTTAACGGTTTCTGGTTTTACAGTCACTGATCCGAATGGAATGCAATATATATTCAATAAAGTTGAAACTACAGCAGTAACAAGTGGAACTGAGTCTAAACCACAAGGTAATTCTGAAAATTCAACTTCAGGATCTCAAGACAATTACAATGTAAATACCTCTTGGCACCTGTCTAAAGTGCGAAACAGTAATAATGTTGACGTTATTAACTTTATTTACTCTTCAATTCAAGAAATATATACTTCACAAAGAAATTATGTCTTCAATGATATTTTATCCCAAAGAAGCGATCTTAATGATATGTTGCAAAATGACTACAACTTAACAATTATGGAGCCTAAAGAGATTGTATCTAACTATTTAAGCAGTACTTGGACTCAAAAATTATCTAGGATAGAGTTTGATGACGGAGTTAGTATCGATTTCATAAAAGGTTTAAACCATCCCGAGAATTCAGGTGCAATTTTAGATGAGATTGTCTTGAATAATGCAAACAATACGATAAATAAACGATTTGTTTTTGCCTATGACATTACAGATCGACTTTGGCTTACAGAAGTTAAAGAAATAGCTGGTTCTGAGACACAAACCACTACTCTAACCTATATTGATAAACAAAATCTTCCTGCTTTTGGAGAAATTAATGAAACCGATGACTGGGGCTATTATAGTGGTATTCAAGATGCTGGCGAACAAATATCAGGATGTGTAAATTCTCCTGCGTTTAATGAAGATCAAATTTTGACCGGACTTTTAAAAAGTATTAAATATCCAACAGGAGGAGTTAAAGAATTTACATTTGAACACAATGCCTATTCTTATATCGGTAATGAAAGTATTCAGGAAGCTCAATATCTCAATAATCCTGTAAATAGCTCAAGAACATCTTTTAATTATTTTTTTGATCATCCAAATAATCAGAGCATAAATAAGTCATTTAATTTAACTGTCGCTCAAAAAATCTATGTAAATGTAAACGTAAGTTCTTCTCAACAGCCTAATTTGTATAGGTTAGTTATTGAGGATGAGTTTGGATCGAGTGTGGCTCATATTGATATACAGACTAATGGATGTAAATTTACTACAACTTTACCTGCGGGCTCATACACTATTCAACTTAGATTAATTGATGGCTCAATTGATCCCTATTCAGCTACAGGTTTTGCGCGGGTTCATTTTATTGGGTCAACAGGTGGATTTGTTATCCCTGAAAGAGCACCTGTACAACAAGGAATTCGTAAAGAAATGATTGGTGGTGGGGTACGTATTAAAAGAGTTGATTTTTTTGAAGATGCCTCTTACTTTGTTTCATCTAAATCTATCGAATATAATTATGATGATTCTGCGGATCCCGAAAAGTCTTCAGGGGTTATCGATTCTGAAAGTGATAAATTGGCTAGAACTTACGATTATAATGTTACCAAATATCTGTTTACATATTTTGAAAATACCGCAACAAATTTTAAACCAGTAACATTACTTTATAGAACAACTGAAATGGGTAGTGGTGTAAATACACAACTATCTCAAGGGAGTTATATAGGGTATCGCAACGTCAAAATTTCAGAAAGTGGCAATGGTCACCAAATATTTAGATATACTTCGCCCTATAATTATCCAAGCCCAGTTGGCACTTTTCAGCAACCAAATAGTAGTCCAGTTCCTAATATTGATTATAAAAGAGGTCTTCTTCTAGAGCATATCACGTATAACGATGCAGGAAAACCTTTAGTAAAAAAAACAAACCTCAGTTATAATTTTGTAGAAAATTTTCTCTTTAGGGAGCGTAATGTATATAAACCTAAAAGCTGTGAGTGGATGCAATTTTATGATACGTGGAATTTTTATTCAAGTTTCACCTCAAATGCTGAGGTAAATATTCCGGTTTGCCCTCCATTAGGCAATTGTTTAAATTATTATCAGGATTGTGGATTTGCTCCAATACCACAATTATTTATTGATTTTAATTCGGGGTGGGCTCAACTCAAAGAGAGTTTTACAGAGAATTATTTTTACAATACAGATGGTTCATTAAATGAAATTGTGTCGTCTACACATGAATATGATTATAATCCCGATAATTTTAGAGAGAGGTCAATTAAAACTCTATATAGTCGTGGAAATTCTGTTGAGGAAATCAAAAATGAGTTTTTCTATTCAACTGATACATCAATTCCAAATCTATCAAATGATGAAAATTTAGACCGTTTGAAGATGATTTCTTTGAATATTGTAAATCCACCTATATACACTAAGAGCTATTTAAATAATAATTTACTCCAAGAACAATGGACAGTTTTTGAAGAGTTTAGCCCTAATATTCTAAAGCCTGAATATGTTCGAACGCGAAAATCAAACGGATTAATTGAGTCTCGCATAGAGTATTTGTCATACGATAATTATGGTAATCCTACAGAGGTCAAAAAATCAGATGGAGCCAGCATTAGTTATTTGTGGGGTTATAATGGAGAATATGTCTTAGCCAAGATAGAGAACGCTACCCAGTCAGAAGTAACTGCCACAGGAGTAAACCAATCAATACTTACTAATCCTTCAAGTACCGATGCTCAACGGACTACTGAGCTAAATAAAGTTCGTAATGGTCTTTCCAATGCTATGGTTACTACCTATGAGTTTAAACCTTTGGTAGGGGTGACCAAGATCACTGATCCCCGTGGAGAGGAGCTCAATTATGATTACGATAACTTTAACCGTCTTGAGGCGATATTGGATGACGATCTAAACTTGCTGGAGGAATATAAATACAACTATCGCAGCAACTAATTATAAGAAAGTCTTTCAGTAAATCTATTTTATCATGCAAAAGCATTACTTAATTCAATTGATTTTCTTGTGTTTTGGTTTAGTAGCCACGTCTCAGGTCAGCACATCGGAGAATTACGTATTAAAACGCAGCTATCAGACAGCACTTAGCACTCCATTGACCACAACGGGTACTACCAGCGCTATAGAGACCGTGACGTATTATGATGGCTTGGGACGTCCCAAGCAGCAAGTAGCCATCCGTGCTTCAAATGACCGTCAGGATATATTGACGCATATAGGTTATGATGCTTATGGCCGTCAGGATAAGGAGTGGTTGCCTATAGAGAATACCTCTACCAGTTATGGCTCTTTTCGAACAGGGGATCAGGGGTCGGCTACCAATACGTTTTACCGCAATAAATATCCGTCAGATATTAGCAGTACGGTTTCTAATCGAAACGCATATAGTGCGAAATTGTTTGAGGCTTCTCCTCTAAACCGGGTATTAAAACAGGGAGCCCCGGGCGATGCCTGGAGATTAAACAATCAGGACGATAAAGGTCTAATCACTTTTAGCTATGAGACTAATACATCATCAGACAATGTAAAACTTTATCGTGTAACTTTTACCAGTGGTAATACAGCGTCTCCGGTGCTGGCCCAAGGGACCAATTATGATAACGGTGAGTTATACAAAACGGTTACCAAAGATGAGAATCACGATGGCGGTACTTCAAAGAACCACACCACTGAGGAGTTTACCGATAAACAGGGTAGAGTAGTGCTTAAGCGCACCTATGGTGATTCTGACAGCAATGGGGATGGAATAATTGGGACTGGTGAAAGTGGAATCAAGCACGATACGTATTATGTATATGATGACTTTGGGAATTTGACTTATGTGTTGCCTCCCAAAATAGATGCTACTACAAATAATTTAACTACAGTACAAAGCAGGCTTAATGAACTAGGATATCAGTATAAGTACGATCACCGCAACCGGCTTATTGAGAAAAAAATCCCGGGCAAGGGCTGGGAGGTGATAGTTTACAATAAGCTTGATCAGCCTATTATGACCCAGGATGCACTTCAGGCCGGTAAAAGTCCAAAGGAATGGTTGTTTACCAAATACGATGCTTTTGGTCGTGTGACCTACACAGGATTATTTAAAAGCAATCTAACCAGAGCTCAACATCAAGCTAACGCCGATGCAGAGGCGGACCAATATGAGAATACACAAAGTACCGCATTAACCTACGGAGGAGGTAGCTTTTATTATACGGATAATGCCTACCCGGATTTAAGTAGCAACTCATCAAATGTCACGTTGTATACAGTAAACTATTATGATGATTACCGTTTTTACGGTACCAGCCTGCCGTCTACGGTTTACAGTGTTGCAGTTCAAAACTATAATAACGCTGCCAGCACCAAGATCAAAACTAAAGGCTTAGCAACAGGATCAAAGGTACGGGTGCTTACAACAAATGATTGGATCACTACGGTGACGGGTTATGATAAGAAGGGAAGGATGATCTACAGCAAAAGTGATAATCTCTATCTGCAAACTACTGATGAGCTAAAGACCAAGCTGGATTTTGTGGGTAAGGTTGTAGAGACCACGTCGGTACATACCAAGACCGGTCAGTCTACTATAACCACGATAGATAAGTATACTTACGATCATATGGGCAGGCTTACCAAACAAACCCAAAAGATCAACTCTCAGGCAGAAGAGCTTATTGCTTTAAATGAATATGACGAGTTGGGACAGCTTAAAAGCAAGAAAGTGGGTAATACTACCACAGCGCCATTGCAAACCGTAGATTACACCTATAACATACGGGGTTGGCTTAAGACGATCAACAACCCCTCAAGTTTAGGAAATGACCTGTTTGGTTTTAGGATCAATTACAATACTACTGAAACAGGCACAACGGGAGTCAATCCTTTATATAATGGTAATATCTCAGAGACGCTATGGCGCACATCGAATGATAACGCCCTGAGGTCTTATGCTTATCAGTATGACCCTTTAAACCGCATTAAGAAAGCGGTTAGTAGTGAATCTGGAAGGTATACTTTAAATAGTTCTATCTACGATAAGAATGGAAACATCACCTATCTCTCCAGAAATGGACAAACCGATAGTGACGCAACCATATTTGGAGAGATGGATAAATTGTATTACGCCTATTCAACCTATAGTAATAAGCTCTTAAAGGTAGATGATCGAGCTGCTACGGATATCTACGGTTTTAAAGATGATGTAACAGGTAGTGCAATAGATAACAGTAACGATTATACGTATGATGTAAACGGCAATCTTAAGACAGACACGAATAAAGGTATTACGAGTTCGACAAGTGGGTTTATCTACAATCATTTAAACCTGCCGGAATCTGTTACCATAACTGCAGAAATGGGTAATGGTACTGGTACGATATCGTATGTTTATGATGCGACGGGTGTAAAACTGAAGAAGATAGCACCGGGTAATTTTGTTACTGAATATGCAGGTAACTATATTTACGAAGCTGGAGCATTCAAATTCTTCAACCAACCGGAAGGTTATGTAGAGAAAGTGGGAACTGCCTACAAATATGTATACCAATACAAAGATCATTTGGGTAGCATACGTTTGGCTTATAAGAATATTGGAACACCTGTTTCTCCAAGTTTACGTATCGAAGAGCAGCATCATTACTACCCTTTTGGGTTAAAGCAACAATATGCATCAAGCAATCCTCGTTCTGTAAACATTAGCAATCATCAATACGGCTATAATGGTAAAGAAGAACAGAACGAAAAGGGAATAAAATGGTTAGATTTTGGAGCGAGGAATTATGATGCGTCAATAGGGAGGTGGATGAATGTTGATCCTCTTGCAGAACTTGATTATAGTTTGAGTTCATATAATTACACAATGAATAATCCAATTCTTTTGTCAGACCCAACAGGGTTATCCACTCATGTAAAATTAAATGAAGATGGTGAGTGGGAAGTTGTAGAAGGAGGAGACGCTGATGATGATGATGATAATATTTATATCACTGCGCTTGATGAAGATGGTGTTAGACATAATACAGGTTTAACTATTGGGAAATCATTAACAAGTCATTCATTTTTTGATGATGATAACAATGCGGTAGTAGGAGCAATTATTGATTTAGAATCAACAGATGGGCAAGATTTTATCGATGACGAAATAATTGGAGACCATCCTTTTATAGTAAATTATATGGCAAATGGTACTGGTGGCGGATATTATGACTTTAAAGAAAGAGGTATAGAAGATGCAAGGAAAGAAGGAAAAACAGACATACAGCATAGATATAGAGGAAGTGTGGCGAGTAATGGCAAAATCGGTTCGGCAAGAGATTTTGGAAATGTAGCTGCGGGTATTGTAGCTGGAAGATTTGGACTTTCTTGGAGAGCTTCTCGATTAGGTTTTGATACACTTGAAACCGCACAACACTCTTCTTTAATTTCAGTTAGCATACCTGGAGGAGGCACTTCATATATTTTCAATGTTAATTTGACTTCTGAAAAAGCACCTACTCAAAAGGCTCAAAGAATTGGATGGGAAATAGGAATTAAACTTAATCAAGAAGATGGTAAAATTGATTTTTTCAAAGAAAAATAAAATAATGAATAGAATATTATTGGTTATTGTGCTAATTGCATTTTTTAGTTGTGGTTCAGAAAGAAAAAGTAATGTTATTTATTTATATTCTAAAGATAAATCACAAGTAGTTTCTATAATAAGTGATTACACTAAAAAAGAAAGAATAATAGCCTTAGGGAAGCATACTTCAAAGCCTAAAAAAGACTATATAGAATTAGATATCTCTAAAACTACAAAATTGGATGACCAGATTGGGATATGTTGGAATTCTAATGGGTATAAATGGGAGATGGTAAACGATAGAGCAAAAATAGTCAAGGTGGTACTTGATACTACAAAATATGTCTTTAGGGAGAGTTGGTTTAAAAACAAGGGAACGCCAAATATCAAGTATTATACTAAAAAAGATTGTTTTGTTATTGGGGCTTTAAATTATTCTGAACATTATCCCGAAGAAAACGGTTCAGTAGAAAGGCTTAATTAACCTCAAGAAAAAACCGCAAGCGCTCGTTTGTAAAGAGAGCTCACTATCACTAATAAACTTATAAAAAGTAACAATTTAATTTCACAGAAAAACTAAAGAATAAAACGTGTATTACAGTATTTTGAGTAGGAAATATGAGTTTCATAAAAAGAGCGGTCTATATTTTTTGTAAGTTTTGCTACGGTGTACTGGATAGTTGTTTTCACAAGACAAGCTTACTTTATTGTACTCGAAAAAAGTGTTGATTATTGTAGAGCAGAAAAGGGTATGAAGTTTTAATATTCTTATTTTTTGACAAGTCAGGTGCATTTTGTATTGAAGACTGTTGATGAGAAACAACCTATGGAGTTTATTAGAAATTTTGAACTAAAATTTGTTTGGTTGTTTTAGATTTATGTAAATTTTATGATACTAAATGTGAATATTTTAAAAGTAAAGAGAGTTCAAGCAGTTGTTTTAGCCTTTTTAGTTACAGCATTTATTTATTCCTGCACCACCTACGAGCGTATCTTGGCTACGCCGCAATCCACACTTGTAGAATTGGGAATGATAGGCGATTTAGATGCTACGGTAACTACTAAAGAATTTCAAACCTTCGGAATCCCTCAATTGGATGGCAAAATACGGTTGAGCCCCGTTTTTAAAACCTTTAATGGCTTAGATTACAAGGCCTATAAAAAACTGAGAAAACAAGAAGCTTTGGGTTTTGAAATACAGTATGTAGATAGTCTGCCCAATAAGCCCCAGTATTTACGCTTGGAACTTCAGGATCAGGTAGGTTTTTTGACTGAGCTGAATGCAGAAAAAAACGCGGAGTTAAAAGAACAAATCCTAACAAATCCCGATGCCGATATCATAACCCGGATTGATTGGGTAGTTTCTGAAGCCGCTATCGCCCGAATTAAAGCTGCAGATGCTGTTTTTTTGGGTCAAAATTATCAGCGGATCCCGCGTATTATACTCAGCAAAAACAATCAACTTACGGAGATCCTTTTTTCAGAAGGTTTGATGTTGTCTTATGAGGTTTCGCAATTCTGCTGGGGATTGGACTCTCGTAATGAACCTAAACTGATGGCATTTGTCGAAAAAGGTAAACCATGTATCGGTGAGCTTAAACATAACGGGAACAAGCTTAAAAAAGAGAAAAATTTATTCAGTTATTAAATCATTTCCATGCTAAGAATACTTTTGATTTTTATGCTATGTGCTTTAGTTTCTTGCGAGGAGATCATAAGTGTTATAGATATTTCGCAAGATCGGGTAGTGGTATTGGCGCCTCAGGATGAAACTGTGGTAACCACCAGTAGCGTGAGGTTTAGCTGGGAGCCGGTCGCTTTTGCCGATGCGTATTCGGTACAGGTAGTGAGGCCTGATTTTGAAAACACCAGTGAGATTTTAGTAGATACCGTTGTCGTAGATACGTCCTCAAATACAAAATATAGTCTGAGCAAGACTTTGAGTCCCGGTAATTACAGTTGGCGTATAAGCGCATCAAATTTCGGATACGCAACTCAAACCAGCGTACAACAATTTAGTGTTTCAGAAGATGCGTCATTAATTGGTAAACAGGTTGTTTTGTCAGCTCCTGCAGCTGAAGTTGAACTCACCACCGCTACCGTTACCTTTAGTTGGGAGGCCCTGGAGGCGGCCAGCCTGTATCGCTTTGAACTTACCCGGGAAGGCAGCAACGAAGTTTTGGTTTCAGATGCCTTTACAACCACTTCTTATGAGTATACTTTTGAGAATTCGGGTTCCTATACCTGGAAAGTTCGGGCAGAGAATGATCGCGAAAATACCCCATATGCCCAGCGCAGTCTGGAAATTAACTTAGACTAGATGACTAAGAATAAAATTAAAACCTATTTACTTTCGGCAGTGGTGCTAACCATATGGGGGGTAATAGGCTATCAAATTTATTCTGCTTTAAATCCTTCGGAGGAGGAGTTTGCCGTGCCGGAAGTTCCTGTTACATTTAAAAGTGAAACCAATAAGATCAAGGATACCTTTAGCATTCAAAATAACTACCGGGATCCTTTTCTAGGAAAACTTCCTCAACAAAAAGCACAGCCGGTTGTTAAACAGGTTCGTAGACCCGTGGTCAAAGATAGCGTAATTTTCCCCACAGTGGAATACCGCGGAATGGTTCAAAATGCGGGGGGTAAGGAAACCGTGTTTTCAGTATCAGTAAATGGGGTAGCTTCCATTTTAAGTGTTGGTCAAAGCCTTCAAGAGGTTTCGTTAATAAAGGGAAATGCACAGGAAATCACCGTAAGTTATAAAGGAAAGCGCAAAATCATTAGAAAATAATGCAAAGGTCGGGCTCACATAAAATCAGGGCAGGAGCCCTGCAGTTCACCTTGTTTATTGGGGTATTGATCTTTTTGACATTGACGGCTTTTGTCTTGCTGAGTTACACCCATCAGCGCTTGAGGGGGCAAAACAATCTACTCAAAGAAACGATACAAACAGCAGACCAAGGCATCTATTATGCCCTTCAAAGCGGTTTAACTTTTACGGATCAGCCTACAACACTTAAAGCTCCATTCTTCAAAGAATATGAAGAAGTTCAACTAACTGCAAAGCCTTGGGGCTTGTTTAAGCATTTTAAGAGTCTCTCATCAGCTAAAAATTACACTTTTGAGCGTAACGCTTTAATCGGAGGGAAAGTACACGAAGAAAGCAGGAATGCTTTGGTTTTAGCCAATACCTTTTCCCCTTTGGTGTTAGTGGGGACCAGCAAGATCGTAGGCGATGCCCGGCTTTCCGAGTATGGGGTTAAACCCGGTAGTATGGGAAGTGCATACTTTACCGGGAACACTCTAATTGATGGAAGGCTTGAGACTAACAATGCCGAAGAGTTACCTCAATTACCAGAATCTTTTATTAATGAAATTGAATATTTAATTACAAGGCTTCCAGAGCGATCTGAACAGGTTCTGAGCTATATAGGTAAACCCATCCATAACTCGTTTAAAGAAAAAACCCAATGGGTTATAGATTCGCGTGAGCTTTTTCTAACCGATACCATTACCGGTAATATCATCATCCATTCGGATACTAAAATTAATGTTGAAACCGGTGCCTATTTAAAAGATGTTATTCTAACTGCCCCGGAGGTGGTACTGCAATCGGGTCTAACCGGAAACTTTCAGGCTTTTGCAACTAATTCCATTACGGTTGGATCCCAGGTAAGCCTCCAGTATCCAAGTGCTTTAGTTCTAATAAAAGAGTCCAAAAATCAGTTGAATTACAATACAGAGGCTGATTTAGAACCTACAAAGTCCATTACAATCGCAAACGGATCTGTTGTTAAAGGAAGTGTGGTTTATTTAGGGGAGCAGCCCAACCTCAATTATGAACCTGAGGTATTTATTGATCGCGATACCTACCTGTATGGGGAACTGTATTGCGAACAAAATGTGGAGTTAAAAGGTAGTGTGTTCGGAAGCGTCATGACCCGGGCTTTTGTTTCCAGGGAATTTGGTTCGGTGTACCGTAACCATCTCTATAACGGGATGATTGATATAACCCAATTGACGCCAAAATTTGCAGGGCTTCCGATAGAATCAACTTCTAAAACGGTTGCCAAATGGGTCTATTAGAAAAAATAAAGGGCTCCACCCTGGTCGAAACCATAGTGGCAACGGTTTTAATCCTGATCATTTTCGTAATTTCCAGTTTGATCTTAAATACGATTTTTCGAAACAACCTGAATGCAAATACTGATGCGGTTGAAACACGGCTCCATGTCCTGGAATATCAGTTGAATACGGATCAGTTGGTTTTACCTTATCGGGAAACCTTTGAGGATTGGGACATAAGTTTAGAACTCATAAATGAACAGACACCAACCATTCAGGTTTTGGCTAAACAGGGACAGTCTAAAAAGCAAATCAGTAAAACCCTATCTTATGTGGAGTAAACAGCGGCTTAAGGCTTTTACATTGAGTGAGATGCTGGTGGTGCTGGCTATAACCACCATCGTTGTGGGGCTTGCATTTGTAATCCTGAATTTGGTAACCAAACAGGTCAGCCTTATTGAAACCAACTACAGCACCACCCGGGAAATTGATAAGCTGGAAACTGCACTCTGGATCGACTTTAATTTGTTTGAGACTGTTTATTATAGTGAGGTGGACGGTCAACTCGAGTTTAAAGGACCAGAGAAAAGAATACGCTATGTATTCACCCCGGAGTATAGTTTGCGTAATAGTGATACCTTAGTGGGAGGGTTTGAGCTTCAGGGATTTTTTCTGGGTAAAGCGATTTCAAATGGAAGCATTGATGCCCTTAAGCTCCATTTAAACAATCGGGAACTGTTTATATTTAAGAACAGTGACGCTTCATTTTATATGAATGATTAAACCATGGGAATAAAAATTGAACCCATACAGAAAAGTAAAAGTGATCAGTCGAAGGCCGCTAAGGAGTCTATCTTTAAGAAGGAAATTATCGTTTTCAATAAACCCTTTGGGTCTAAAAAGAAAGAGGCTTTTTACGTAGAGTTGAGTTTACTTCTCAAAGCAGGGGTTCGGTTAAAAGATGCTTTAAAACTTTTGGCTGAAACCCAAAAAAAGAAATACGACAAAAACCTAATCAATCATTTAATCGAGCGTATTGAATCGGGGAAAGATTTTTCAGAGGCCGTTTATGGTAAAAAGGAATTTTCAGATTATGAATACCATTCCTTAAAAATAGGGGAGACCACCGGCACCTTAGATCAGGTCACCGAAGCTTTGGGCGATTATTACATCCGTAGAAACGAACAACGCCGTAATCTGATCAGCGCCTTGACGTATCCTATAATCGTCTTGAGCGTGGCAACTCTTTCGGTGATTTTTATGTTACGCTTTATTGTACCTATGTTTCAGGAAATCTTTAAGCAAAATAATGTGGAGCTTCCTGCCATAACCCAATTTATTGTGGGTGTTTCCAATGCCATTGGGGATTATGGTTTGTTGGTTCTTTTGATCTTGGTGGCTCTTATTTTTAGTCGCAAATTTTACGTAAACAAACCGTGGTACCGTCGTTATCGCGATCAGGTGATACTCAAGATACCTTATATCGGGAATTTTGTACGTAAAACCTACCTGGCCCAATTTACACAGGCAATATCATTACTGGTAAGTGCAAAAGTTCCCGTACTGCGCAGTTTAAGCCTGGTTAAAAAAATGATTCCTTTTTATCCCATCGAGCAGGCACTGGGCCGGGTGGAAGAAAAAATACTACGCGGGAAAAGTTTAAGTGCGAGTATGGCTCAGGAATCCATATTTGATCAAAAAATGATTTCACTCATTCAGGTTTCAGAAGAAACCAATCAGACCGATTTTATTTTTAAACGTTTAAATGAACTTTATAATCAACAGGTGACCCAGCAGGCTAAGATCTTTTCTACTGCCCTCGAGCCCATCATCATTATGATCGTGGCGGTTATCGTTGGGGTTATCCTCATTGCGATGTACTTACCGATGTTTGGATTGAGTGAGGTTATTGGATAGTTTTTTATTCATAGTGTATGTTTGATAATTGATGCTCAATTAAATACTAGATTTCTTATTTGAAATCATTCTTAACTGTTAAATAGCCTGATTTAAGCATTTTAAACTTAAAGTGCTGGTATTATTTTAATTAATCATAAT
>CAYNMH010000083.1:0-15961 GCA_964398145.1 uncultured Flavimarina sp. | reverse complement strand
TTCGTGTTTTTGCATTGGCTTATCCTATAGATTGATAAGATAGTTTAATGTAAGGAAGTATGGTAAAACCCTACTTAAATGGTATATTTGCACCAATTTAGAATTAGTATGATTAAAGTAAGTGAAAGCGCGAAAAAGAAGATAACAATCCTCATGAGTGAGGAGGGTTATGATGCTGTTGCAGACTACGTAAGAGTAGGTGTCAAGAGCGGAGGATGTAGCGGGTTGTCTTATGACCTCAAGTTTGATAAGAACAAGGAGGAAGAAGATAAACTGTTTGAGGATAATGGGGTTAAGCTTATTGTTGATAAACGCAGTTTTCTTTACCTGATTGGTACCACGCTCGAATACAGCGGAGGTCTTAACGGGAAAGGTTTTGTGTTTAACAATCCCAATGCACAACGCACCTGCGGTTGTGGAGAAAGTTTTTCACTTTAATTAAAATAACCTGTACTCTACAGATTAGAAAAGATATATGGCGTACACAGAAGACGATTTAGAAAAAGAATTAGCGACCAAAGAATACAAGTATGGTTTTTACACCGATATTGAGTCTGAAACCTTCCCGGTGGGGCTCAACGAGGAGATTGTGCGCGCTATTTCTTTAAAGAAGGAAGAGCCGGAGTGGATGACCAACTGGCGCCTGGAGGCCTTCAGGCACTGGCAGACTATGAAAGAACCGGAATGGGCCAATGTACATTATGAGAAGCCTAACTTTCAGAATATTTCGTATTATTCTGCTCCCTCGAAAAAACCAAAATACAACAGTCTAGACGAGGTAGATCCCGAGTTGCTAGACACATTCAAGCGTTTGGGAATCTCGCTGGATGAGCAAAAGAAATTAGCCGGTGTTGCGGTTGATGTGGTGATGGATTCTGTATCTGTTACTACCACCTTTAAGAAAACCCTCGCCGAGAAAGGAATCATTTTTTGCTCTATTTCTGAAGCGATTAAAGAGCACCCGGAATTGGTGAAAAAATACATCGGTTCAGTGGTACCGCAAAAAGACAACTTTTATGCAGCCTTAAACAGCGCTGTTTTTAGCGACGGCTCGTTTTGTTATATTCCGAAAGGGGTGAAATGTCCTATGGAGCTTTCAACCTATTTTCGCATCAATCAGGCCGGTACCGGTCAGTTTGAGCGCACGTTGGTTGTGGCAGATGAAGGAAGCTATGTGAGTTATTTGGAAGGATGTACAGCTCCATCCCGTGATGAGAACCAGCTGCACGCTGCCGTAGTAGAATTGATTGCGCTTGACGACGCTGAAATTAAATATTCTACCGTACAAAACTGGTATCCCGGTAACGATCAGGGTAAAGGCGGGGTTTACAATTTTGTGACCAAGCGTGGTCTTTGCGAGAAAAATGCCAAGATTTCCTGGACTCAGGTAGAGACGGGTAGTGCTGTTACCTGGAAATATCCCAGCTGTGTTTTAAAAGGGGATAACTCCATTGGCGAATTTTATTCTATTGCAGTAACTAATAATTTTCAGCAGGCCGATACCGGAACTAAAATGGTGCATTTAGGAAAAAACACAAAAAGTACCATCATTTCAAAAGGTATTTCTGCCGGGCAAAGCCAAAACAGTTATCGCGGTTTGGTGCAAATCAACAGCAGGGCACAGAATGCACGCAATTTTTCGCAGTGTGATTCTTTGCTAATGGGTAACAAGTGCGGTGCGCATACGTTTCCATACATCGAAGCTAAAAATAAAACAGCCCGTGTGGAGCACGAGGCAACTACCAGTAAAATTGGTGAAGACCAGATTTTTTACTGCAACCAGCGTGGGATTGATACGGAAAAAGCAATTGCTTTAATTGTAAATGGCTTCAGCAAAGAAGTATTGAACAAATTACCGATGGAGTTTGCCGTAGAAGCCCAGAAGTTACTGGAGATTTCGCTGGAAGGTTCGGTAGGATAATAAGCTGAACTCGGTTTTGCGGGAAAAGATCTTTTATCAAAACCTTAAAGGCGAAATAGTTTATTCCGTCAAAAAGTAAGGTCTTAATTTTCCAGATGGAAGAGGTTGACCTTAAACGTACAAAATAAATAACGAGGGTAGTAGAAACCCAAAGAATTGAATATATGTTAGAAATCAAAAACCTAAGCGCAGGTATAGAAGATAAAGAAATTTTAAGAGGTATTGATCTTAAAGTTAATGCCGGTGAGGTTCACGCCATTATGGGGCCTAACGGTTCCGGGAAAAGTACCTTGTCATCAGTAATTGCCGGTAAGGAAGAATATGAAGTTTCTGCCGGAGACATACTTTTTGAAAACGAATCAATCCTGGAAATGGATGCCGATGAACGTGCGCACAAAGGGGTGTTTCTTTCCTTTCAATATCCGGTAGAAATACCCGGAGTTTCAGTAACTAACTTTATCAAGACGGCAATTAATCAAACGCGCAAAGCGAAAGGTCTTGAAGATATGCCGGCAGCAGAAATGCTGAAGAAAATCAGAGAAAAGTCTGAATTATTGGAAATAGATCGCAAATTTTTGTCGCGTTCACTCAATGAAGGTTTTTCAGGTGGTGAGAAAAAGCGTAACGAGATTTTTCAGATGGCGATGTTAGAGCCTAAGTTGGCGATACTGGATGAAACCGATTCCGGTTTGGATATCGATGCCCTGCGTATCGTTTCAAACGGGGTAAATAAACTGCGTAGCAAAGATAACGCCGTGGTGGTGATTACCCACTATCAGCGTCTGCTCGAGTATATCGTACCTGATTATGTACACGTATTAGTCAATGGTAAAATCGTTAAGTCTGGTGGTAAAGAACTCGCTCTTGAACTTGAAGAAAAAGGATACGACTGGGTAAAGGCGGAAGCGGCTGTCTAAGGAGTTAATAGTTATAAGTTAAAAGTTAAATGGAGTCCCAATTAACAATTAACAATTAACTGAGAACATTAAAAAAAATGAGTTTAAAAGATAAATTACTTTCATCTTACCTGACTTTTCAGGAGAATCAGGATTTTGATAACAGCATTCACGATATTAAAGATGCTGCAATCAAGGTTTTTGAAGAGAACGGTTTTCCTACCAGAAAAGATGAAAACTGGAAATATACTTCATTAAACAGCCTGGTAAAAGGTGATTTTAGCCTTGTGGGGCGCAATGAAGACGCGGTGGAATTCAGAGATGTTAAAAAATACTTCCTGAATGACATTGACACCTATAAAATAGTTTTTATCGATGGTAAGTACAGCTCTTACCTGTCTGAAACCACACACGATGGTGTTGATGTCTGTCTGTTGAGTGCAGCGCTTACCAAGCCAAAATATAAGCCGGTAATTGACACCTATTTTAATAAAATTGCCAGAAAGGACAGTCTTACTTCTTTAAACACGGCATTTGCCCGTGAAGGTGCTTACATTTATGTGCCAAAAGGGAAAACGGTAAGCAAGCCCATTCAGATTGTTCACTTTTCAACCGGGAGCGAATCTAACCTGATGTTGCAGCCGCGCAATCTGGTTGTGGTTGAGGAAAATGCAGAAGTTCAAATTATTGAACGGCATCAAAGTCTAAATGCCAATCCGGTGTTTACCAATTCGGTTACCGAAATCTATGCAGGAGAGCACGCGCGGGTAGATTACTACAAGATACAAAATGATAAAGAAGAGGCATCATTAATAGATAATACTCATATTGATCAGCAAACCTCTAGTGAGGTAGCGGTGCATACGTTTTCTTTTGGAGGAAAATTAACCCGTAATAACCTTAATTTTTATCAGAATGGGGAGCATAACAACTCCATTTTGAAGGGAGTTACCATAATTGAAGATAAGCAGCATGTAGACCACAATACCCTGGTGCATCACAAGCAGCCTAACTGCGAAAGCCATCAGGATTATAAGGGTATTTTCGACGATCGCGCGACTGGTGTTTTCAATGGAAAGGTAGTCGTGGATGCGATTGCTCAAAAAATTAATGCCTACCAGTCTAATAACAATATTCTGGTGAGCGATAAAGCTTCCATAAACTCAAAGCCACAGCTTGAAATATTTGCTGATGATGTACGCTGCTCACACGGGTGTACTATTGGCCAACTAGATGAAGATGCTTTGTTTTATATGAAAACCCGCGGTATTGGTGAAAAAGAAGGCCGTGCGCTATTGATGTATGCGTTCGCCAATAATGTATTGGAAAGCGTTAAAATTCCGCAGTTAAAATCCCGTATAACTAAACTTATCGCCAATAAGCTGGGGGTAAATTTAGGATTTGATGTCTAGCTAGATCCGATTTCATTTTAATTATTAAAAACAACTCCAATGGCTTCTGTAGAAACCTCTTTACATTTTGATGTGGAGCAAATCCGAAAAGATTTTCCTATTCTTAAGCGAAAGGTTAACGACAAGCCTTTAGTCTATTTTGATAATGCTGCGACTTCACAGACACCCCAGCAGGTAATCGATGTAATCGTTGATTATTACAGCCGGTATAATGCAAATATTCACCGGGGTGTTCATGCGCTTTCTCAGGAAGCTACTGATGCTTATGAGCAGGCCCGTATTCAGATTCAAAAGCATTTCAACATTCCTAATGCCTATCAAACCCTATTTACATCGGGAACCACACACGGGATTAACATGGTCGCTTCGGGATTTGCTTCGGTATTGAAAAAGGGTGATGAAATCATGGTTTCGGCACTGGAGCATCATTCTAATATTGTGCCCTGGCAAATGCTTTGTGAAAAAACCGGAGCCCGGCTCAGGGTTATTCCAATGTTAGATAACGGAACTTTAGACATGCTGGCCTTTGACGATCTGCTTTCTGAAAAGACCAAACTGGTTTTTGTGAATCACGTGAGCAATGCCCTGGGAACGATCAATCCCATTGAAGAAATCATCAGTAAGACGCACAAGATGGGTGGGGCGGTTCTGGTGGACGGCGCGCAGGCAGCTCCACATATTAAAGCAGATGTACAGGAGCTTGATGTGGACTTTTATGTGGTTTCGGCCCATAAAATGTGCGGTCCTACGGGGGTGGGCATGTTATATGGTAAAGAAGAATGGCTTGAAAAACTGCCTCCTTATCAGGGAGGTGGTGAGATGATTGATCAGGTGACTTTTGAAAAGACCACGTATGCCGGCCTGCCTCATAAATTTGAAGCCGGTACCCCAAATATATGTGGGGGAATCGCTTTTGGTGCAGCCATTGAATATATGAATGCCATCGGTTTTGATCGTATCGCAACCTATGAGCACGAATTGCTGGAGTATGCCACAGGCCGCCTAAAGAGCATCGAAGGTTTACGCATTTACGGGGATACTTTAAAAAAGACAGCTGTAATTTCCTTTAATATTGAGGGAATACATCCCTACGATATGGGGACCATACTTGATAAGTTAGGAATCGCTGTACGTACCGGGCATCACTGCGCCCAGCCTATAATGGATTTTTACAACATACCGGGCACTGTGAGGGCTTCGTTTGCGTTTTACAACACTAAAGAAGAGATAGATATCCTGGTTGAAGGTGTGGAACGCGCCAGAACTATGTTGGTATAATTTTAAGTTTTCTAAGTGCTCTATTTAAATGATTACGAGTAATTTCGTATTTAAAACAGCATCCTATGAAAACACTTTGGGCAATTCTCGTCATTATAAGTATGGCTTTTGCTTCGTGTAAATCCACGAATAAGAAAGATCTGGGGCCTCAGGGAACCTTTGAAATACAGCGTGTTAAAAAAGACTCGGTTCGCAATAAAGGGATTACAATACACTTCAATGCTGAAAATGGTCAGATTAATGGAAAGGCTGTCTGCAATTCATACAGTTCTACCTATGTAGTGAGCGGTACCAATATCAAGTTTTCGCCGGCTGCTTCTACGAAAATGATGTGTCCTGAAGGAACAACACTTGAGTATAATTTTTTTCAGGCTTTGCTCAATGCCGGAAGTTTTAGTCTCAAGCGAAATCAGTTAACCCTGTTTAATGCCAGTGATGAAGTGCTCCTGGTGGCAAAGAAACAATAACCTGCTTTAAGGCAGTTAGTAAAATCTATAAATGAAAAGCATTCCTGAAATACAGCAAGAAATCGTTGAAGAATTTGAAATGTTTGATGACTGGATGCAGCGCTATGAGTATATGATCGAGTTGGGTAAGTCGCTGCCACTCATTGACGAAAAGTATAAAACAGAAGAATACATCATCAAAGGATGTCAAAGTAAAGTATGGGTACACGCCGACCTCGTTGAAAATAAAATTGAGTTTACGGCAGACAGTGATGCTATTATTACTAAAGGAATTATCGCGATTTTGATTCGTTCCTTCAGTGGGCAGCCGCCGCAGGAGATTTTAGATGCAGACACCTCTTTTATTGATAAGATTGGCCTTAAGGAGCATTTGTCGCCCACACGTGCAAACGGTCTGGTAAGTATGATTAAGCAAATCAAATTATACGCAGTGGCCTACAAGGCAAAAGCCGAAAGCAAATAGCAGCGCAAAAGCCGGGTTTGATTTATAAATCCTGTAAGGTGAAACACAACAACCGACAAAAAATTAAAGACTAAAATTATGAGCGAAACCAAAGAAATAGATACTCAGGAACTCGGCGAGAAAGTCGTGCGCGTACTCAAAACCATTTATGATCCAGAAATTCCTGTTGATATATATGAGCTGGGCTTGATTTACGATGTTTTTGTAAATGAAGATTACGAAACTAAAATTCTCATGACCCTTACCACACCTAATTGTCCGGTGGCTGAGACTCTTCCTGTTGAGGTGGAAGAAAAGGTAAAAACCATAGATATGGTTAAAGACTGTGAGGTTGAGATCACTTTTGACCCACCGTGGAGTCAGGATTTGATGAGTGACGAAGCCAAACTAGAACTGGGATTACTGTAATCTGAAAAATTTCGATTGGTTCGATGGAAGAAATTGTAAACCGCGTAGCAAATAGCAAGCTTAAAACCTTCAATCTAGAAGATTTATATCCTGCCGGAAGACGGGAACAAATCGATATCGCGCAGTGGTTGACTGAAGGTTTTATCCTGAGGGAGAAAGAGTTCCGCGAGAGCCTGAAAAATACCGATTGGTCTGTTTACCAGGACGCTTATGTGGCGGTATCCTGCAGCACTGATGCCATTGTGCCTGCCTGGGCTTATATGCTGGTCACAACTTACCTACAGCCGATTTCCAGAAAAGTGGTTATAGGAACACTTGAGGACCTGGAAACGGTTTTATACACTGAAATTATTACTTCGCTGGATGTTTCAGCATACAAAGACGAGTATGTTATTGTAAAAGGCTGTTCTAATAAACCGGTACCCCAAAATGCCTATATATTACTTACCCAAAAGCTTCAGACAGCGGTAAAAAGCCTTATGTTTGGCGAGGCCTGCTCTTCGGTTCCCTTATATAAAAGGAAATAAGCTTTAAAGTATGCTGCCTGTTTGGAGCGTTTCCAAGTTTTAGGTACAGTATATTTGTGGCAAAACTAATATTTAAAACTATGAGAAAACTGTACGCTTTTGCGTTTGCGCTGTTAAGCATTACGTACCTGCAGGCACAGGAAAAAACAGAAGAAGAACTTCGTGAGGAAATCAAGCCCAAAAAAGCAGAAATTGCAAAACTTCAAAAAGAAGTAAATGCACTTCAATCTCAAATTGACAACCTCCCCGGTTGGAAGTTTGGTGCCTTTGGAACGGTAGGGGCTAATTTCAGCCGTTTTAACAACTGGTATCAGCAGGGCACGCCTAATGTATCTTCTGCAAATATCGCAGCCACGATGAATGCTTTTGCAAATAAAAAGGAAGCAAAATATTTTTGGCGGAATGCCCTCAACCTCAATTTAGGCTGGGTGAAGTTTGATGACCGTGATGATCCGGAAGACGATGACAGTTTTCGCAATGCGACTGATGTTTTTAACCTCACCTCCTTATACGGGTATAAGATAAGCGAGAAGCTTGCCGTCTCGACACTGGGAGAGTACCGTACCAGTATCATAGATAATTTTAACGATCCGGGCTATCTGGATCTGGGGGTGGGTATGACCTGGACACCTATCAACAACCTCACTGTGGTTGTGCACCCTTTAAACTACAACTTTGTTTTCAGCAGCGAGGAAACCATTTATGAGTCTTCTCTTGGGGCAAAGATTGTAGCCGATTATACCCGTCAAATCGGTAAAATCGCATTTAAGTCTAATCTTTCAGCTTTTCAAAGCTATAAGAGTAGTGATTATTCCAATTTTACCTGGATCAATAGTTTTAATTACAAATTGTTTAATCAGATTGGAGTAGGTTTTGAAATAGGCCTAAGAGGTAATAAACAGGAAAATCTGGAATTTGCACGCGATACCTGGATGGAGGATGATATGGCTGGTACAGAGCCCACCTTTGATAATACAGATCTTCAACTGCAATCGTACTACCTACTTGGTCTTACGTATTCATTCTAAGTTGCAGTCTAAGCTTGTCGAAGACCTCTCTTTTATTCTGAAAACCATCTCAAATGGAATAAGTCAGGTTTGATAAATTATCAAATAAAAAAGCCCGATAGAGTATCTATCGGGCTTTTTTGGGTTTTAAAATGCTCTTATTCCTGCTCTTCCCCGGTGTACAAATCGTATTCTGGATAGAGAAAGTTGTTATAGGGAAAACGGGTGATGTGTATCTCACGTACCCGCTCATAAACTTTTTTGCGGAAGGCTTCCATATTATCTTTGTTTAAAGCCGAAATAAAAATGGCATCCCCGTTCATACGAGACATCCAGGTTTGCTCCCATTCTTCAAGCGTAAAATGTTCTGAAGTACGTTCTGTAACCAGGTCGTCTTCATCAATGGTCTTGTGGGTGTAAGCATCAATTTTATTGAAAACCATCAAGGTAGGTTTATCTGCACCTTCAATTTCATCCATAATTTGGTTTACTGAAGCAATATGATCCTCAAATTGTGGGTGTGAGATATCGACCACATGAAGCAGTAAATCGGCTTCGCGTACCTCATCTAATGTGCTTTTGAAAGATTCTACGAGCTGGGTAGGTAGTTTTCTAATAAATCCTACGGTATCGCTCAACAGAAACGGAAGATTGCGAATTACCACTTTACGTACCGTAGTATCCAGCGTAGCAAAAAGTTTATTTTCGGCAAAAACCTCACTTTTACTGATGGTGTTCATTAGAGTTGATTTACCCACGTTAGTATAACCTACTAATGCAACACGCACCAAAGCCCCGCGATTGCCGCGTTGTATGGCCTGTTGCTTATCTATTTTCTCCAGTTTCTTTTTCAACAGCGAAATGCGGTCGCGCACAATACGGCGGTCAGTCTCGATCTCGGTTTCACCCGGACCACGCATCCCGATACCTCCACGCTGGCGCTCCAGGTGCGTCCACATCCCGGCAAGACGGGGCAGCAGGTATTCGTACTGCGCAAGTTCTACCTGGGTACGTGCATAGCTGGTTTGTGCCCGCTGGGCGAAAATATCAAGAATCAGGTTGGTACGATCAATGACTTTACACTTGAGTATTTTTTCGATATTCTTTTGCTGTGCAGGGCTCAGTTCATCATCAAAAATTGCCGTACCTACTTCGTATTGATCCACGTAAGCGCGCACCTCTTCCATTTTACCGGTACCTATAAAGGTTTTGGGGTTAGGAGTGTCCAGTTTTTGCGTAAAGCGTTTCAGCACTTCACCTCCTGCGGTATAGGCAAGAAATTCGAGTTCGTCCAGATATTCCTTAGACTTTTCTTCATCCTGATATTGGGTAATCAGACCTATAAGTACGGTCTTTTCGTATGCTATATTGGTTTCTTCAATCATAAAAACAAGTAAGTCACAAAGGTACGGATTTAGAAGCTAAGGGTTTCTTAAATTACAGGCTTCAAAATTCAGGGTATGCCTCAACACAAACTCAGTATCGCCTTCTACAATCTCGAAAACCTGTTTGACACCTTAAACGATCCTAATATTCTGGATGATGCGTTTACTCCCAAAGGAGAATTAGGCTGGAATGCTTCGCGCTACTCGGAAAAGCTTGATAAGTTGTCTCGGGTTATTGCTAAAATCGGAAAGGCTGAAACCCGAAGTGCCCCGGCAATTGTGGGTGTGGCAGAAGTCGAAAATAAAAAAGTGTTGCGCGATCTGGTTACTGCCGAAGCTTTGGCAGCATTAAATTATGAATATGTTCATCACAATTCACCGGATGAGCGGGGTATTGACACAGCGTTGTTATACCGTAAGGACGTTTTTAAAGTGCTTGAAAGCCGAAGCTATAGCCTTTATATATCCAATGTTGAAGGCCTTCGCGATTTTACCCGTGATATTTTATACGTTCACGGCAGGCTTGAAGGCATCGAACTATTTATTCTGGTGAATCACTGGCCGTCGCGCGGCGAAGGAGTTGAATTGTCAAATCCTAAACGTATAGCGGCTGCCAAACGCAACCGGGAGATTATCGCAGAGATTCAGGCTCAAAACCCGGAAGCCCGTATCATTATAATGGGAGATTTTAACGACGACCCGCAAAGTGAAGCCGTTCGCAATCATCTGGTCTCCACCGATTTTTATAACCCGATGATTTTCCTGCTTACCCGCTATGCCGGTTCCCTTACGCATCGCGGTGATTGGTATTTGTTTGACCAAATAATACTTTCGCCCAACTGGATGAAGGCCTACGAAAATCCGCTGGAATATGAGAAATCGGCCATTTACAATCCTGAGATTTTGCGGGAACCGGAAGGTCGGTTTAAAGGAAACCCGCTACGCACCTATGCTGGTGACAACTATTTAGGTGGTGCAAGCGATCATTTCCCGGTGTATGTGGTGTTTAAAAAGGAAGATTAATCTGCCTTTTTCGTATTGTTCTTTTTTCTGGGAGGTGTTTTCTGCGTGTGGCCTTCTTTTGGAGTTGCCGGTTTACCGGCTTTCTTTTCGGGCATAGGTCCGCGCATATGAATCACGAGTCCGTTAAGAAAATTCCGCAGAAACTGATCGCCACATTCTACATATTTAGGATGGTTTTCGTTTCTGAAAATCGCTCCCAGCTCACTCTTGGTCACTGCAAAATCTGCCAGTGCACAGATTTTTACAATATCATCATCGCGCAACTTAAGCGCTACACGCAGTTTTTTAAATATATCGTTATTTGATAAGGCCATTACGTAGAGATTAGACGGTAAAGGTACTAACAAAAGACTGTTGCTCTAAGCGTTTTTGTAAACGTATTCCATTTCAAAAGCTATTTAAATGGCAATACACTTTTGTTTTAAAAATCGTATTTACGCTCCAGGGCATAGCGCAGCAGTTCTCCTTTTCCTTTAAGCTCTAAGATGCGCATCATATTTTTGCGATGCGTATCTACGGTATGTATTCCTATATAAAGTTCATCTGCGATTTCCCGGGAGGTTTTGCCCAAAGCGATAAGACGTAAAATTTCAATTTGGCGTTTGGTGAGAAGTCCTCCTTTTTCAGGATTAGAATTGGGTGTGGCAATAAGGCTTAGGTCAATCTGAGAGTCAAAAAAGGTTTCGCCGGCAGCCACTTTTTTAATGGCAAGTTTTAAGGTTTCTAAACTGGAATTTTTCAAAGCATAACCGGAAGCACCGGCGTCAAGCATCTGTTTTATGGCTTCCGTCTGGTCAAACATTGTAAATGCAAGGATTGCGGTTTCGGGAAGCTGCTCTTTAATCAGTTTTGTCGCTTCAATGCCATCCATCTTCGGCATACGAATATCGGTTATGACCACATCGGGTTTGTGTTTCAACACTTCGTTTACAAGATGTTCGCCGTCGTTTGCGGTAGCAATCAAGTGTATTTCGTCCTGATCGGTAAGCAATAGACGAATGCCGTCTATGAGGGATTGATGATCTTCTCCTATAGCTAGTTTAATCATAAGGGTAGGTCTATAATTACTGAAGTTCCTTTGCCGGGTTCAGACTCTATCTCTAAGGAGCCGTTAAGGTGAGCAACGCGTTTGTCTATGGTACTAATCCCCATCCCATCGCTGCGTCTACTGATGTGTTTGGGATCAAAACCTATCCCGTCATCTTCAACCATAAGATTGAGGGAATCGCCGTGATTGACTAAATGAATGGTTAACGTAGTGGCCCGGGCGTGTTTGATTACATTGGTAATCAACTCCTGAATGATTCTAAACAGATTCAGTTCCAGACTGTTTTCAAGACGTGTATGCATCCCGTGGGCGTGAACTTCTACTTGAAGGCCGTTTAATTGTGAGATTTTAAGGGCCAGCTCCTCAATTGCCTTTAGCAGACCCTGGTCCGCCATAACGCCGCTGTTTTTTGCGTGTGCAATACTGCGCACCTGAGCATAAGCTTCATCGAGCAAGGTATCAGTTTTTTGAAACAAATCCTCAGAAGGAGTATTTTTAAGTGCTTCAAAATGCAGGCGCACATTCGTCATAAGCGCTCCCAGATCGTCATGTAACTCTGCTGCAATACGGCTTCGTTCTTTTTCCTGCCCTTCTATCATCGCATCTATACCCGCCAATTCCTGTTCTTTTAAAAGGTTGGAAACTTTTTGTACTTCCAGTACTTTTTGCTGCTCGGCAAGTTTGCGTTTTTTCCTGCTGTTTTGAATTACCAGAGTGCCTATAATCAAGCCCACCACGAGTATAAACCCCAGGAGTGAAACTATCCCTAACAGTCTTTTTCTGTTCTGTTTCTCCAGATTGAGTTGATTGGCTTTTTTTTCGGTTTCTAATTCTACCTGAAGCCGTGATATTTCGAGGGAATTATCCCTAAAATTCATATTCTGGCTGGCTTCAACATAGTTTTTATAATGTGTCAAAGCCAAAGAATCTGCTCCCAGCCCTTCGTAAAAAAGAGAGCGGTAATATTCCACAAAAAAATTGTTTTTAAGCGAGTCTTGTGGGTTATAACAGCAAGCAGCTTCCTCCAGTTTTTTAAGGGCCTCTGCAGATTTACCCTGTAAGTGATTGAGGTAAGCGATTTTGGTAATTGCAGAAAATTTACTGTCCCGGTAATAGGGCAAATCATATGAGGCGGTGAGAACTTTTTGATAGTACGCCTCAGACTTTTTCAGATTATCCTGAAACTGATGGTAAAGCGCGATTTCCAGATAAAGTTTTGGAAGTAATTTACACTCGGGTTCAAGCTGTGAGATATACTGTTCTAATACTGCGGCTTTATTATAATAAACCGTTCTTAAGGTCATTTCTGAAGAATAAAATATAGATTCGTAAATCTTATGATAAACCTCATCGTGAATTTCTGACCTAAGCTCTTTGTAACGCTCCAAAAAGATGGAGTAGTTGGTATTATTACGGGCTATCTCATGGTGAAAATATTCAAGAATGGCTCGCAAGGTGCGGCGTTGTAAAGGTTGGTAACCTGTTTCATCTGCTTTTTCGAGCGCATCATAAAAATAAGGATAGGCCGCAGTGCGGTCTGTGTTAAAATAGAAGTAATAATATCCATGGGAAAGTAACCTGATTCCTTCGAGAAACGAGTCTGTTTCCCCATCTGCTGTAAGTACCGCTTCATAATCTGCTGCGTTACCCGTAAAACCTTCATAGGTGAGTTGGGCAAACGTGCTAAGCGCATTTCGGTAAGATGTATTTTCAAGATCTTTAGTAGAGAGCAAAGCCTCTTCATATTCCAGTTCTTTCAGATTTTGAAAATAAGCATCCAGTAAACCGGTATCCAATTCTTGCCCCCATACAGTACAAAAACCCAATACTATAAACAGCCCTCGCAGTACTGTAGGCATTAAATCAGGACTTTGAGTTCAGACATCATACAGCGGCCGCTGGGAGCAAAAACTGTGGGTGCTTCATTCTGGTCCTGCATAGCATCATAATCTGGTCGTTTTGTAATGAAATAGCCATCTCTGTAATATTCTTCCATCTCAAACACCCCCTTGTTGAAGGGCTCGGGCAGGTATTCTAGTCGTCTTCTGAATTCGAGGATCTCAAAAGCTGATTTTTGAAAATTTTCCAGACCTCTGCACGACACTAACTCCGTTGTATTGCCAAGTGCTTTTAAATGCAAGTCTATCTGACCGGTTTCTGGGTTGTAAACTACATCTTCAAGGCCTATATTTAGTACGCCTTTATAGTTTAGAATATGACAGGTTATTGCGGTAATCTGGCGTTCCTTTTCACTTCTTCCGGCAGAGGTCTTAATTACGGCATATACTGTAAAAAAGGTTCCGTACAGCTGCGACGCGTAGACCAGCTGGTTGAGCTCTTCAGATTTTTCGCCTAAATAAATAATACCCCTGGTATCTCTTTTTTCCATACTATGTGATTGAGTTTAACAAATTAGCTTAAAGGGCTTAGCATTGAAATACCGGCTAACAGGTATTTTAATTTTGAAGGGTATCAATAGTCATAAGTCCCTGTGCGTCATTCACTTCCTGTTTTAAATGATCCAGGTACAGAATACCGTTTAAGTGGTCTATCTCGTGCTGAAAAACTACAGCCGTAAAGTCTTCTACCATTTCGATCATGTGGGAAGCATCGGGTTTATCGTATTCGACTAAAATAGCATAAGCGCGGGAAGAAAGCGTATCGCGACGGCCGGGAATGGAAAGGCAACCTTCCGGGCAGTCCTGCTTCTTTTTGGAATATTGCTTGATAACAGGATTGATAATAACTTCAAAGGGAAAGCCTTCCTTATCAAAGCGCTGCACCCACGCAATATTTTTAAGAATACCTACCTGAGGCGCAGCAATCCCGGCACCCAGTGATAAACTATCGCGTACGGTGGCATACATACGAGCTATGAGATTCTGCAAAACCGTGTCTTTGGGATCAACCACCACGTTTTCACTCGGTGTGCGCAACAGCAGCGAATCGCTCTCATTGGTAATTTTAAAGACGCGCATCGGCTTAAGGGAATCTCCCGCCATAATAAGCTCGGTTTGATCCCGGCTGAATTGCGGCTCAGGTTTGTCCTTTTCTTCCCGCGTTGCACAGGCGATAAGACTGAAAAAGAGGATCAGGGTACAGGTAATTTTTGTCAAAATAACGGATTTTAAAACTCTAAAAATAAACATTTCCGGCTTAGTCTGCAGTAATGCTGATGTTATCAAGCTGATACGTGCCATCAAAAGCATCAGTCCCGTTGCCCGTGTATTTGAAAGCGACATAACCCGTTTCACCTGAAGCACAGTCCAGCTTTACAATTCCCGAGCTGTACCAGTCTCCAAAAAAATCCTGATCGCGGATTACAAACGCATCACCCAGAACCCTCCAATTGGCCTGGGTAACTCCAGCGGGGGTGCCATCCCAATCACTACTAAACAGAATGTCCAGTTCGCTGCCGTCTGCAAAACTGCTGCTGGTCTCAAAGCGCAGGCGTATGTTGTTATAGGCTGAAAGATCAATAACCGGTGTGATGAGCCAACCCACACTGAGCACATCTCCAGACTGGTAGGAGTCTATACGGGCAGAAATACCCTGCGAAGCATTGGTGCCTGTCGCCGTATAGGCTTCCCAGGATTTAGTGCCATATTCCATAAAGTTGGTCCATCCGTTAGCGGTAATAGGGTTATTGCGGGTTTGGGTTTGAAAATTATCTTCAAAAATTACGGCTGGTCCTTCTGTTTCTGCGAGTCCGCATTTAAGTTCGTCAGGATCGCATCGGTTTTGATCACTTAGGGAAATATCCTCGAGGTTATTGATGCGTAAAATATAAAAGTCGTCATAAAAATCCCTGGAAAGAATAGCATCTATACTTCCGCGTCCCTGGGGCAAAGCAACCGATTTAAATTTGGCAAACGTACTCGTACTCACCAGCGTACTGCCACGGCTGTCGCAGCTTTCTAGCCGGCGCACGCCATCAAACTCATCCGTGGCTTCACCGGCGAAGGTTTTGATGCTTTCGCCCAGAACTTCCCTGCGGTTAAACTGGGCATCTGTAAGCCTGACGTACAGATTCTCGAGTTCTTCGGAAAAATCTGCGATAGAAACCGGCATAGGTACCAGCTCTGCGACTTCGGTGCTGCGTAAAATATGGTTTAGAATTAGTGAT
>CAYNMH010000082.1:0-16075 GCA_964398145.1 uncultured Flavimarina sp. | reverse complement strand
TTTTGTTCGCCTGCGGCGAACGAAAAGGAATAGCAAGAGGGTAACACGCGATGCGGTGTTACGGATTCCTTTTCGTTTTCAATATATTGAAAATCAGTGGTTTAAAATTTAATAAACACGTGGATTCTCAATAATTTGCGACAAATGCCTTCAAAGCGCCCGTTTTTTGGGAAGAATTTGCGACAAATCAGCGAATTATGGACCCATTTTTAAGCATTCGATTTAAGAAAGCAACAGCCAAACGATTTCAGGAATTCTCCCGCAAACACTTCAAAACGCACACGAAAGCGATGGAGACTATGCTCGACTTTTTCCTGTATAATGAGATTTCTCCCAAAGAACAGTTAGGTCCAACAGGACGCACCCTGGAAGCCAAACTCCTGAAACGCATCAATGCGGTCATTGCCATTATCAAGGACGTGGAAAAGAACCAAACCAAACCCACCCAGGCCATGCTCGAAGCGCTATTTACCCAGACGGAAACACCGGAGGAAAAAACCTTTATTATGAAAACGGATGATGAGCTGGATGATGAGAAGTTTGAAGATTGGGATGAAAATGATTTTTAAGGGCGAGCATTATGTACATCACCATCACACCACAGAAATTAGGAACCAATTTCAATCAGAGCTCAAGGGATTTTGTCAATTACCTGGAAAAGGAAAACGAAGAACGTACGCTTGAAAATTATGAGTACTTCTTCAACCAAATGGAAAATGATATTAAACTGGATCGGGTAGTGGATGAGATTGATTCCAACACAGCAAAACTCAAACGCAGCGAACCCCGATTTTATTCCATCACCGTTAATCCGTCCAGGCGGGAATTGCAGCATTTAAAAAATCATCCGGAAGAATTAAAACGGTACACCCGTGAAGTGATGCACGACTATGTCAAAGCCTTTAATCGGGAGCTAAATGGCAGACCTATACGGGTTGAGGACATTAAGTACTTTGCGAAAATTGAACACACCCGCCATTTTAAGGGAAAGGATCGCGAAGTGATTGCCAATCAGCCCATAGCTTCTAAAATTCAAAGCCTGAAGGATGAAGTCTATCGCATTCAGACGGGTACCACCACCGGTAATCTTCAGGCGCTGCAGGATAAAATCAGACGGCTGGAACAGGAAGCACCCCATCAACTCAACGGCAAACGCATAGTGCAGGGAATGGAAAAGCCCGGTCCGCAAAGTCACATCCATATAATTGTAAGCAGGAAGGATCAGTCGAATTCGATCAGTTTGTCTCCGGGAAGTAAGTATAAGGCTTCAGAGGTGGAGTTTAACGGGAAGCAGATCAAGCGTGGCTTTGACCGGGATTATTTTTTCAGTCAGGCTGAAAAGACCTTTGACAGGCTCTTCAACTACGAGCGTAACTTTATGGAGCAATACACCTCCCGCAGGGATTTTGTAAAAGATACCACCCAGTTTTACAAAAGCCTTCTTAACCTCCCTAATCCCGAGCGTACTGCCGCATTTAAACTGATGCGGGAAGCCGGAATTAAATTGCCACCAACTGTTCCGGTCAATCAGGTACAACTGGCGTACAAAGCCTTTAATGCCCTTAAAAGGGGAGTGGGCATCGCTGTAAAATCAAGTTCCATCAGTATATAAGTTGGAGTATGGAGATTTATCAATTTATACTCATAGAAGTGACCTTATTAGCACTGTATGGTTTGGCGAAGCGATTCTTTAGCCTTGCCTGGATATTTGGACTTTTGGTTTTAGGCTGCTCTTCAGCGCTTTTGACCTTATATGCCGATTGGTATTTGATCCTGTTGTGCTATACCTGTCCGCTGCTTTTTCTGGGAACCTGTATTGGAGTATTTATCCCAAAACCCAATCAAAATACCCGCTCAAAATATCAGGTTCATTTTACAACGCACAACAAGCGCTTCCATATTGAAAATATCAAACGGGGAGCCTCGGTAATTGCTTCTGCCGGTAGCGGGAAAACCGAAAGCGTGGTCTATCAATTCCTAAAGCATTTTCAAAAGCATCAATTTTGTGGCATCATACACGATTACAAAAACTTTGAACTTACCGAGATTGCCTATCCGCTATTCCAAATGTCGAACATCCCATTCTATACAATCGCCTTCGATGATGTCATCCATAAGGTGAATCCTATTGCTCCACGCTATTTACCCAATGAAGAAAGTGTCAATGAAGTGGCTCGTGTTTTATTGGAAAACCTTCTCGAACAAAAAGAGCAGGTGGTAACGGGATCCTCTAAATTCTTCAATGATGCGGCCGAAGGACTTTTATGCGGCATGATCTGGCGTTTAAAGGAGGATTTGCCAAACCTGTGTACACTGCCGCATATGATTGCGCTTTATCAATATCTGGATACCAAACAACTGGTTGTTTGGCTTTCTGAAAACCGAAGTTCCCGGATAATGGCCAGCGCTTTTATAAGCGGGATTGATTCTGAAAAGCAAACGGCTGGAGTGCTGAGTACCCTGGCTAATGCCCTAAAACGCATCAGTACCAAACGCATCTTTATGGCGCTTTCTGCAGATGAAGTGCCGCTAAATCTAAACAGTCCCGAAAATCCTGCGGTGATCAGTGTGGTCAATAACCCCAAGTACGAATCGGCTTATTCACCCGTAATCGCGACCATTCTGCATACAGCGATCAAACAAATGAGTGTACGGGAACAGCAATCTTCTTTTTTGATGATGGAAGAAGCTCCCACCATTCGTTTGCTCAATATGCACCGCATTCCTGCAACCCTGCGCAGCTATGATGTGGCAACCATTTATGTGATGCAGGATAAGGTGCAAAACGATATGATGTATGGCGATAAGGCTAGCCGGGCCATTCTGGCCAATCTGTCCTATCAGTTCTTTGGGAAGGTCAATGATCCCGATACCGCTAAATACTACGAACGCTTTTTTGAAATTATCAAAAATCCTACTAAAAGTGTGAGTAAGGGCTATACACTTGATTTTGATACCCGCGTGACTACCGGAGAGCGGGAGGTTTCTAAAGTGCGTGCAGATGTGTTTTTCCGTTTAAAACAGGGAGAGTTTATTACCTATGCGGATGGTTTAGATCGCAAAGTGCAGTTTAAGCTGGCTAAAATCAAAAGACAGCTTCCTCAAGCTGCAAAACGTTTTTCCGAGGAAGATTATGAAACCAACTTTAAACGCATTCACTGGGAAATTTTACGGCGATTCAGGAGTTAATCATTTGATCGTTCGAGGATTTCCAGAGCCATTTCCAGTCCTAAAATCTGATCTTGTAAGGATTGATAGCGTTGCTTGAATTCAGCATCTTCAAAACCCGTTTTATGAAGTTCGAACGCCTTTTTGCGTAACTCTTCAATCCGAATATGTATCTTCTGAGAATTGGTCATTTTGATACGGGTTTAGGCATTAAATAAAAAGGAACCAGGATGCATTGTTTTTTAAGTTCGGACATTTTCCGCTTTATTGGATTATGTCCAAAATTACTTCTTTTTTAAAAAAGCAGACAAGTGGTTGGGTAGGATTTTTATGTATTTACAAAAGGAATTTGTTAAGCCCTGAAAATGTGTGAATACGCTTACATCTTAAATCTATGCTAATCGAAGTATATTGCTATTTAGAAAGACCGGTGGTTATCTTTTCATTTTCAAATTAAGTAAAAACGGACTCTTCTCCCGAAGCTCTTTTTCCGTGACTTTCCATTGCCCATCTTCCCTTACGAGTTTAAAGGTTTCCGGTCTATCTAAATAGTTGATGGTACACTGCACCCAGGCGGTATCTCCTTCCTGAGTTTGCTGTACCACCGTAAAGCCCAGTTCTGTTTCGGTATTTTCAACAAAAAAGTTTTGAATCTGCAACAGACCCTGATATCCGGTTTTTGTGGTATAGGTTTTCAGCTTATCATTATCCCGTGCATAAAAGCTTTCCAGGACCAGTTTCGTGACTTCTTCCGGGCTTTTGCTTTGTGGGTTGGAACACGCTGTAAACAGAATAATACCGAATAGTATATAAATGGTTTTCATAGTATGTTAGTTTGGATAGTTTATAAAGCGGGGATTGATTTTGAGTTGCAGTTCGCGCTCCCCGCGAGCTTCGCTTAAATCTACAATCAGCCTCCGATCTCTGCTTAGGGAAAATTTGTGTACCACATAGACAAAACGCTTGAGCTCTCCTGCTTTTATTTTGTCGGGAACCCCGTGTGTATATAGTGGTTCTTTGAGCAGTTTTTGCATGGACTTTCGTTTTCCTTTTAAACGGGTTTGGGTGGACAGGTTCAGGTAATTGAAATCATAATCCAAACCGGATCGATTCTCTATTTCCATTACAAAATACAGGGCATCTTTATGAAAAACAATGTTTGTCGCACTCAGAATAATTCCCTGGTTACGGGACTTTAAACGTCCAATCTTTTGTTTTCTTTGAATCAGGTATTCGCAATACCGGTCGTAGGGGAAAGGGGGTGTCTCTGAAGACGTTTTAATTTCTTCAGAGACGTGTATCGGGTCAGTATTATCTTGATTTTCCAAACCAATACGATCCAAAGGATTAATAAAATAGGAGTACTGGTTGATTAACTCTTTATACACCACAATATACGAAAAAACCGAACCCGTGGTGCTGATTACCAGTAAATTACTGGGTTTTCCGGGCTTGGCCTGTAAGAGGCCTAAATGCTGGGCTGTATCCCGGTTGAAACTGAATACATAATCTGACGAACCCACGATTCCCTGTCTGATGGGCTCTGAAAAGAACAGCGCCACGTTGGTATAGTCATTGGCGTAGATGGTGTCTAATTGCATGCCATTCTGGTTTTGTCCTTTGGCATTGAAGCAGGATAACAATATCATCCAAACGGAAACGTAGACTGGATTTTTCATAGGTTTCAGATTTTAGTTAGCTGGTTTGAGTAGCATTTTATAATTATTGAGCACGGTGACTTTAACCGTACGATTTCCCCGGCGCAGGATCTGACCGACCCCGCTTACTTGAGGTACTCCCGGGATATTAACTTCCTGTAGTACATCGTCCAGCACTTCGCGGGTGGCCTCCGTCCGAAAGTTGTTTTCCACATAAATACCTTCCTGTGAATCCTGCTGGTCAAAAGCCTCCAGTTCTACCGGTTGCTGATCAATGCTCGTGATACGGATCATCACCCGATTGGGTTGAAAGCTTACAAAGCCAAACACTGGAGTATTCTTAGGAATTGTTCTGCCCTGATAAGTAGATACTTCAGTCGTTCGCAGGCGTAGGCGGCTGTTGGCTTTAACCACCTGATCGTCATCCACTACAACCGGGATGGTTTCTACCGCTGTAGCCGGACCTGATTCCGCTTTGGGGCGTGCTGCAAAGAACAACTGATGTTCCAGTCCCAGTTCCTGAACTTCAACTTTGCGGGTTTGGATGCGTTCTATCGAATCCAGTTTTGAATCCGGTTCAGGATAGTGAGTTGGTTCTTCTTTATCAGCAGGCTCGGAGTAGGTATCCATATTGTAGTTGATGCGGGCTGATGCATAGATGCTGTCGATGATGCGTTGCTTTTGGTTCTCCGGATATTCGGGATTAAAATAGCCTAAGGAATCCATCAGGAGTTCGTTATACACACTGGGAGCCGTGCTCTCGCGTTCTTCTTTTAGCGCATTAATTGCATCCAGTTTAGACCGGTAAATCTCCGGATCTTCTTCCAGTTCGGGAACCTGGGTTTCTTTTAGAAGTTCGGGCTCCTGATAGCGGTTGGCCAGCATCATTGCATAGGAGACTAAAAACATAATTATTACCGCGATAATCGAGGCAAAGACGAGTTTGTTTTTTTGGATTTTCATAATCTTGGAGTTAATTGGTTTACCTGCTTACCGCATCAATTTTGCGCAGGCTTTTTTCAAAGAAATCGGTAATCAGCAATCCGTGGGGATTGTGTGGAAAGTTGCGGTCTACCTGAATAAGATTACCGGTCGTGATGAGTTCGTAGGTATCGGTGATACTGCCCCGATTGATTTCAAAAACTAATGTGGTTTGAAATGCATAGGGGTAGGTGTTTAAATCAACCTTAGATTCCATGCCTAGTACGTTTTGCACCAGTGAGTACTGAATCAGTCGATTATAAACCCCTTCAGTCTTTTTTTGGCGGTAAACATTGTCAACTGAATTGTTACCTAGCCACAATGCTTTCTCCAGATTACTTTCGTAATTGCTGGCATCGATATCGTAGAAATACGTATGAAACTGCTCCAGATGTGCCAATGCTTCCACCTCCAAATTTTCGTTTTGATCAACCAGCTTTAGGGGAATGACTTCTCCTGTAGTACTGATTGCAAAAGCATTTTGAAGGGATTCCTGATAAATGCTATACGCCATCCAACCCGAAAACATACTGGATAGGGTAGCGCATACTACGACCAGCCAAACGATGAGCCGGTTGGTCTTTAAGGTGGAATAGACGGAGGAATAAGGTGTTTTCATAATACTTAGGTTAAGCCGTGAATAAGCGAAGGGTAAACGAGATGGCCCGGCGGTAAAGCTTGAATTTTAGAAAAACGATAAAACCTATAGAGCCCAACTGTACTACCGGAGCAAAAAACTCCTGCCCGTAATCGCTTCCAAACAGATTGAGCCAAAAGTGTTCGTTGATCTCCGTGTAAATCGCATTGATAAAAACATTCACCAGAAAGAATGCCGGTACCAGCATATATACTGCAGCATAGAGTTTAAAGAATCCGTAAGCCAGGGAGCGGAATTTTTCAAATACCGCCAGACTGATGATAAGTGGAAAAAAGGCCTGCATAATGCCCAGTAGGAAGAAGCGCTCTGCCAGAAACAACGGGTAGATAAACGAATCCAGAATCCACAAGATGATGCCCCCGATAAAAGCGAAGATTTTAAAACCAAACAAGGGTGTAACCAGCGCTTCATAAAGCAAGGCCATCGCAGCTTTCATCCCTTCGTACATGCCTACTTCCTCTTCTATTGGGATTTCCTGCATTTGAAGGGGCAATAGGGCAGGAGCGGTATCGCGATACTGTGATTCAATGGCGACCAGAATCCCGTCAAAGAAACCTAAAATTTGAGTGGAAAAGATAGCCACCAGTACCACCGCAAAATTCTTAGCCAGTTCGCCCGGACTCAATCCCCAGGTGTAGCCGTAGCGGTCTGCAATACCTTCATTGTATTTTTTCAGGATGTTTACCAGAAAGAACAGTACCGCCAGGGTTTTCATACCGGTAATGGTATACTGGGCTACCGGACTGGCGATGATGGTATCAAAAATGGTATCTACATACTCCAAACCGATTCCTAAGATCACAAGCGCAGCCATCTTTAAAACCCGGTTTCGCGGTTATTGATTTTATCCTGCAGTTTCCGAAAGGCGATGATCTCCTTATAGCGTTTGGTCTTTAAATTGATCGTAGCCACCATTTCTTTAGACTCGGCTTCTTTTTCTTTTAAGATTGCCGCACGGTCTGCATCAGACATTTTTAAATAATTACTGGAGAGGATCTGATCAATAAAATCCATCGCCTCAAGCGAATTATCTACCAGTTCATTAAAGGCGTCCGTGATGCGCAGTACTTCATCAGGTTTGATATAGGGAGAGTTTAGAATTTCCCGCAAGTCCTGACGCATCACCTGAATAAGACGGGCATTGTTTTTTCCGATTTCCTTTACGGCTTTGAGCTGTTTGACCACATTGTTTACCTTTTCCAGATTTTCTTTTTGTTGTTTCAGGAATTCGACTGTTTTAAGGAGTTGGGTGGTTTGTTTGGCTGATTCCAATAGGGATTTGACCAGACTCACAAAATTGGTATTATCATAAACCGGCATCCCCTGGGCCGTGCCACGGCAGGGCATAAATAGCATTACGATTAGGGCTAATCTCAGTATTAGTTTCTTGCTGTGACGTGTGAGGTGTGCTTCCATAGTATTATGAGTTACAAGGTTTTTAATATTGTATTTTGGACGGAACAGACCGGGAGGGACTAATAAATTGCCTGATGGCTTTTTCCATATTTTGGGTTTGTACATACAAGGCCATAATGGCCTCATTTTCAATGCCGTCTGTGAGGTAGGCGGCATAAACTTCAGGGGGTACCTCCAGGCGGAAGATGTTACTCTCCTTACCGATCTTGATAAAGATCTCGGTGTACTTCCGGGAGCCGCTCAGCTTGTTGCGGATGGATTTTAATTGGTTTAGATCATGACTCGAAAGATTCAGCCTGCGGGCGAGTTCGTCATAGCCTTTTTCATTATTCAGGCTGTAAATCACCTGGGTGTTTTCCAGAATACTTGCTGAAGTGGCGTTGCCCGGCAGTTGGTTGATGGATTGGAGAATGATGCCTATCGCCCCGTTTTGTTTACGGATCGCCTGATAGTAAAACTCGACGCTCTCCAGTACATTGTCAAACTTGAGCTGCTTGGCAAACTCATCAAAGAGGATGATTCCCCGTTCGGCCTTATTTTTCCAGATGGTGCGCTGTATGGCGGTTTTAATGAGCTTCAGCATTACCGAAAGGATCTCCTTATTGTCTTTGACCTCGTCCAGCTCAAAGATGATCATACGCTTATCTTCCAGGGTATAGGTCTGATCTTCATCCACCTCAAACAGGTAGCTGTATAGACCATCACCAACATACTCCGACATTACATGCAGGAACGCCTGAATATCGAAGTAGTCGGGATGGATTTGAAGCTGTGCCAGCAGGTCTTGCCGATTGCTAAAAACAAAATCATAGAATCCGTTGAGCGAGTGCTGAGATGGGTTAGCTCTGTAATAAGCGGTAAGTATTTTTTTTAGAGAAACCGACTGGGCTTTTCCTTGCCTGCCTTCGGTATGGTAGAGCTCAAAAAGGAATACGGTAAGATCTTCCAGACGTTCCGCGGTAGGGATTTCACCTTCAGGGGAATAAAAGGGATTAATACCCAGATTCTTCCCGGCCTCATAACGCAGGATGATGTGCTCATCGGGGTAGAGTTTGGCAAATTTGGTATACGAGCCTCCCAGATCTATGATTACCAGACGCACCCTTTTTTCATAAAACTGACGCAGAATGTTATTGGCCAGAAAGGATTTGCCTTCTCCGGTGGGTGCAAAGATGGCAAAGTTGCGGGCTTTGATGCGTTTTCTAGATTCATCCCAAACATCTTTAAATACCGGAATATTATATTGGCGATCATTAAAGAGAATTCCTTTGGGGTCGGTCTTGTAATTGGTGCTATTCAGCATCAGACACAGCGCGTGCTTCAGATCGGTAACATACAGGTCTTCATCCGAAAAATGGGAAGCGAATCCGAACCAGGAATTGAGAAAGTAGTTCTTTCTGGCTTCGCCTATGGGATAATACGGAACGATGTCCAGCTCCTTAAATTCGGTTTTGATTTTCGCACCAATGGCATCCAGCTGCTTTTGGGTCTCAGCCCAATACAGCACACTCAGCTGCCCACGGATCACCCGGGAACTCTCATCGGTATTGATCTGTTCCAGGATCTTCTGAATCTTTTTCAGCACCACCCGATTCTGGGAACCAAAGTTGGAACTCTTGCTGAGTTCTTCGACTTTCTTATCTAAAATTTTACGCCACTTATGCTTGTCATCCAGAATCAGGATTTGATTAACGACGTGGTTTTCACTAAGGGTGAGTCCGAGTCCGTCAATAAATCCCTTATGAAATTGAAAATCATCTGCCGTAAAGCGCTCGTCAATACTGCTGGTTTTTACCTGTTCTCCAAAGCAGCGTTCATTGTTTACAGCCAGTACATCAAAGAGGTGTTTACCTATGGTGATCTGGTTTTTATCCAGCAGTATATCGGTAGTCAAATCTTCATTAAAGCCGTTGAAATACGAGTGGGTTAACTTCTGGAACTCTTCGGCATTAAGAGGAGTCAGTTTGATTTTTTTGCCTGAATTGAGGAAGCCAACAGCATCTTCCACAGCTGCTTTAAAATGTCGAACAGCATCATCCAGAGTGTTCGGTAGGTTTTTAGCGATTTTGGTGAAGGGGTTGGTGTAGTTTCCATAAGCAGAAGATTTTCGGGTTAGCACAAAAAACAGGTAGCTGGTATGCGCGGTATATTCCCGATTTTGGAAATAGCTTTGGGTAGCCTTTCCCAGAAAGGATTTTTCCGGCAGGGAAGAGGCATCAAAAGCGGTGTTGTGATAGTAATCCTGTTTATGGATCAGAGTACCGGTAGGCAAGGTCTTAAATGCCTGAAACCAGCCGGCGTGTAACTCCTCAAAATCCTTTTCAGAAAGGGAATAGATCTCCGGCAGATCGAGGCGATAGCCCAGTACTACATTCCCGTTACTGCAAAACACCAGATGGTCACTGGCGGCTGCTATGGGATGGAAGTTTTTGTTTTTAATCGTGATCATAGGAAATGCCGGAGTTTAGTTTGGTACTGATGAGATTTGGGAAAGCGCTGGAGAATTGTAGGAACTGCATCAGGCTTTGAAATCGGGTCAAACAGACGTAAAGCAGGACATTGATTACTAAAGCAACCAAAACCGTCAAAAAGCTGAAGGAAAAGATGACGATCAGCAAGGAGGCGATAAGCGCGCACATTTGAACTGCAAACAGGGAAACCGGCAGCCCGAAAATGACCGCCCGTTTCCGGATGTTTCTATAGACCGCGTAGCTTTTCATTGGATAACGAATTAGACTACGATGTCTATTAAGTAGCTGAAGATTCCCACCACGCCCCCGGCTATAAGTACAAAGACGAGTACGCGGGTGATGCCCTTTTTTAAGTCGGCATTCTCTCCAAAGAAGTGTCCGGCATTAAACAGAAAACCGACCAGGAAAATAACGCCCAGTAGAATAGGGAATACGGTACGTATGGTATCGGAAACATCGTTTACCGAATCTTCAATACCACCTATTTGAGCAAATAGGGGAGCAGAGAGCAAAGCCATACAGGCAAATAAAGCGTTTGATTTTTTCATAATTCTAAGGTTTAAAAGATTGGAAATCAATGAGAAGAAAATTACCTATATTTATTTTTAAATAATTGAAAATCAGTTAATTGTGAATAAAATAATTCTTGTTAGTATTTGATTTCATTTGCTTTTAGATCCCATCAAAACCTATTAAAATGAAAAGTCATGTTGTTAATAACTCAAAATGCCAGACTTAGAAAAAAGCTCCAAAACGTCATTTGGATGCTTCTGCTGCTTCAAATTAGTACGATCTATGGGCAGGAATTGAACAGACCTTTACGGGTAGTAATTGATCCCGGACACGGAGGAATGGATTCCGGGGCAATAGGGGTAAATGGAATTCAGGAAAAGGAGGTAGTTTTAAACTTAGCTTTAGCGCTACAGCATTTAAATGCTACATTGGGTCATCCTCTAGACCTTTTTTTTACGCGGAGCAGCGACACATTGATTTCGTTATCAGATCGAAGTAAACTGGCTCAAGCGTTAGAAGCAGACATCTTTCTATCCTTGCATTGCAATCATTCTAGCAATCCAAACGCCCGTGGGGTGGAAGTATTTGTATATGAGAAAACGAATGGCAATACAGACGCTGCTACATGGCTGGCCTTTCAAATTCAGGAACGCTTTAATAAAAGGCTTGGTTTTAAAAGTAGGGGTGTGAAGTTTTCCAATTTTCAAGTGCTTCGGGGAACGAGTGGGCAAATGCCCGCACTATTGTTTGAGTTAGGATTTTTGAGTAATGTGGATGAATGCAACTATTTTCAAGATCCTGCTGGCATAAGGTTTTTGTCCCGCATCATTTTGAAGAATTTAATCGTGCAGCGGAAAATTGATTTCTGATAACGGGTGAATAAGACCTTCCTTAATTATAACATTTTCTACCCACCTATCTACCCACCTTAAGGTAGTAGATATTTAATCTCCCAATGCCCACCTTTGGCACCACCTACTCTTTCTATAAGTCCTAAACTTTTAAGTATCTCCAGATTATTATCAATAGCAGTAGTACTTAAGCCAATTTTTTCAGCAAGACTACGCTTCGAAATTTTACTATTTTCATAAATAGCTTTAACAATAGCAACTCTATTAGTGGTTAAAGTTTCTACCCACTTATCTACCCACTTATAGAAGTCAAAAGGTCTTCTGAACGTTACTGTAAATATACCTTCGGTATTAAACTCAGGTTCTGTTAAGTCTGCTTCAAGCATAAGATTTCTCATTCTTGCAATACCAGACCCTACCTGCTCTACCATTCTAATTCGTTCAAATAAGCCAAATATTAAAGGGTTTCTGCTTAGGCTGCGTTTACCAAATTCATTTTTAGGAATTCCACTAATCAAACCACCTGGGTTTGATATCTCAATCCGGTCATTAAACACTTCAATACTTATACGTCCTCCCTTGTCATAGTAATCTCTATGAGCTAAAGCATTTATAATGGCTTCTCTAAAAACAGTCTCTGGGATTTCCCACACTTCCTTTCGTGGTTTTGAACCAGATCCTTCAATATCATAGCTTATATTTAACTTTTTCCTTAACCACGACATGGACTCCAGGAATTGATGGTAAAGGGAGCCCGTCATAATCTTATCATCCTCAATATACCGCTTATCAATACCATCGAATGCAATACAGCGTATTACGGCTTTCTCAAAATATACTTCTGGATTATTGGAAAAGAATAAGGCAGCACCATTTTTAAGAAATCCTTCTTTAGTTATCAATTTCAGATTGATGAAAATCTGCTCGTTTGAAACGGTAGTATCCAATCCAGCTAAATTCCTAAATTGATTGATAGTTTCGTCAGCAATATCTTTTTCTAAATCAATTTCTTTGCAAGGTGCTTCGTCAAAATAAATTTTATCCGCTTGTTGAAAGAAGTCTCTCATTTCTTCAACAGATGTTAGTTTTTGAGTATTCGGACCTTGACGTACATATATTGCACCTGATAGTACGTAAGGTTTGTTTTCTCCGGAAGGCACCTCAATCACAACTATATTTTTTTCATTTACATCAAGGGTATATACTTTACAATGTAATGACGGAGATAGTTCATTGATTGAGTTTTGAAGGGCAGAGCGCTTGGAATTGTTAAAAGCAACGCCTTGTATTTGATTTTGATCGTCTACTCCCAGAATAATTGTACCTCCTGCAGCATTGGCAAAGGCACAGATTTCTTCAGTTACCTCTTTAAGTTTGTTGGGAATACTGACTTTAAATTCAGTATTGTAGCCTTCCCCCGAAGCAATTAATGATTTTATAGAATCCTCGTTCAACATAACTGTAAAACTATAAAATCATTGTAAATTAAATCTCAAATTCTTTTATCTCTACTATCCCGGTCGAACGCCACCAGGTTAAACAACTCCCGCATTCTGCTGCGTACGCGGTTGCCGTAGCGGGCTTCCAGTTCATCTGCGTTTAGGTTGGTGGTGGCGTGGGTTTTCAGATTACGTTTGGTACTTAGGTAAAGTTCGTAGCGCGATAACAGTACTTCCCCCATCACATTGAGGTCTTTGCCGTAGTACCGGCCGGCCGGTTCTACGCCCAGATCGTCAAAACAGTAGTATTTGGAGTTCCCGAATTCTTCAATCGATTTAAAACCCAGATGATTAAAAGCAAAGCTGATGTTTCGACAGGGAATGAGTTCGTAAGGCTTTTGCAGGGGTACGAGAAAACGCAGGAGTTTCATCAGGCTGGTTTTACCACAGCCAACAGGCCCGGAAAGCAGAATGCCTTTTTCGATGTCGATGCCCTGAGTTTCGCAAAAGACTTTGTCGCGAATGAAGTAGGAGCAGAGTTTGCGCAGGATCTCCTGGTCTTCGTCGTAGATGCGGAATTTTTTACCAAACTCCAGCTTGCCTTTGGCATTGAGATAGAGGAGCACTTTGGGAAAATCATAAAGCATTTTTTTGCCGTTAAAGGTTCCCAAGCTATACTCCACGCCACCTTCGATGATTTTAGAGGGGTTTTCCATAATCCTTGTTTTTGGTGGTTCGCAGGTTGTCCGATTCGAAATCCGGTTTCTCGTTTTTAATCCAGCTGAGGGCTAGAGCCTGCCAGTCCCTAACAGGTTTACCCCCGGCATCTTCCCAGTTTGCTGCCCGGTAGTGATCGTAAAATTTTTCAGCTTCTGCAGCATCTGCAAGCTGTTCTTCAAAAAATTCCAAAACGGCCAAAAAGTCCTTTGGCTGTTTTATATGGTTTGCATGTTTTGTATTGTTTGTAGTAGATACCAGTGCTTGTCCATTTATGGGACGGTGCCGGCCCACTACCGGTACATTATCGGGACGGTAGTGTCCCAGTTGCGGTATCGTGGTGGGATGGTAGTGTTCCGCTACGTGTTCCAGTCTGGTATCACACCCGTCTGCTACCGGTTCATCACTGGTCTCAAATAAGGTCATCTTAATGGTGCTGCCCTTATAGGGGTTATTAGACGGCAGGTAAGTAAGATATCCCCAATCGTTAAGCTCGGTCATACAGCGATGGTAGGTGGTCTTAGAGCCCAATTTGGCCACACGCATCAATATTCCGCGACTCACGTAAAACCCATCACTAAAGCGGGAACTGTTCCATTCCTGAAACAAGGCCATATAGAGGCTGATGTGAGTAGGGTTCAGGCGTTCGTCGTCGTAGAAAAGTGTAAAAGCTGCGTGAAGTAGCTTTATGTAATTCATCATTCAGGCTTTTAGACCGTAGTGTACCCGGTTGTCTTCCATTACTCTTTGGATGTCCTGGGCATCGTAGTAGATGATACCGCCCACTTTGGTAAAGGGGAGGGTGCCATTGATGCGCAGGTTTTGCAGGGTGCCAGGGCTTACCTGCAGTAATTCCATCACCTCTGAAGATTTGAGGTATTTTTTGAGTTTTTGGCTTCCCTGATTGTTGATAAGGGTTTTAATCTCTTTGAGAAGTTCTAATTTGAACTGGTGCAGATCGTCTGTGGTAATGAGTGTTGCTGGCATGGTAGAACATTTTTAAAAAGAAAGGGACTATCGTGGTTATCCTTTTTTTGATAGTCCCAATCCCGGTTTGACTTTCGTTCTACGAATTTGAGGGGTTTTGTACCCATTTATTCCCCAGAGAACCGGAGCCCCGGTTAAACTTTAACAGCCGTCAAAAACTAGTATTTCAACACTGGATTAAGGGAATTGCTGAAAATGGCCAGGCAGTTACAACTGCTAATTTTTCTTTTCGGGGGTATACCGGAGTGGGGTGATTTAAAAGTCCTCACGGTCCATAGCCACCTGCAGATTCATAGCCATCTCGTCGAGGAATTTAGTCCTGCTTTTTTACGGGATTTGATTTCAGAATAGGTTTTATAGACATCACCGGGATCCATATTGAAGAAATTAGCCAGTGCCCGGGCGATTTCGATAATGTCGGCTTTGCCTTTATGAATGACTTTTGCGTGATACAAGGCGTAGGTAAGTTCGATAAGATCGGTACGCGACCCGCTCCAATCTAATCGGGCAGTCTCAACTGGAATTCCGGGAGATTTTAAGTGTTTAAGCCGGTCTGTAAGATAATTTGTGAGGAGTTCACCACACCGCAGTTTGGCGGTCAGAAAATCCCGTGGTGTTGAATAACCTGGATTGCATTGGAGCCTGAGATCATCGGGATCGTAGGGGAGGGGTTCCCGTCGTGTAAAGTAGATTGAGTCTAAATGACTTTGATTTGATTTGAGATAATAGGCAAAGGCTTTATGTCGCAGTTTAAAGCGGTGCTCTACATCGAGTTGGTTTTTGAAAAACTTTATTTGAACTTTGAGCCCTTTTAAAGGTTTCTCGTGCTCCAATTGAATAATCTTCCTGTAATATAGGTTGTGCGCAAAAACAATGGGTTTAATATGCTTGAAAAAGTAGATTTCTTCCGTGTCCTGTACATCAGAAATAGCTTTAAAGTCCTGTTCCAGTTGGTTTTGAAATTGGATTACAAAGTTTAAACACAATACATTGAGCTTAGCGGTATACGCATGTTCTTGCTGCAGACGTCTCAAATCTGCTTTAAACTTTTGAATGTGTTGATCCCATTTCATCTATGCTCCGCTAGAGAAAAGAAATTAATAGGATTTGATGGATTTTGCTGTTATTTAGATAGAGCACTTCTATTGATTTATAAAAATAACATCGAATGCTGGTTTACTTTTATAAAATGCAACAGCTGGTAAGAAAATTAAAA
>CAYNMH010000081.1:0-16353 GCA_964398145.1 uncultured Flavimarina sp. | reverse complement strand
TCAGTGCAACGCTGTCCTTTTTCGCATCGTATTCCGGTAAGTAGAAATAGGTCATTACGCCGGAAGGATGATTGGTTCCGGCTGAATTGGACTTGCGACCGCCGCCATCCATGCGGTAGGTATCTTTCGGCTTAAATAATTTGACCGCGCCGGTTTTAGTGCTTCCATCCAGCTGATGCAGTACGCTCAGATCGTCAATGATGTATAAGCTGCGTCCCTGTGTGGCGACGATCAGGTTGTTGTTTTTAAGTGCTAAATCGGTAACCGGAACTATAGGCAGATTGAGCTGAAAGGGCTTCCAGTTGACTCCTGCATCAAAGGAGATGTACATTCCGGTTTCGGTACCGGCGTACAACAGACCTTCCTGAGCGGGATCTTCGCGTACCACGCGGGTAAAATGCTCAGGCGCGATGCCGTCTGTGATTTTTTTCCAGGTTTTGCCGTAATCGGTAGTCTTGTACAAATACGGTGCGAAGTCACCCGATTTGTATTTGGTGCCCGCAATGTAACAGGTGCCTTCATCAAAATACGAAGGCTCGATGCTGTTGATCATCATCCACTCGGGCATTCCTTTGGGTGTTACATTCTCCCAATTTTCGCCTCCGTCGCGGGTGACGTAAACGAGTCCATCGTCACTACCCGTCCATAATAGCCCTTCTTTTAATGGACTTTCATTAGCTGCGAAAATGGTACAATAATATTCTACGGAAGTATTATCCTGCGTGATGGGTCCGCCGGAAGATTTTTGCTTCAACTTATCGTCTGTGGTCAAATCGGGGCTGATTACTTCCCAGCTTTGGCCTTCATTGGTAGTCTTGTGCACGTGATTGCTGAAGGTGTACAGCACATCAGGATTGTGACGGGAGAACATAATGGGGAAATTCCACTGAAAGCGGTATTTCATATCCTCGGCGCCGTGACCCATAGGATTATCGGGCCATACCGAAACCGAGCGCACGCTGTTATTCTCATGATTGACGCGGGTCAAAAATCCGTCATAGCTGCCGCCATACACAATATCGGGATTCTCAGGATCGACAGCAATATGCGCGCTCTCACCACCTGCAGTGCTTTCCCAGTCTTCTTCAGTAATGCTATACCCGTCTGTGCGGTGTGGAATGCGTACGGTAGAGTTATCCTGCTGCGCTGCATAAATGCGATACGGAAACTGATTGTCTGTGGTGAGTCTATAAAACTGCGCGGTAGGCTGGTTGTGATACGTGCTCCAGGTCTCGCCACCATCGTAGGTTACCTGCGCGCCACCGTCGTCACCCATTATCATACGCATAGGATCTTCCGGCGCGATCCACAGATCGTGATGGTCGCCGTGAGGAGCATTGCTGCTTTCAAACGTCTTACCACCATCAGTACTCTTGTGATAGCTGACGTTAAGCACATACACCACATCCTGATCTTCGGTGTCTGCATAAACTTTGGTGTAGTACCAGGCGCGTTGACGCAGGTTTCGGTCGTCGTTAATAAGCCTCCAGGTAGCGCCCGCGTCTTCGCTTCGGTAGAGGCCGCCCTTATCTTTATTTTCAACCATTGCAAAAACCCGCTCTGAGTTTACGGGTGAAACGGCTACGCCAATGATTCCTAAGGTATCCTGAGGAAAGCCATCATTTTTTGAAATCTCCTTCCAGGTGTTACCGCTATCTGAAGATTTCCACAAAGCCGAACCGGCACCTCCGCTTATAAAGCTATACGGAGTTCTTCGGCTGTGCCAGGTAGAGGCATACAAAACCCGTGAATTATTCGGGTCAAAAGTAAGATCAATCGCACCGGCATCTTCGGTAGCAAACAGCACTTTATTCCAGCTTTTACCACCGTCTGTAGATTTATAAACACCGCGTTCTTGTGTCGGCTTATAAATATCTCCCAAAACCGCCGCATAGACTACATCAGGATTATCAGGATGAATTACAATTTTTGAAATGTGTCTGCTTTTCGGCAAGCCGGCCTGCATCCAGGTTTTACCGGCATCGGTGGTTTTCCACATTCCGTAACCGGAAGAAACATTTCCGCGCAGTGTGTTTTCGCCCCCACCCACATACATAATGTTGTGATCGCTGGGCGCTACAGCGACAGAGCCGATGCTTCCGCCAAAATAGCCATCAGAAATATTCTCCCAAGAACGACCTCCGTCTTTGGTACGCCAAACCCCGCCGCCGGTAGCGCCGAAGTAAAATAAATTGGGCTTGCCGGGAACGCCTGTAACTGCGGCACTTCGCCCGCCGCGAAACGGACCGATTAAACGATATTCTAAGGCTGAATATAAAGACTCGTCAACATCCTGAGCCTGAAATGAAAAAGTAGAAAGTACCAGCAGCGTACCTAAAGCAGCACGTAAAAATTTGTACATAATCGAAAAAACTTAGTTAGCAGGAAACTAAGATAACTAATTCTGGTCTGACGGGGTAACTTCTAAATGCTGACTGGTTTCCCTCCATAAAAAATAAGCCGTAACCAGTGTAGAGAGCGTATCGGCCAGCGGAAAAGAAAGCCAAACGCCAATCTCTCCGAAGTATTTAGGCAGAATAAGCACCAGGGGAATAAAGAAAAACCCCTGTCTTGTGAGTGTGAGCAACAATGCCGGAGTAGCTTTACCAATAGCCTGATAATAGGCCGAACCGATTAACTGAATCCCCACGATAGGAATGGCTGCAAAAACCCAGCGCATGGCATTTGGAGTGTCCCTTAAGACGGCCCCATCCTGTGTAAATACCGAAACAATAGCTTCCGGAAAGGCCATAATGACTATAAAAATAAGGATCGCAACCCCGCAGGCATAAAGTATCGCCAGCTTGATGCTTTCGCGAACGCGGGAGTAATTTTCTGCCCCATAATTGTAGCCTGCAATGGGCAGAAATCCCTGTGTAACGCCCAAAACCGGGAACAAGGCAAACATGAGCATTCGGCCAATAATGGCATACACCGTGACCGAAGCTTCGCCTCCCAACTCAAACAAGATGTTGTTCATCAATAAATAGGTTACACTTACGACCGCCTGGCGTGCCAGCGTCACAAAACCTAAAGCCGACATTTCTTTGAGAATAGGCCAGTCGAGACCCAAATGACCCAGGTCAATTTTTAACTCCGAATTTTCGCTTAAAAAATACCACAGAATATAGCCAAAACAGCAGATATACGAAGCTGTGGTTGCCCAGGCGGCACCTTCCATTCCCCAATCAAGCACATTGATCAACAAATAATCGAGGATCAGGTTTCCCGCAGAAGGAATAATCATCGCGATCATCGCAAAAGTAGGCTTGCCTTCTGCTCTGATGACGTTGTTGCCCATCATACACAGGGCAAGCACGGGAACGCCATAAAGGACGATGCGGTAATAGATTTTAGCGGGTTCAAAAATATCGCCTTTTCCGCCAAAAGCCGGAATGAGATCGTTTATAAAAACCAGACCCAAAAGCACCATACTCACCGTTAGCAGCAGCGTAATCGTGATTTGATTTCCAAAGGTTTTCAGGGCTTTGCCCGAATCATTTGCACCCAAAGCCCGCGAAATAATCGAAGAACCTCCTATACCGATGGCCATCCCTAAAGCCGCGATAAAAAAGGAAACCGGAAGCACCACATTGATCGCTGCAATGGCGATGCTGCCGATCCAGTTGCCCACAAAAATGGTATCAACCAGAATATTGAGCGACATCACCAGAATCCCGATTGATGCGGGAACGGCCTGTTTGATCAGCAGACCGGCAATGGGTTCGCTCCCTAGAGATTCAGATTTATTGGGTTTTAACAAGGTGTGTCTAATTAAAAAAGATTCCCGCCTACGCGAAAGATTCCCGCCTACACGGGAATGAATTTATGCTATTGCTTTTGAAGCTTCAACCAAAGCCCAGTCGTTAATCCAGGTTGCTACTACGTGCGCCCAGTCATCGCGGTCGTTGAGGCAGGGAATGGTGGTGAATTCTTTTCCGCCCACTTCGTGAAAAATTTCTTCGCCTTCCATCGCGATTTCTTCTAAGGTCTCGAGGCAATCGCTCACGAATGCCGGAGTTACAATCGCCATTTTCTTGATTCCTTCTTTACCAAAACGCTCAATGGTTCGATCGGTATAGGGCTGTAACCAAGGATCAAAACCTAATCGAGATTGAAACGAGGTAAAATAAGTTCCTTCTTTCAGGTTGAGTTTTTGGGCTACCTGTCGCGTGGTCTCGTAACACTGGTGGCGGTAGCAAAACTGATGTGCCGCTGAAGCAGTCTTGCAACAGCTACCATCTATCTTGCAATGGCTTTTAGTCACATCGCTCTTGCGAATGTGGCGCTCGGGCACCCCATGATAACTGAACACGAGCATCTCGTAATCGAGATTTTCAATTTTCTCATGGATGCTTCGGGATAAAACCTCGATGTATTCGGGCTTGTTGTAAAAGGCAGGAATATCTGAAAAACGCATGTGCGGAAAGTGCTCCTTGCGCAATTCTTCGGCTAAAACCAAAATAGTTTCTGTAGTTGCCATGGCAAACTGGGGATACAATGGAATGATCAACACCTCATCTACTCCCTGATCGTCTAATTTTTGAAGTCCTTCTTTAAGAGACGGCGTTCCGTAGCGCATCGCCAGTTCTACCGGTACATCAACTTTCTCGCGTACTTTAGACTGAAGCTTTTCGCTCAACACAATTAAAGGAGAACCTTCGTCCCACCAGATTTTGGAATAGGCCTCAGCCGATTTTTTAGGACGGGTATTCAGGATGATGCCTTTTACAAGAAGGGTCCGTGCCCAAAGTGGCACATCAATCACGCGCTCGTCCATTAGAAATTCACCCAGGTATTTCTTCACATCTTTAGGGTCTGTACTATCTGGCGAACCCAGATTGACCATAAGTACTCCTTTTTTCATGCTTTTTATTTTGACACAAAATTAAAACTTATCACTTGTTTGGGAAGCAAAAGTGATAAGGGTTCTTGTGGGCGGGTATTGGTAGAATTTATTTTGATGAGGTTAAGCTATTTTATTCGTTTGCGTGCCAACTCGGGATTTCTCCGAAAATGTAAGACTGCAAAAACTACAATCTGGTGATTTTGCTTTTCTAACCTATAAAAGATGGAGTAGGGAAATCGTTTGACCAAAGATTGTCTTAACTCTTTAAATTTAATTTGATAATGTTCAGGATTATGAGCTATGTAATCCATTTCCAGATTTACTTCGATTTTAAAATCCTCCGCTAATTTGGGATTTACAGCTGTATACCACTTCTTTGCTTCCTTTAAATCTTCAAGTACTTTAGGAAGTAAAATAATCCGGTATTTCATTACCAGTCTTTTTTGACCTCTTCCCAGTGTAAGATATCCTGAGGCTTATCCTGGTATGCTTTTAGGCGCCGATCCAATTCAACTTTGTGCTCTGAGGACAGTTCATGAGTTTGATCGTTCTCATGATCTAAAACACGCTCCAGCTTTTCCATGATGACTTCACTTTCAACACTTAGAAGCTCTTTGATGAATTTATATTTCCGCACATCCAGATCCATAACAAGGGCATTTAGGAGTATTAAATTTACACTTTTATTATTTAGAAAAATCTATAACATCCATCTCCAGCCGTTCTTTCGAAGGAAGTGGGGTTTGGAGAGATGCTATTTTTGCAAATACCTTTGCAGCTTACTTCACCAACCATCTCATCACCGCCTCCAGATGTTGCCGGAAGCCCGGCTCGGAATAGGATTCTTTGGTATGACCTCCGCCGGTATAATACATCATCCCCTCGCCTACCTGCTGGTGCCAGGCGTGTGGATGATACACCCCGTTCTTTCCGCCTTCATAAGAAGATTCGTCCAGGGTAAGTGTAACGGTTACGTCCGAATTCAGATTTTTGAAATTATACCATTCATCGGTGCGTTCAAAAGTCTTTGGAAACGCTTCGACCGTCACGTGATCTGTTTTTTTGTTGATTCGGGCTTGTTGAATTTTAGGATGACTCACGAAATAGCCTCCTATAAAATCCCCATACCAGGGCCAGTCGTATTCGGTATCTGAAGCAGCGTGAATGCCAAAAAACCTTCCACCGGTTTCTATATAGTCTTTAAATGCTTCCTCCTGAGCTTCGCCAAAAACATCTCCGGTAGTATTGAGAAAAATAACGAGATCGGTATCTCTTAAACGCTCTGGAGTAAAAATCAACGAATCTTCAGAATGGGTTACCGCCCAGTGATTTTCGGATGCAATTTCACTTAAAGCGGCAACTCCGGTTTCTATCGAAGCATGGCGAAACCCGTTTGTTTTGGTGAAAATCAGGACATTTTTTGTGTTTAAATAGGTGCTTTTTCTAGCGGAATTACAACTTACTATCAATACCAGAAGCGTTAAGAGAACTAGCGAATTTTTCATAAAATTAATTAAGCGATTGAACATATTTTTTAGGGGTGGTACCGTATTGCTTTTTAAAAGCCGCGATAAAATGACTGGCCGTGCTATAGCCTATTTTAAGCCCTACTTCATTTACGTTGTGCGAACCGCTGGCGAGCAGTTGCCGCGCGACTTCCATCTTGTAATCGAATAAAAAACTGTAAACCGAATCCCCGTAAATCTGCTTAAAACCTTCTTTTAATTTGTTAAGACTTAAATTGATCTCATCTGCCAGCTCCTGCAAGGAGGGCGGTTCCGCCATACGGGCGATCACAATATCCTTGGCCTTTTTGATTTTGGCCACATTGTCTTCATCTACGAGAAACGGGCATTGCTCGGTATCGGCTTCGGAAGGACGGTTAAAATACAGGCTTAGCAATTCATAAGCTTTGCCTTTAAAGTATAGGGCTTTAACGGAAGGATGCAGGTTATAATTCATCAACTGATTGAGCACGATTGCCATTGATGGCGAAATATTTCCATCTTTATAGTATTTCCGGTCCCGGTTTTCATCGCTGAGAAAGGTAATAAAATCAGCTTCCCGGGAAAACAGGGAATGGAATTTTTTGATCGAAATGAATACCGAAATCACCCAGGTTTCCGGTGAAATTTCCAGGTTGATGGGTAAATCCCGCTGCGGATTGTAGAGCAAAAGCGAATGCTCTTCACTCAAAGGCAGGCGGTAATTGCCTTCATTAAACAAAAATACCGAACTCCCCTTCGCACAAAAATGAAACTGAATATAACTGCTGTCTACCTGCCTTGTGACCACCTGTTTTTCAGCGGTTTCGTTATTAAATTTTAAAATAAAAAAACCTTCCTCAATACGGGTTTCCCGGTATAAACCTGAAGCGTTATTTTCTAAAGTTACCATCGCGTGAATTTCATCTATTATTTAGATTTATTCTAAACAAACTGATTTTATAAAAATTCAAATATCCCACTAAATTAGCCCTTTTTCAGCATTTTAGTTCAAAAACCGCACTTTTATTCAGGCATCGATAAAAATCATGCTTCCAGCGTTATTTTTTCAAGCATACACAAAATACTTTTGCAGCCTATCTTATGAATACAAACGGCAAACGACATTTTTATCCGGCATATCCCGGGGATTTTTTCGCCATTGGCTTAAGCTATCTTAAAGCAGACGCCGAAACACGCGGTCATTTTGCAGTGGACTCCAAAATTCAGGATCAAATTTTATTGCGTGCCAGAGAAGAGGGAATTGAAGGCCTAAGCATTATTTCTACCTGCAACCGTACCGAATTATACGGTTTTGCACAGGAGCCGCTCGATCTGGTAAAACTCTTGTGCGAGCATACCCGCGGCACGATTGAAGAATTTGAAGCTGTTTCCTATTTCTATAAAAACGAAGATGCGGTGGCACACCTGTTTAAAGTGGGCACCGGTCTCGACAGCCAGATTCTGGGGGATTTTGAGATCATCAGTCAGTTAAAAAACGGCTTTCGCAGAGCGAAAAAACTCAAACTCGTCAATCCGTTTATGGAGCGGTTAATCAACGCCGTCATTCAGGCCAGCAAGCGCATTAAAAACGAAACGAATATTTCAAGTGGAGCGACTTCAGTGAGTTTTGCTTCGGTACAGTATATTTTATCCCGGGTGCCTTTTGTTTCTGAAAAAAATATTTTGCTTTTCGGCACCGGAAAAATTGGGCGTAATACATGTGAGAATTTGGTCAAACACACCCAAAACGATCACATCACGCTCATCAACCGCACCAAAGATAAAGCTGAAAAAATCGCGGGTAAATTCAACCTCATCGTTAAAGATTACGCAGATATTCAGTCTGAAATTGCAGCGGCAGACGTGCTTATTGTCGCCACCGGCGCGCAAAAACCTACGATTTCTAAGGAATTGCTCTACCTCAAAAAGCCACTGCTTATTCTGGATTTGAGTATTCCGAAAAACGTGAATGAAAATGTGGAAGAAGTAGCAGGTGTGAGCCTGGTGCATCTGGACCAACTTTCGCAAATCACAAACGATACGCTCAACCGCCGTAAAAAGCAACTGCCTCAGGCACAGGCGATCATCACCGAGATTCAGGACGAATTTTATGAGTGGCTTACCACACGCCAGTTTGCACCCACCATTAAAGCCCTTAAATTGAAGTTGGCCGATATGAAAGCTGGTGAAATTGACAACCAGCGTCGCAAAATCGCCAATTTTAACGAAGAACAGGCCGAAATTATCAGCGAGCGCATCATTCAGAAAATTACCACACAATTTGCAAAACACTTAAAGACCGAAGACATTCACAGCACCGAAAGTCTGGATTTGATTCAAAAAGTGTTCAATCTTCAAAACAACTAAGCTTTGGCAAAAACCATACGCATAGGCACCCGCGACAGCGAACTCGCGCTTTGGCAGGCCCATACCGTGCAGGATCAACTCAACGCACTGGGCTATGAGACTCAATTAATTTCGGTAAAATCTACCGGAGATCTCATACTTGACAAACCGCTTTACGAACTCGGGATCACCGGGATTTTCACCAAAACCCTCGATTTGGCAATGATTAACGGAACAGTTGATATTGCGGTACACTCTATGAAAGATGTGCCCACGCAATTGCCAAAAGGGATTGTTCAGGGAGCGGTTTTACCCCGTGCGGCGCAGGAAGATATTTTTGTTTTTAAGGGCGAAGAAACGGAAGCTGCATTTGAAGATGCGACTACCATTGCCACAGGCAGTTTGCGACGTAAAGCACAGTGGCTGAATAAATACCCAAAACATAACGTTGTTGATTTGCGCGGTAATGTCAATACCCGACTTCAAAAAGTAACCGACAACGACTGGACGGGAGCCATTTTTGCGAAAGCAGGCCTGGAGCGCATCAACCTCAAACCCGAAAATCATCTGGTGCTCGACTGGATGATTCCGGCACCGGCGCAAGGCGCGATGGTAATTGCTGTGATGGGAGATGACTCGTTCTGTAAAGAAGCCTGCGCCAAACTCAACGATAAAAATGCCGAACTCGCTACACGCGTTGAACGCGATTTCCTGCGAAAACTGGAAGGTGGCTGTACCGCGCCGATTGGCGCTTATGCAGCAATTAAAGACGAACACATTCACTTTCGCGGAGCCCTTTTCAGCCTTGACGGAAGCCAGAAACTGGAAGTTGAGGAAAGCATTCCCGTAAGTGAATCTCAGGAATTTGGTGCCCGATGTGCGCTCAAAATCCTTGAAAGCGGTGGCCGTGAATTGATGGAAATTATTAAGAAAGAACTTTAACCCTCATCCTCAATGCAAAGCATCCTTTCCACTAAGCGACTTTCAGCCTCCCAAAAAAATCTGATTCTGGGAGCCGGTTTTTCAGTGGTAGAATACGATGCGATACACATTGAATTTCTTGATTTTGATTTTCCTCAGCAACTGGAAAATCTCATTTTCACCAGTAAAAATGCAGTCCGGGCTTTTCTAAACAAAATTCGCCTTAAAAAAAGTGAGCTCGCGAACGACAAAAAGCTCCCTTCTCCGGCGGGAGAAGGGCTGGGGATGAGGACGTTCTGCGTAGGCCTCAAAACCGAAGCCTTGCTTTTAAGAAATGGCTTCAACGTGGTAAAAACAGCTCAAAACGCAGCTGATTTAGCCGATTTTATCGCAAAAAACCACAAAGACGCGCATTTTTGCTTTTTTTGCGGAAATAAGCGAAGAGATGAATTGCCTCACATTTTAAACGAAAACCAGATTCGTTTTCAGGAGATTGTGGTGTATCAAACCGGCTTAAACGATAAAAAATTTGAACAAAATTTTGACGCCGTTTTGTTTTTTAGTCCCAGCGGAGTGCAGAGCTTTATGCAACAAAACGATTTAAAAGATACGCCTGCGGTTTGCATTGGTCAAACCACGGCAAACGAAGTTCAAAAACATACAGAAAACTATACGATTGCAAACGCCACCACGATTGAAAGCGTGATTGCGAGAGCTGTAAAAGCATTAAAATAAGAACCTCCCGGCCCTGCCTGGGATGATACCGAAACTATGATCAAAAACGATTTATTTTTAAGAGCACTTAAAGGCGAAACTGTAGAACGCCCGCCCGTGTGGATGATGCGTCAGGCCGGTCGCTACCTGCCCGAATTTCAGGAAATCAAGGCTAAATACGACTTTTTTACCCGTTGCCAGACTCCCGAATTGGCCAGCGAAATCACCGTACAGCCCATACGCCGTTACGGGATGGACGCTGCGATCCTCTTTAGTGATATTTTGGTGATTCCGCAGGCAATGAATATTGAGGTAGAAATGAAGCCCGGTGTGGGCCCATGGTTACCAGATCCCATTCGGTCTATGGAGCAGTTAGATCGTGTGATCGTTCCGGACATCAACGATACCCTGGGCTATGTGATGGAGGCTATCAAGATGACCAAAGAAAAACTCAACGATGAGATTCCGTTGATCGGTTTTGCGGGCAGCCCCTGGACGATTCTGTGCTATTGCGTACAGGGACAGGGCTCCAAAAACTTCGATCTGGCTAAAGAATTTTGCTTTACTCAGCCCGAAGCCGCACACGCCCTGCTTCAGAGAATCACCGATACTACTATTCTGTATCTCAAAGAAAAAGTAAAAGCCGGGGTTAACGCCGTTCAGGTGTTTGACAGTTGGGGTGGTATGCTTTCACCCACAGATTATCAGGAATTCAGCTGGCAGTATATGCAGCAAATCATCGATGCCTTAAAAGACGAGGCTCCGGTGATTGCCTTTGGTAAAGGGTGTTGGTTTGCTTTGGGCGAAATGGCTAAAAGTGGTGCTTCGGCACTGGGTGTCGACTGGACCTGTAGCCCGCAGAATGCCCGTTATCTCACCGGTGGCAATATCACGCTTCAGGGAAATTTTGATCCCACACGCCTCTTTTCGCCCCCGCGCGAAATCAAACGTATGGTGACCGAAATGATCGACGCTTTTGGCAAGGATAAATACATTGTAAACCTGGGCCATGGGATTTTACCGAATATCCCGCTTGAAAATGCCGGTGCGTTTATTGAAGCGGTAAAAGAATACAAAGCCCAGCGATGAAAATCTGGGCAACGCTCAAAACCCTGAGCATACCTCAGCTTTTTAGACTTGCCCGGCTTTTTGCCACGCGACCACATTATGTCTCTCTTACGCTAAATGCTTCTAAAAAAGCAATGCGCATATCTACAGAAATGTATGGGAAAACGCATCACAAAAGCAATCGTGCAAATGCCTTTCGCCACGCCTTATGGACAATGTTATTAGGACGCGCGGTATATCGCAAAACTGCAGATGTAAAGAAAGCGCAGGACTGGGCGCTAAAATTCACTAATTTACACGAAGAATTGTTTGTGAATGATGCGCTTTCTCGTGAGATGGATTTGCATAATAATCACTTTGGTATCGAATCTTTACCACGGTTTTTACAGGTTACAGAAATTGAAGTGATTCGTTTTTTGCAAACTGAAGCGGAAGAAGCAATCAAAATTGCAATAGCGGAAGAAGCCAATAACCCGAAGCGCCTGGTTTATATTTCAGAAAAATGATTAAAGCTATTTTTAAAGGACTTTCAGACTACAAATTTTCGTTTAAACTCATGAGCGAACTAAAACTCTGGAAGTATTTTGCCATTCCCATGGCAATCAGTTTTCTTACTGCCGTACTCATTGGGGTAAGTGCCTGGGCGCTTTCTGATAATATAGGGGCTTTCATTTCCAAATTATGGGTTTGGGAATGGGGCGCACAAACCGTGGCTACACTCAGTACTATTATAGGCGCTCTGATCATCATTGCTCTTGGACTTATTGCTTACAAACACCTCATCATGGCATTCTCTGCGCCCTTTATGAGTCCGGTTTCTGAAAAACTAGAAGCTCATTTTTACCGCGGAGTACATCAGCACAGAAATACCTCCAATGCCGGCCAACTCGTGCGCGGCCTTAAGATCAATATGCGCAACCTGGTGTGGGAACTGATGATCACTATCCCCTTTTTGATTCTAAGCCTGATTCCGGTTATTGGTCTTTTGGCTACGGCCATTTTATTCCTGATACAGGCTTATTATGCGGGTTTCGGCAATATGGATTATACGCTTGAGCGGCATTTTCGCTACCGCGAAAGCATTAACTTTGTAAAACAAAATCGCGGTTATGCTATAGGTAACGGCATTGTTTTTATGCTTTTTTTACTAATTCCGGTAGTGGGTATTCTTTTGGTTTTACCCATATCGGTAACCGCGGCCAGCAAAACAACACTCGAATTGTTAGACCAAAAAACACAAACTTTCAATGATTCAGGAAACCGAATTTGATTTGGCTTTGCTCACTATTGAGGATGCTAAAGGTTTAAACACACTGTTTAAGGAAAACAAAGACCTTTTTAAAACCTATTTTCCGGAAACTTTTAAGAAAACCAAAACTATAAGGGCTTCCAAAGCTTATATTGAAGAAGCTATTGCACTTTCAGAAGCTAAAAAGTCCTTCCATTTTAGCCTGACGACCACCGTACACCCCGAGATGGCCGGGCTGGTGATTCTTAAAGAAATTGATCAGGAAAAGGCAGAAGGAGAGCTTGCATACTGTCTGGATAAACGTTTTCACGGTCGCGGTTGGGTAACACAGGCGGTGAATCGCATTGCAGATTTTGGCTACATCAACCATCAGATTTCAACCTATAAAATCATAACCCATAAAAGCAACGAGAAGAGCATCAGTGTCGCAGAGCGCAGCGGGTTTGTATGGCACAGTACGCTTCAAAACGAGTTTAAACCGGCACGTGGTAAAGCCCAAGATATGGAGCTTTACATCTTAAAGAAATAAACTATGAGAGAACAGTTTGTAAGCTATATCAAAAACTTACAAGATCAAATCACCTCCAGACTGGAAGAACTGGACGGGATTGCAACTTTTAAAGAAGACCTCTGGACGCGTCCCGAAGGCGGCGGAGGGCGTACCCGTGTGATTGAAAATGGCGCTGTGATCGAAAAAGGCGGAGTGAATATTTCTGAAGTGTATGGTCCACTTGCACCGGCCATGCAACAGTATTTTAAAGTAGGTGATGTTGATTTTTTTGCCTGCGGTCTCAGCCTGGTCATACACCCCAAAAACCCGTATGCTCCTACAGTTCACGCTAACTGGCGCTATTTTGAGATGTTTGAAAAAGACGGTACGCTGGTCGACTCGTGGTTTGGCGGCGGGCAGGATTTAACGCCTTATTACCTTTTTGAAGAAGATGCCGTGCATTTTCACCAGACCTGCAAAACGGCCTGCGACGCACATAACCCTGATTTTTACCCGCATTACAAGGCCCGTTGCGACGAATATTTTCACAACAGCCACCGTGGTGAAGCGCGGGGCATAGGCGGTTTGTTTTTTGATTATCTCAAAGCCACTGAGGAGCGCTCTATGCAGGACTGGTACAATTTTGTTACTCAGGTGGGCGACAGCTTTCTGGATGCTTATGTGCCTATTTTGGCAAAGCGAAAAGATTTGGCCTACGGCGAAAAAGAGCGCGACTGGCAGGAAGTGCGCCGCGGCCGGTATGTAGAATTTAATCTGGTTCACGATAAGGGCACCCTTTTTGGCCTTAAAACAAACGGAAGGATTGAAAGTATCCTGATGAGTCTGCCCCCGCACGTGCAATGGCGCTACGACCATCATCCCGCATCCGGAAGCCCTGAAGCTAAGCTGGTCGATGTTTTAGAAAACCCAAGGGAGTGGGTTTAAAAGAATAGAAATAGTAATTAGAATAAAAATAAAACTATGTTCCCATTACGAAGAAATCGCAGATTACGCACCACAGAAGCTATGCGCGCTCTGGTACGCGAAACCACCCTATCACCTAACGACTTTATCGTTCCCCTTTTTGTAGTGGAAGGAAAAAGAGTTAAAGACGAAATCTCATCAATGCCGGGATATTACCGCCTGAGCCTAGATAATTTGCAGAAAGAAGTAAAAGAACTCTGGAAATTGGGACTTAAAAGTGTGTTGCTGTTTGTAAAAGTCGATGACAAACTCAAAGACAACAGCGGTACCGAAGCTTTAAACCCCAACGGTTTGATGCAGCGCTCCATCAAAGCTGTTAAAGATGCCGTACCCGGAATGGTCGTGATGACCGATGTTGCGCTAGATCCTTTTTCATCTTTTGGTCATGATGGTATTGTGGGCGGCGGTAAAATCGTAAATGACGACTCAAGTGCTGTTTTAGCCGAAATGGCCCTATCGCACGCCAATGCCGGCGCAGATATGGTAGCCCCAAGCGATATGATGGACGGCCGTATTTTTGAAATGCGCACCCTGCTTGAAGACGAAGGACATCACGATGTAGGCATTATGAGTTATTCGGCTAAATATGCTTCTGCCTTTTACGGTCCGTTTCGCGATGCCTTAGATAGTGCTCCGGTAGATTTGAAAGATGTGCCCAAAGACAAAAAAACTTATCAGATGGATTATGCCAACCGTATTGAAGCGGTTAAAGAAACCCTGATGGACATTGACGAAGGTGCCGATATCGTGATGGTAAAACCAGGTCTTTGCTACCTCGATATTGTACGCGATATAAAAAACGCGGTTAACGTTCCGGTTTCGGTATATCAGGTAAGTGGTGAATATGCGATGATTAAAGGAGCAGCTGCAAAAGGATGGCTCGATCACGATGCGGTGGTTTTAGAACAGACCTATGCGATCAAGCGCGCCGGCGCCGACCTGATTGCGAGTTATTTTGCAAAGGATGTGGTTAAATTGATTTCCTAAACATGCGCAGCATCTTTTCAATTTTGTTTCTTCTCCTGAGCCTTACTTCCATTCAGGCTCAGGAAGATGGGTATAAACAAGCCTGGCTTGTAAAATGGCAGAACTCTAAAGTCTATTTGATCGCTATCGCTGAGCAAATGCCAGATTCGTTATACAATTATAAACCCACCGAGCGAGAAATGAGTTTCGCGGAACAACTCAAGCACATCAATGGCAATATGGAATGGCTGGCAACTACCTATTTCGATAAACCGGAAGCTGAAGTGAGTACCGCTACCAACTCAAAAGAACGCATCATAGCCAATCTTGCCTCCTCTTTTGATTTGATTTTGGAGACGGTTAAAGCTTTTCCCGAAGCCCGCTTTGCGGAGCAAGTCGACTTTTTTGCGGGTGAAAAATCGCGCTTGCAGATTCTCAATCTGCTTCAGGATCACATCACCCACCATCGCGGGCAACTCATTGTGTATCTTAATTTAAAGGGTTTAGAACCACCTCCATATACGGGATGGTAAATTATACCGAGCTATAAGGCTCCTATACCCTAAGCTTTTCTTAAGCCTGTGGCGATAATTTTTGATTTATAGTATATTTATTGCAAATCAACCAATCTATGGCTTTACTCATCGCATATGCGTTTATTTCGATATTTTTCTCCTTTCTATGTTCTATTTTGGAGGCCGTTTTGCTCAGTATTACGCCCAATTTCATTCGTATAAAGTCTAAGGAAGGTAAGGGCTACGCAGATACTTTGGCCAATTTTAAAAAAGACATTGATAAGCCTTTAATCGCAATTCTCACCTTAAATACCATCGCACACACGGTGGGGGCTATTTTAGTAGGGGATCAGGCCGGTAAAATGGCAATTGAGTCGGGCTACGAAATGAGTGTTTTGGGAATCAATTTCGTCGGATTGGTCTCAACCATAATGACCCTTGCAATTCTTATTCTTTCTGAAATTATCCCGAAAACCATTGGTGCTACCTATTGGAAATCCCTGGGTAATTTCACAGCCAAAACCTTAAAAATAATCCTGATAACTCTTAAATACACGGGTGTTTTATGGATTTTAATGCAAGTCACCAAGCTGGTGGGTAAATCGGCTCACGTAAGTACGATGAGCCGCGAAGAGTTTATGGCTCTTACCGATGCTGCGGAAAAAGAAGGTGTTTTTGAAGATAATGAGACCACGGTAATCAAGAACTTGCTGGTCTTCAAATCGGTTTTGGCTAAGGATGTAATGACCCCTTTTCCGGTGGTT
>CAYNMH010000080.1:14016-16692 GCA_964398145.1 uncultured Flavimarina sp. | reverse complement strand
CGAACTGCCGCCATACATAATACCTTCTAAAGCTGTAATATTTGCCAGGGTATACGTCCCGGAGCCCGCATTTTTCGCCAGTAATTCTTGGGTAATATCACTGTAGCACACATAGGGTGCTGCATTTTTAAGATCGGTATTTCCATCCATCATTCCGTCATAAACCAACTCGCCCTGAATGGAAATGTAGTCGTTGCTTCCGGGAAGTTTCAATTTAACCAAATCAAAAGCGCGATCTCTCTTTTTTTTAACATCATAAACCAGACGGTTTCCACGTACTTTTTGCTTTCCCAATGCTCCGGGATAGGTGGCGGCCCAGTACAGGCCTGCATATTTAATTTGAGCTCCCACAGGGATTTCCAGATCGGCGCTGCTGGAACTAAAGGTTTCTTTATCGTCGTCAATATCAACATATTCCATTTCGGTACGATCATTAAGCGCTTTGGGTTTTAGGTTTGCCCGCACCCGGTCATTGCCCAGAATAGCGTTGCCTATTACCCGGCTGTCCCCATGGATGTAAAATTCTTTCACCTTTTGAAACGAAACCCCGCCCTGGGCCAGTATGGAGCCCGAGGTCAACAAAAAAGCAAAAACTAGTAAGCACTTTTTAAGCATACCGAAAGAATTAAGGTTTAGGTTAGAACCAGGATACATCGAAGTTACAAATAAGAAATTTTTATTTAAGTCTCGTTTATCAATTTGCTTTAAAATGGTGATGTTAACGCCTATTTTTTCTTTTTTAATTATATTGAACACGATAGAAAAGATGGTACCAAAGAAAATTAAATTTTACAAAACTTTTTCAACGGCTAATATCCTCGTTCTGATTTTGATCTTAGCTTCCTGTCTGTTTTGCCTGTATCAAATTTTATGGGTTGAAGCAAACAGCAAGACCTATTTGATCATCAACAGTCTTGTCTGCCTTATTCCTCTTTTGCTGATTGTCATTCGAAACACAAAAAAAGATTGGGTGCAGGCAGATTGGTATCGTATTCAATTTAATCTGAATGGTAAAACCAGAACATTAAAAAGACAAGAAATCAGATCAATAACCTTTGAAGAAAACACTCTTGAAATTCATTGGAAATCGGGTAGTGTACTACGTGTTGATCTCAGCAACTATAAAAGTTCCTGTAAAAAAATGTTTGTCAATCTTCTAAAATGAAAAATTCAACAATGGGCAAAACTTTAATTTTTGTCAATCAACAGGCACTTTGGCGTATTTTAATTCCTGGCCTTGGTCTAATTATCTTTTTCGCGGGCATATTATTTTTTTCAGAATCTAGCCTGGGAAAAGTTTTGCAGTCATTAGGAATGTTACTTGCTTTTCTACCTTATTTTATCCCGTTTAAATTTAATGACGTAGTTCGCTTTTCCAAAAAAGGATTGAATTTCAAATTAAAAAATCAAAAAAGACGGATATTACGCATTTCTGAGATTAAAAATATTGAAGCATTTGATAAGTATCTTATCATTTGGAAAAGCAAAAAGAAATCAATTAAGATAAACATAACTGCCTACAATAGAGAAGATGTAAATCGATTAATGGATTTAATGCAACCAACCATCAAATAGGTGTGCAGGAGACATCCTATTCCTTCGGCTTTCCGGCTACGATAATTACTAGTTCACCTTTGGGAGGTTTGCTTTCGTAATGCTTTAAAACCTGAGCTGCGGTACCACGTACGGTCTCTTCATGAAGTTTTGAAATTTCCCGGGAAACGGAAACTTTCCGCGCTGCGCCAAAAAACTCGACCATATTTTTAAGCGTCTTCAGTAACTTGTGCGGACTTTCATAAAAAATCATGGTTCGATCTTCTTCTGCAAGAATCTGAAAACGGGTTTGCCTGCCCTTCTTAACTGGCAAAAAGCCTTCGAAGACAAACTTATCATTGGGCAGGCCGCTGTTAACCAGTGCCGGTACAAATGCAGTTGCTCCAGGCAAACAATCGACTTCAAGACCGGCTTCTACACAGGCACGGGTCAATAAAAAACCAGGATCTGAAATTGCCGGTGTGCCCGCATCGCTTATAAGTGCAAGGGTTTGACCGTTCCTGATGCGCTCCACGAGTCCTTCAACCGTTTGATGCTCATTATGCATATGATGGGCATGCATCTGCGTGGTGATCTCAAAATGTTTGAGAAGTTTCCCGCTGGTGCGGGTATCTTCGGCAAGAATAAGGTCTGCCTCCTTCAAGACTTTAATCGCCCGAAAGGTCATATCCTCCAAATTCCCAATGGGCGTGGGTACCAAATACAATTTACCCATAATGCTTAATCAAATTTGCGTGCAATCAGTTCTTTAAAGCGGTTTTCATAAGCCTCTTTGCCTTCCCAATTGTTATAATCTGGCTTAATAAGACTGTCAATAAGAGTGAAGGCTTCTTCCTGAGAGTTTGCGGTATTAAGCTGCGAAAGCACCCGGTTATAGTCGGGTGTGCTACCATTAAAAAGGTGTTTGATAAACACAATACGGTCATTAAGGCCAAAAGAAAGTCCGCGGGAAACCCGCTCATTCAGGGTTTTTGGCTTTTCTGCTGCAGGTTTTTCCTGCTCCTCAAACTGCGCCAGTTTACCATACTCTCCTATATCATCTTTATCGTTTTTCAGCGGTTTAGGCTCACCGGTTATTTGCTGAAACATATTTTCAATAGCATCTGCTTCCGGAGGCATTTG
>CAYNMH010000080.1:5886-13916 GCA_964398145.1 uncultured Flavimarina sp. | reverse complement strand
CTGTTTATTGCCGGGCGTTTTTAATAAATTTGCTCAGCCCTCAAAATAGCGCGGCTTTGCCCTTTAAGAGGTTGAAAAGTACAAAATGTTTCTCGAAAATACCGTAAATCATAAAGAGCAATTTGGATGGATCGAAGTGATCTGCGGTTCTATGTTCTCCGGAAAAACCGAAGAACTCATCCGCCGATTAAAGCGTGCCCAGTTTGCCAAACAAAAGGTTGAAATCTTTAAGCCCTCAATAGATACGCGGTATGATGACGAACTGGTTATCTCTCACGATGCCAACGAAATCCGGTCTACACCGGTGCCTGCCGCGGCTAATATTCCCATTCTGGCTGACGGCTGTGATGTGGTAGGTATTGATGAAGCTCAGTTTTTTGATAATGAAATCGTGAAAGTCTGTAACGATCTGGCCAACCGCGGTGTTCGCGTCATTGTTGCCGGTCTTGATATGGATTTTAAAGGAAATCCTTTTGGCCCTATGCCTGCTCTGATGGCCACAGCCGAATACGTAACCAAAGTACACGCGGTCTGCACCCGTACTGGAAATCTGGCGCAATTCAGCTATCGTAAAGCAACCAGCGATGATCTGGTTTTACTGGGAGAAACCGAAGAATACGAACCTCTAAGTCGAGGAGCTTATTACAAAGCGATGCTTCGGGAACGTCTTAAAACATTAAACGTCAAAGATCCCGAAGAAGTCAAAACCCCTAAGAAAAACGAATAAATGTCACATACCGTTCTTGAAATAGACCTTAAAGCACTCACACACAACTACAACTACCTAAGGTCTAAATTGAGACCGGGCGTAAAGATGCTTGGTGTGGTAAAAGCATACGCCTACGGCAGTGAGTCTGTAGAAATTGCTAAAAAACTGGAAGAACTGGGTATTGATTATTTGGCAGTGGCCTATGCTTCAGAAGGGATTGTGTTGCGTGAAGCCGGTATCAAGACTCCCATTTTAGTTCTGCACCCGCAGATTGAAAGTTTTAAAAAAATTATGGAATACTGCCTGGAACCCAGTCTCTACAGTTTTCGGGTTCTAAAAGCCTTTATTGATATTGCCGAAAGTCAAAAGCTGAGCGATTATCCGGTTCACATTAAGTTCAACACCGGTCTAAACCGTTTAGGATTTAAAGATGTGAATGAAGACAAAATCCTTCAGCATTTAAAAGAAACCGAAGCGATAAAGGTGAAATCGCTTTTCTCTCATCTGGTTGCCAGCGAAGATTTAAACGAAAAGCGTTTTACGCTGCAGCAAATTGAAGACTTTAAAACCCATGCAGCTCATATGATTAAGGGTTTAGGCTATACACCCTGGTTGCATCAGAGTAATACCTCGGCAATCCTCAATTATCCCGAAGCGCAGTTTGATATGGTACGCAGCGGGATCGGCCTTTATGGATATGGAAACACTCAGGAAGAAGATCTAAAATTAAAGCCGGTTGCTACTTTAAAAACAATTATTTCCCAGATTCACGAGATTGCTGTGGGCGAAACCGTAGGCTATAACAGAGCTCATACTGCCGCCCGGAAAGAACGCACCGCCACCTTGCCTCTGGGCCACGCTGACGGGATTTCACGAGCATACGGCAAAGGCCGTGGTTATGTGATGATAAAAGGCAAAAAAGCCCCAATTATAGGTAACGTTTGTATGGATATGGTGATGGTAAATGTGACTAAAATAGATTGTGAGGAGGGCGATGAAGTTATTGTTTTTGGTAAGGGAGCTTCAGCAGTAGCCCTTTCGGCACGCATTAAAAGTATTCCTTATGAATTGATTACTGCTGTCTCCCAGCGCGTTGCCCGAAAAATTATAGAGTAGGCTAATTTAGGGGCCAACTTTGACTTATAAATTAATTATATTAGCCAGACATTAACCACAAATCAACTACATATGGGATTTTTTAAAGACTTTAAGGCCTTTTTAATGAAAGGCGATATCGTAGCACTGGCCACCGCTGTAATCATTGGAGGCGCATTTAATAAAATCGTTGGCTCTCTGGTAAAAGATGTGATTATGCCGGTAATTGGTGTAATTATGGGCGGAAAGAACGTCAACAACCTGTTTTTTTCACTTGATGGCGGGCAATACGATACCGTAGAAGCCGCTGTAGAAGCCGGTGGTGCAATATTAACCTATGGTAACTTTTTACAGGCTATTATTGATTTTATTATTATTGGGTTTGTAATTTTTTGGCTTTTAAAGGGCTACGAAAAAACCAAGAAAAAGGAAGAAGCAAAACCTGCTGCTCCTAAAGGCCCCACTCAGGAAGAATTGCTTATTGAAATTCGTGATGACTTGAGAAAGAAATAAACCACCTCGTTACAAGCCCACGAGGCATTCTTTAGGAACAAATTTGTAATTTAGAGGCGAGCATCGAGATATTATACTCTTTGGCGGTGCCAATAAAGATAAACGTGCCAAAAGGCACAAACCGCTGCACTGCAGAATTTGTTTAACTAAACCCCCGGAAATTTCGGGGGTTCTTTTTTGTTATATATTAAACAAATTGTTTTTAAAACGTACAAAATGTCACTTTTAAAACAAATGTGTACAATTTTAGAGAGAAGGGCGGCTTTTAAATAAAGTGTTGCTACTTTTGGCGCCCTAATTACAAGCTAAATTAAACGAATATGAAAGTAGCTGTTGTAGGTGCTACCGGGATGGTAGGCCATGTAATGTTGCAGGTTTTAGCAGAACGCAACTTCCCCATAACCGAATTAATACCCGTAGCCAGTGAGCGCTCAGTAGGTAAAACCGTTACCTATAAAGGTAAAGATTATACCATCAGCTCGATGGAAGATGCTATTGCAGCAAGACCTGATATTGCGATCTTTTCAGCTGGTGGCGGTACTTCGCTGGAATTTGCTCCCAAGTTTGCCGATGTTGGTACCACTGTGGTTGATAATTCGTCAGCATGGAGAATGGACCCCGATAAAAAACTCGTGGTTCCTGAAATTAACGCTTCAAGCCTCACTAACGAGGATAAGATCATTGCAAATCCCAACTGCTCTACCATTCAGATGGTTTTGGCACTGGCTCCTTTGCATAAAAAGTACAAAATCAAGCGTCTGGTAATTTCAACCTACCAGTCTATTACCGGTACCGGTGTTAAAGCCGTGCAGCAGCTTGAAAACGAGTATAAGGGCGAAAAAGGAGAAATGGCGTACCACTACCCCATTCACCGCAACGCGATCCCGGCTTGTGATGTGTTTACCGAAAACGGATACACCAAAGAAGAGATGAAACTCGTAAACGAAACCCAGAAAATCTTAGGTGACAAGGCTATCGCGGTTACCGCAACTGCCGTACGTATCCCGGTTGTGGGTGGTCACTCTGAAGCCATTAATGTACAGTTTGAAAACGACTTTGATCTGGCCGAAGTGCGTGAGTTGCTCCAGGCGCAGGATGGAGTAACGGTTCAGGATAATCCCGATACCAACACCTACCCAATGCCTATTTATGCGGAAGGTAAAAACGATGTATTCGTAGGACGCATCCGTAGGGATTTTTCGCAGCCCAACACGTTAAACCTGTGGGTAGTTGCCGATAACCTGCGCAAGGGTGCTGCCACAAACGCGGTGCAAATCGCAGAATATTTAGCCGCAAAAGAATTGGTTTAAGCCAAAAAAACGTATAGAAAATTCGATTAACCTCTGAAGCCTCGTGTTTCAGAGGTTTTTTATTAACTATATTTGGGCAACTCAATTCGCATAAAATGAAAAAACTAGCTTATCTGGGCGCCTTTACTCTACTTTTCAGCGCCTGCGAAAATCAAGAAAAACAAGAATCTGATATGTCCATGACCTATCCCCAAACCAAAAAGGTTGACACGGTTGACACGTATTTTGGCACCGAAGTTCCTGATCCGTATCGCTGGCTCGAAGATGACCGTAGTGCCGAGACTGAAGCCTGGGTAAAGGCTGAAAATGAAGTCACCCAATCCTATTTATCTAAAATTCCATTTAAAGACGCGATTAAGGAAAAACTCGAAAAAATCTGGAATTACGAGAAAATAGGTGCTCCTTTTAAAGAAGGTGATTACACGTACTATTATAAAAACGACGGACTCCAGAATCAGTATGTGATTTACCGTTATAAAACCGATGCCGATCCTTCAACTGCCGAAGTCTTTTTAGATCCTAATACCTTTTCAGAAGATGGAACGGTATCGCTGGGCGGACTCAGCTTTTCAGATAATGGGAAACTGGCCGCTTACAGCATTTCAGAGGGCGGAAGCGACTGGCGTAAAGTTTTGGTTATGGATGCTGAAACTAAAGAAATCACCGAAGACACTTTGGTCGACATCAAGTTCAGTGGGATTTCCTGGAAAGAAAATGACGGATTTTATTATTCCAGCTATGACAAGCCTGAAGGAAGCGAGCTTTCTGCAAAAACTGATCAGCATAAAGTATATTACCACAAACTCAATACTGCTCAAAAAAGCGACGAACTTATCTTTGGTGGTACTCCGGAACAGAAGCATCGCTACATAGGTGCCGGTACTACCGAAGACAACAAATACCTTATCCTAAGCGCCAGCAACGCGACCTCGGGTAATAAACTCTACATCAAAGATCTTACAAAACCGAATGCGGAATTTGTGGCTATAGTAGATAACGAAGACACAAACACCTCCGTAATGGAAAATGTAGGTTCTAAACTTTATATCGTTACCGATAAAGACGCACCAAATAATAAAATCGTAACGGTTGACGCTGCAAATCCCACCCCTGAAAATTGGGTAGATTTTATTCCGGAAACCGAAAATGTACTTCAGCCTTCTACCGGTGGTGGTTATTTCTTTACCGAATATATGGTTGACGCTGTTTCACAAATCAAGCAGTACGATTACGATGGAAAACTGGTGCGTGAGGTTGAACTTCCCGGGATTGGCAGCGCCGGTGGTTTTGGGGCGAAAAAAGAAGAAAAAGAACTCTATTACAGCTTTACCAATTATACCACTCCCGGAAGCATCTACAAGTACGATATCGCTTCGGGCGCGTCTGAATTATTCCGTAAGCCGGCTATTAATTTTAATCCCGAAAATTACGAGAGTAAGCAGGTATTTTACACCTCAAAAGACGGTACTAAAGTACCGATGATCATCACCTTTAAAAAAGGCCTCGAACTCAATGGTAAGAACCCAACAATTCTTTACGGTTATGGCGGTTTTAATATTTCGCTAACCCCTTCTTTCAGTATTACCAATGCGATCTGGATGGAAATGGGTGGCGTGTATGCTGTGCCTAACCTACGCGGTGGCGGTGAGTATGGTAAAGAATGGCACGATGCCGGAACCAAAATGCAAAAGCAAAACGTTTTCGACGACTTTATCGCTGCAGCAGAATACCTGATTGCCGAAAACTACACTTCCAGCGATTACCTGGCCATTCGAGGCGGTTCTAACGGCGGTTTGCTTGTGGGTGCCACAATGACCCAACGACCCGATTTGATGAAGGTAGCACTTCCTGCTGTTGGCGTGATGGATATGTTACGCTATCATACGTTTACCGCCGGAGCGGGCTGGGCGTACGACTATGGAACGTCAGAAGACAGCAAGGAAATGTTTGAATATATTAAAGGGTATTCACCCGTACATAATGTAAAAGCGGGCACGAAATATCCTGCAACCTTAGTAACTACCGGAGATCACGACGATCGTGTGGTGCCTGCTCACAGTTTTAAATTTGCTGCCGAACTGCAGGAGAAACAGGCCGGTGATGCACCAGTTCTTATTCGTATTGAGACCGATGCCGGTCACGGTGCCGGGACTCCCGTAAGCAAGCAAATTGAGCAAACAGCAGATATTTTTGCCTTTACCCTTTACAATATGGGGTTTGACGTGCTCCCTGAAAAAACTAAAGAGGAAATTAAAGGTTAAGCCCCCTTACCCCGGAGTCGGAATAAATCTGTTTTAAATAATTTAAACCTCACAGGTTTCAGAAACTTGTGAGGTTTCTATATTTACATCATGCTGCACGTAAAAATAGATTCCTTTGCCTATACTGAAGAACTGGTTTTAAAAGATCTTGATTTTAAAATCGAAGAAGGGCAGCATATTTCTATTTTGGGAGAAAGCGGTTGCGGTAAAAGCACCCTGCTTCAAATCATTTACGGTTTACTTCACGTAGAGCACGGAAGCATTTTCTGGAAAGATCAGGAGCTTTTGGGACCTAATTTCAATCTGGTGCCGGGCGAACCTTTTATCAAATACCTAGCCCAGGATTTTGACCTGATGCCTTATATTTCGGTGGCCGATAATATAGGAAAACACCTCTCGCGCCGCTTTATGCAGCAGCGCCAGGAACGTATTGATGAACTGCTCGAGGTGGTAGATATGACTGCCTATGCAGACCAGCACGTAAAAAACCTGAGCGGCGGCCAAAAACAGCGCGTGGCCCTGGCCCGGGCTATCGCCAAAGAACCTGAATTGCTACTGCTAGACGAACCCTTTAGCCATATAGATAATTTCAGGCGGAACGCCTTACGGCGAAAACTCTACGCCTACCTGAAAAAGGAGAACATTACCTGTATCACCGCTACCCACGACAGCGAGGAAGCGCTTTCCTTTTCAGACGAAATCAAAATGATGCGCGAAGGTACTTTTATTCAAACTGCAACTCCGGAAGAATTATTTAGTAACCCAAAAGACGCGTATGTAGCCTCGTTTTTTGGGGATGTGAATGAATTGGTAATTAGAGATGAAAAAAGACTTTTCATGCCACATCAGCTTGAAGTTTCAGAAGCTGAAACTTCCTTAAAGGTCGCTGTTCTAAAATCGTATTTTAAAGGAAGTCATTATTTGATAGAAGCTCTATATTCCGGGAAACCGGTATTTTTTAACCACTTGAAAGCTCTTGCACCAACAAGTTCGGTTTACCTACAAGTTACTTCCGGTTCCGAATGCTGCTAGCTCTTTCCCTAACAGGCTACCTATAGCGATACCCATACCCCCCAGTCGCACCCCGCAAAATACATTTTCAGACAGTGGTCTAATGATAGGCTGCTTTTGGTCACCTACTCCCAGTATACCACTCCAGCGATGTTCAATTTGGGTTTTGGTATTGGGCAAAACAACTTCTGTAAGCACGTGTTCTAAATAGCTCTGAATTTGTGTTGTGGTGCCAAAAGAATCAGTTTGTTCGCCCGTGAAGTCCAGGTTACGGCCTCCTCCTAAAAGAATACGGTTGTCAATAGCTCTAAAATAAGTATAACCTTCGTCCAGATGATACGTCCCTTTGAGATGTAGATTTTTAATAGGTTTTGTAATCAATACCTGATTACGGGCCGGTTGTACTCTTGAAACTCCCAATTGCTGTGCAAAACCATTTGTGACTATAAACAGTTTCCGGGTTTTGAATTCGGCCAGAGAGGTTTTAAGCGTAACCGAATCGCCAAGATCCTGATAATCTTCTACGGAACAGGTGTTGAGTATTTGAATATTCTTAAGTTGTGCCAAATCTACAAGCGCCTTAATCATCTTCCCGGTGTCGAGTTCGCCCTCCTCTTTATTAAACAGCAATTTGGGTTGAATGTTTCTGAAATTTTGTGTATTCGATTTAATGCTAAAAACCGCTTCGTTGAAAAGCGGCTTGAGCAGGCCGTTAATATAGTTTACGGAATCTAAACAGGTTTCGTACAAATCCTGTTGATTCTGGAAAAACAGTTCGTAACCCCCGTGTTTTTTAAAGCCTATTGCTTCGAATCCCAATCGGCTTTTAAGCACCTCAAGGCCTTTGATACGCATTTCTACCAGATTGAGCAATTCTTCTTCGGTGTGTATTGTTAAGATCGGCCAGGAGTTCTGAAACGCTTCCAAAACAGGCAAAACCAGCATTTTTAGTACTGGCGCCCTGAGGCATAGATCCGCGTTCCAAAATGAGGATTTTAGCTTTGGGATGCAAGGCGCGCAATTCGAGGGCGCAGGTTAAACCGGTAATACCGCTTCCCACAATGGTAAAATCAACATCGGTAAACCAGGTTTTATATTCCCAATACGAAAGTGTCACGCAGGTAATTTTAA
>CAYNMH010000080.1:0-5786 GCA_964398145.1 uncultured Flavimarina sp. | reverse complement strand
ATCTATTCTTCTTCCGGCGGATTCATCACAAAATCGTTCATAAATGCCGTGGTATAATTTCCGGCGATATAATCGGGATGATCCATCAACTGACGGTGAAACGGAATCGTGGTTTTGATACCCTCAATCACAAACTCATCTAGCGCACGCTTCATTTTATTGATCGCTTCTTCACGGGTTTGAGCCGTTGTAATCAGCTTGGCGATCATGGAATCGTAATTAGGCACGATCGAATACCCGCTGTACACGTGGGTGTCTATACGTACCCCGTGGCCTCCCGGCGCGTGTAAGTTGGTTATCTTACCCGGTGAAGGTCTAAAATTGTTATAAGGATCTTCAGCGTTTATACGACATTCTATAGAGTGCAATTGCGGATAATAATTTTTACCGGAAATCGCTACCCCGGCAGCAACCAAAATTTGCTCACGAATCAAATCGTAATCTACCACCTGTTCTGTAATGGGATGCTCCACCTGAATACGGGTGTTCATCTCCATAAAGTAGAAGTTGCGGTGTTTATCTACCAAAAATTCTACAGTACCGGCACCTTCATACTTGATGTATTCGGCAGCACGCACGGCGGCAGCACCCATTTTCTCACGAAGTTCATCGGTCATAAAAGGCGATGGTGTTTCTTCAGTAAGTTTTTGATGGCGGCGTTGAACGGAACAATCGCGTTCTGAAAGGTGGCAGGCTTTACCGTTGCTGTCGCCTACGATCTGAATCTCGATGTGGCGGGGTTCTTCGATCAACTTTTCCATATACATGGCGTCATTGCCAAAAGAGGCAGCAGCTTCCTGCCGGGCAGATTCCCAGGCTTTTAAAAGATCTTCTTCTTTCCAAACGGCGCGCATACCTTTACCTCCACCTCCGGCAGAAGCTTTAAGCATAACCGGATAACCGGTTTCTTTAGCAATACGCTTGCATTCGTCAAAGTTTTCGATAATGCCATCTGAACCGGGTACACATGGTACGCCTGCGGCTTTCATGGTCGCTTTTGCGGTGGCTTTATCACCCATTTTGGAGATCATTTCGGGCGAAGCCCCAATGAATTTTACCCCGTGTTCTTCACAAATTCTGGAAAACTTGGCATTTTCTGAAAGGAAACCGTATCCCGGGTGAATGGCGTCTGCATTGGTAATCTCTGCAGCGGCCATAATATTTGACATTTTGAGATAAGACTCGCTACTGGGCGCGGGACCTATACAAACCGCCTCGTCTGCAAAACGTACGTGCAAACTTTCGGCATCTGCTGTAGAATATACCGCAACAGTTTTTATGCCCATTTCTTTACAGGTCCTAATCACACGAAGAGCGATTTCTCCCCTGTTTGCTATAAGTATCTTTTTAAACATATCTCTGGTATTAAAGGCAAATAGGTTGCCTAGAGCATTTTGATCTGTTTACAACTCGAGTTGCGTGGTGGCACAACCGGGTCGCAATTAAGCGGGATCAACCAGGAATAAAGGTTGGTCAAATTCTACCGGTGAAGAATCGTCTACAAGAATTTTAACGATTTTACCTTTTACTTCACTTTCGATTTCGTTGAAAAGTTTCATCGCTTCAATCACGCACAACACATCGCCTTCTTTAACCGTGGTACCTACTTCAACAAAAACAGGTTTATCAGGAGCCGGTTTGCGGTAGAAAGTACCTATAATTGGTGATTTAACCGTGATGTATTTATCGCTCTTATCTGCAGACTGGTTTGCAGACTCGGCTGCCGGGGCGGCCTGAGGTGCTGCTGCCGGTTGTGCTACAGGCGCGGCCTGCTGGGGCATCGCGCTGCCCATCATAGGCACTTGCTGTACGATTGTAGTTTCTCCCTTACCTTCTTCGGTGGTTTTAATGGTGATTTTAAAATCATCCATCTCAAGCTTCACCTCACTTGCACCAGATTTGGCTACAAATTTGATAAGGTTTTGAATTTCTTTTAAATCCATAATTAGTAACGTTAGTTAGATTAAAACTTAAGCATTGTAGGCCCATTTCAGGTAGATAGAACCCCAGGTAAAGCCGCCGCCAAAAGCAGCAAAAATTAAGTTATCCCCTTTTATAAACTCTTTTTCAAAATCGCTTAGAAGAAGAGGTAACGTGGCCGATGTGGTATTGCCATACCGCTGTATGTTCATAAGCACCTTACTGTCTTCAAGCTGCATACGTCTTGCGGTGGCATCAATAATACGTTTATTAGCCTGGTGTGCTACAAGCCAGTTAACGTCATCGTGACTCAGATTGTTGCGTTGCATGATGCGCTCGCTTACATCTGCCATATTGGAAACTGCAAATTTGAAAACGGTTTTACCATCCTGATATACGTAATGTTTTTTATTGGCTACCGTTTCTGCAGACGCAGGCATCAGAGAACCACCGGCTTCTATACGCAGGAAATCACGACCTACTCCGTCTGAGCGTAAATACTCATCCTGAAGTCCCAGGCCTTCTTCATTGGGTTCGAAAAGTACAGCACCACCCCCATCACCAAATATGATACATGTGGTACGATCTGTATAATCAATGATGGAAGACATTTTATCGGCTCCAATAAGTAAAACCTTTTTATACCTGCCGGAAGCTACGTAAGCTGAAGCTGTAGACATCCCGTATAAAAAACTGGAGCAGGCAGCCTGTAAATCGTAGGAAAAGGCATTAACTGCCCCAATTGAGGTTGCTACATAGGCCGCTGTAGAAGCTACTGGAAGATCTGGGGTTGCCGTGGCCATAATGACCATATCTATTTCTGAAGGGTCAACGCCACTTTTTTCAATTAGATTTTCAGCTGCTTTGATCCCTAAAAAAGAAGTTCCTTTTGCAGGGTCTTTTAAGATGCGACGTTCTTTTATTCCTGTTCTGGTTGTGATCCACTCATCATTGGTCTCAACCATAGTTTCCAAAATTTCATTGGTAAGCACATATTCTGGCACATAAGCGCCAACAGCAGTTATGGCTGCAGTGATTTTACTCATATAAATCTGGTTTCTGCGAAAAAATAGCGTTTTCGCTTAAAAATGGAAGGAAAAGTACTAAAAATCGATTAATTAGCGTGGATAATTAACTTTTTTTGATACTCCCGAAAAACAAAAAAACTCCCGAAAAATCGGGAGTTTGTTAGGTGTTACAAGCTGCCTTAAGCCACTTCCTCGTTAGAAGTCGCATCAATTACAACCTGCCCTCTGTAATAGAGTTTACCTTCGTGCCAGTGAGCACGGTGGTATAGGTGCGCTTCACCAGTAGTGGCGTCAACACCAATTTTTGGCATTGCAGCTTTGTAATGCGTTCTTCTCTTATCTCTTCTGGTTTTCGAGGTTTTTCTCTTAGGATGTGCCATTACCGTATTCTATTTATCTGTTAAAAAATCCTTCAATTTATCCCAACGGGGATCCGTTTCCTTAGGCGCCTGAGCTTCAGGCTCATCTGCCTCTTTATTTTTAATACTTAACTCTTCAAGTTTATCGAGTATGTCTGACTCTAAACTCCCGTCTTCAACCCCGGGATGTACCCGTTTTAAAGGCATAGCCAAAACAATGAGTTCATAAATATATTGAGCGATATTTACCTCATACTCCCCGTGAGGCAGTATTAAAATATCATCATTCTCATCATTGTATTCCTGACCAAATTTTACAACAAATTTATAAGTACCTGCTATAGGCTGGTCATAAGGCTCGTTTGTAAGATCACAATTTACATTAACATAACCCTGTGCATCAAAGTTGAATTCCATCAACGTTGATTTTTTAATCAGGTTTACCTTTAAATCTACGTCTATAGAATTAAAGTCGTCATACTCAAAATGCTCAAAGAACGTGTCGCCAATTTTATATTGAAAATCGTGCTCCCCTTGTTTTAAACCAACAAACTGGATGGTATACGTTTTCAAATGCTTCATTACCTTCTCTTTCCTAATTCAAATCTTTCCGCAAAAGGCGGGTGCAAAGATATAAATTTTTATTTAGCTGTTAATTAAGTGTGGATAAATTTTTTATCTAGCGTTCTTTCTGCCTGGAACGCCCGCCGTGCTGTTTCTTGCGGGGTTGCTTTCTCAATACATTTTCAGTCAATTCGGCGTATTCTTCCCGTTTTCTAAATATATCGAGTGCCATAAACACCGCTTCTTTAAATGAGCCAGTATCTGCAACTCCCTTTCCGGCAATTTCAAAAGCGGTTCCGTGATCTGGAGAAGTGCGAACTTTGTTGAGACCGGCGGTGTAGTTTACTCCTTTACCAAAAGCTAAAGTCTTAAACGGTATAAGACCCTGGTCGTGATAAGCCGCAATAATTGCATCAAAATTTTTATAGTTTCCGCTGCCAAAAAAACTGTCGGCAGCATAAGGCCCGTAGGTTATTCTACCTTTTGACCGTAATTCTGCCAGCGTAGGAATTAAAACCAAATCGTCTTCTTTACCAATTACTCCATTATCGCCTACGTGAGGATTGATGCCAAGGAAGGCAATCTTTGGCTTCTCTAGGCCAAAATCCTGAAGCAGGCTTTGGTAAATAGTTTCAAATTTCTTTTTGATCAAATCGGCCGTAATGGTACCCGAAACATCACTAACCGGCACATGATCGGTAAGAAGGCCTACTTTTAGTTTCTCGCTTACCATAAACATAAGGCTGTTTCCTTCCAGCTCCTGATTCAGGTAATCTGTGTGTCCGGGAAATTTAAAGTCGTCGGCCTGAATTGAGGCTTTATTGATGGGCGCAGTAACCAAAGCATCTATCTCTCCTTTTTTTAAAGCTTCTACAGCCGCTTTCAAGGACTTTATCGCGTAAGATCCGGCTTCGGCATCTTCTTTTCCAAAATTAATTTGTGGGTTTTCATTCCAGACATTTACCACATTGACCTTTCCTTCAATGGCCTGTGAAGCATATTTAATGCCCTGAAAATTAAGGTCGAGTTCAAAATGTTTCAGTATAAAACTTACTGTTTTAGCCGAAGCAAAAATAACCGGGGTGCAAAAATCGAGCATGCGGGCATCTTCAAAAGTGCGCAGAACCACTTCCCCGCCTATACCGTTCAAATCTCCTATACTGATTCCTAATTTTATACTTTGTTCTTTCATAGTAAACCCCTTTTGGTTTTCCTTTGTAAATAGAATTGTAAAAGTAGTTAAGTAATTAGCGACCTGAAAAATTAAGGTCAATTTATTTCATTGCTTAATTATACCTCATCTAAATCCTGAATTCTTTAAAAACGAAACTATGTTCACCGGAATTATTGAGCAACTCGGAATCGTTCAAAAACTCGAACGCGAACACACCAACCTCCACATTACTATTGAAAGCGGGCTTACTAAAGAGCTTCAAATTGACCAGAGTGTGGCGCATAATGGGGTTTGTCTTACTGTTGTGGAGCTGCACGACGGTGCTTATACCGTAACCGCCATTGATGAAACGCTTAAAAAGACCAATTTGGGAGATTTAAAACATGGGGACAGTGTCAATCTGGAACGGGCTATGATTTTAGGCTCACGTCTTGACGGCCATCTGGTTCAGGGCCACGTGGATCAGACAGCTACCTGTGTTGCCCTTGAGGAAGAAGATGGGAGCTGGCTCTTTACATTTGAATATCATGCCCATTTGCAAAATGTCACTATTGAAAAAGGTTCTATTACCATTAATGGGGTAAGTCTTACCGTGGTCAATTCGGAAAGTAATCAATTTAGTGTAGCGATTATACCCTATACGTACGAGCACACGACATTTAAAAACCTGCGTAAAGGAAGTGTTGTTAACCTGGAATTTGATGTTATTGGTAAATACGTTAAGCGTCTGCTTGAGCTTCG
>CAYNMH010000079.1:5710-16732 GCA_964398145.1 uncultured Flavimarina sp. | reverse complement strand
TGTTGCGCTCTGCAAGCTGATTTTTTCGTTCCTGTTCTTTGATAAGCTTTTGCTCCAGTTCTTTGCGGTGTTTATTGAGTTTGTGCCGATTTATAACAGCGATTAAAGCAACAACGCCTAGTAAAAGGATGATGTAAAAACTGAGCAATAGATTAGATAAATACCAGGGTCTTTCCACGGTAAAACTCAGTTCTAAGGCTTCATCACTGCGCGAACCGTTACTCACAGACCAAATTTGTATATCGTAACTGCCGGACGCTAAATTTTGAAAGGACAGCCTATCTTTAAAGTAGCCGTTCATTCCATTAGAGAGTACATAATAAAAAGTAGGATTATGCAGCCTGGGAGCCGCTGTAAATAAGGTAAGAGAACTGGCTTCTTTATAGGGTATTTTAAATGAGGAATCGCGCAGTGGTCGTGTTATTCCAGAAGTCTCAAGACCCATTAAAAGCGGGCGCTGAATGGAATTTGTTTGTTTTTCGCGTTTGAGTTGTGCCAGATTTATACGACCATAGCCTTCATTTAGGGTGATGTAAAAGAGACTGTCAGTGCGTTGTATTATTTTTTCATAGTTCTTAACAACACTACTCTCCAGTAAAGGCTCTGAGATAAAGATACTATCTTGTTTGAAGTCGGTATAAACTAATCCATTTCCTTTTCGGTTTTTAAACCAGTAAAAAGTGTTTTGCTCGTTAAGCAGACCGTATGATTTATAGGGATCTAAATCTTTAAAGTATTCAAGGGTGTCATTGATGCTGTTATAGCGATACCAGTTGCCGGCGTTGTAAAAAGCGATTTCGCCTTCTATTTGATGAATTTTTGTCTTATAAGCTGTGAGTTCACCCAGATTTTGATAAGTTTCCGCATCGGTCGTGCGCTCGCGGGGGAGATCTAAATAAGCACGATAAAAGCCTTTATAAGGATGGGATGCCCAGAAATTTCGGTCGTTTTCAAAAATAATTTTATCAACAGGCACTTGTTCCGAGTCGTCTAAGGGAAGTATGCGCAGTTCATTTTGCTTAAAATGAAACCTTCGTAAGCCATTATAGGTGTAATTGAAATATTGATCTGTATCGGGCACAGCAACCAACCCATAGCTGCCAGAGGTTCCCGAAGTTAGTTCTAACTTATCATTTTTTAGCTCAAACAAGCCCAGGTTGTGATTTATAAATAGGCGATCATTTAAAACAGAAAAACTCCAAACCTGACCTTGAGATCCGGGAATAAATGCAATACCAGAATCAGAGATTTTATGCACACCTGTATTGCTACCTACATAGGTTTGATTTTTATAGAAAACAATATCGTAAACTGCACCCAGCTCCCCTGTATTATCCAGAAAATACTGCACCGGGGTATCGGGTAAAACCAAATCTATACCGTTGTCTAAACCGATCCAAATCTTAGATCCCGCCTGGTGCAGGGAAAGAACGGTATTATTCTGAAGGCCATTTTGACGGTAATGGTTTTTAAGACTTTGAGTTCTGGTATTGTAGTAGGCTATTCCGCCTTTTACGGTACCAAAAATAAGCAGCTCCTCATTTACCGGCTGAATTTTATTAAGTTCGTTAGTTTCCAGAAATTGAGTTAGCGCCGGGCTTCCCCAGGGTTTGAAAGCGTTGTTTTCATAAATAAAAAGACCTTTTCTTCGAGTGCCTGCCAAAATTTTTCCTTCAAAAGTGCTGAGTTCAATCAGAGCACTGGCATTAACAGTTGCTGTAGTCAGGGTATCTATTTTTTGGTTTTTATATTCAAATAACCGTCCGTCATTTGCGCCTAAATATAAGTTTTGGTTTTGCACAAGCATTGCGGTAATTACAAATCCGGTTTCATGGGCTTCAATCTTATTATTTTGATAGGCGTAAAATTTCCCAAAAGACCTGAAATACACCGTATCCCCTTTTGAACAAATTTGCCAGAATTCTTCGTTTTGAAAGGTAGTTTTAATAAGATGGGTAAGTGAGGTGTAGTGCATCCCACCGGTTACAGTGGTTTCCCAGTAGCCAAATTCTTCATAAGAACCGGTATACACGCGATTGTCCTTGCAAAAAACCGAACGGATGGTTGTAAAATTGGGCAAGGTAAATACTTCCCAGCGTTGTCCGTCAAAACGCAATAGCCCCTCATTGTTGGCAGCATACAACACCCCCTCAGCATTGGTGCTTAGGCCCCAGTTTTGGCTGGCGGCATTGTAATCACGCGAGCTGTAGTTAGTTACGGGAGGGAAAAAGTTTTGACCGTAACTCAAAGAGGTTAAGATCAAAAATATATAAGGTATCCAATATATTTTGTGTTTTGATAGCATACGGAAAATTAAGTAATGGCCTGTCAGGTTTCAAGGGTAAATTTACAGGAAAGGAGCACAAAGTCTTCAGCTTTTTAGCTTAACGAGCAAAAAACCGGAAATATTCCGTTAAATTGAGACCAATATATCTTTCAAAAATCCCTATGCGACTCTACTTTCTAATTGGTCTCGTTTTGCTGGTTTTCTGTTCTTGTACTCAAAATGAGAAAACCAATTACCGTTTTCAAAATCTTTCGCCGAAAAAAAGCGGTGTAAACTTTGAAAATACGCTGACCAATACACCTGGCTGGAATGCCCTCAACTACCTCTACTTTTATATCGGGGCCGGCGTTGCTGCGGGAGATTTTAATAATGATGGGTTTGAAGATCTTTATTTTGTAAGCAATCAGGAGACAGACCATCTATATTTAAATAACGGCGATTTAACTTTTAAGGAAATTACCACTCAGGCAGGAATAAATGCTCCAGATGGCTGGTCAACAGGTGTAACTACGGTTGATATCAATGCCGATGGATTACTTGATATATACGTAAGTCGTTTAGGAAAGCATATGCGTATGCATGGTAAAAACCTTTTGTTCATCAATCAGGGATTAGATGCTTCGGGAATTCCTGTTTTTAAAGAACAGGCAGCAGATTACGGACTTGACCTAGTAGGCTTTAATAATCAGGCTGCATTTTTTGACTTTGACTTAGACGGGGATCTCGATGTTTACATGCTGCAGTACTCAGTTGATCCGGCCAGCATTTACGTGGATTCAAAAAAGCGTCTGGAACGCGATAGTCTGGCGGGTGGTCGTTTATACCGCAATGATGAGATGCATTTTACAGATGTAAGCGAAAGTGCCGGAATTTACAGTAGTACCATTGGTTTTGGGCTGGGTGTCGCTGTAGGTGATATAAACGATGACGGCTGGCCAGATATTTATGTAAGTAATGATTTTTTTGAAAGTGATTATTTCTACATCAATCAACAGGACGGAACGTTTAAAGATTACTTGCAGCAACATCCTGAAGCTTTTCCGCACACTTCAAATTTCTCGATGGGGAACGATATTGCTGACCTTAATAATGATTTAAATCTGGATATTCTCACACTAGATATGCTCCCCGACGATCTGGAAACGCGAATTACTTCAGAAAGCGATATCGGTTACCGCCAGTATAGATCATTTCTTGATATGGGCTACCATCCTCAGTTTATTAGAAATGGGTTGCATTATAATGATGGTAATATGCATTTTAAAGATTTGTCATTTATGGCAGGCGTTGCTGCGACCGACTGGTCCTGGGCGGGATTAATTGCTGATCTCGATAATGACGGGTTTAGGGATATTTTTATCACCAGTGGAATTTATGGCGCCACAAATGATAAGGATTTTGTGAATTTCCTGAACAGCGATATGAAACCGGGAATTATTTCAGACAGTATGAGCGCCGAAGATTTACGATTCACCGAGCGATTACCCCAAAAGAAAACGCCAGATTATATTTATAAAAACCAAAATGGTATTTCTTTTAAAGAAATGTCTGGCAACTGGTATAAAAAGGAAAATTCCTTTAGCAATGGTGCGATTTACAGCGATCTGGACAATGACGGCGATCTCGACTTAATTGTGAGCAAAGTCAACGAGCCTGCGCAGATTTTAGTTAATAAAACCGTATCAGACAGCGCACATTATTTAAAGCTGAAATTTGAAGGGAAAAGCCTCAATAAAAATGCAATTGGAGTTAAAGTTTTCGCATACGCGAAAGAGTTACAATTACGCCAGGAGCAGTATCTGAGTCGGGGATATATTTCGGGAATCGCACCCGGCCTGCATCTGGGACTGGGGTCACAAGCACAACTCGATTCCCTTGTTGTGGTGTATCCGGATAAAACATTTCAGACTTTGACCAATGTTGCAGCAGACCAAACTCTTACGCTCGATCAGCGGGAAGCTTCCGGGGATTTTTATACGCGTAAAATCAGAATGAATCCGGGTTTATTAGTAAACGGGAAAAGTCCAATAGATTTTAAACATCAGGATAGCTGGTATAATGCCTTTGATGTGGAACCCCTCATCCCTTTTATGTTTAGCAATCAGGGTCCCAAAATGTCTAAAGCCGATTTTAACGGGGACGGCCTTGAAGATCTTATTATTGCGGGAGGTACGAATCAAAATACCAGCCTGTTTCTTCAAAATGAAAACGGGAGCTTTTCCAAAAACAATCAACCCGAACTGGAACGTTTTTCAAATATCGAAGCTATAGCACCTGTTCTTGCAGATTTTGACGGTGATGGTGATGCAGATCTAATCGTAGGGCACGGCGGTAATGAGGCGGAAGCTTTTAACGTTACCAGAACCTTGCTGTATTTTAGAAATGACAACGGCCTTTTTACCCGGGATAGTTCAAATTTCAAAGGCCTTTCGCTTAATGCTTCGGTTCTTGCAGCAGCAGACTATGACGGCGACGGGGATCTGGATTTGTTTGTAGGAGCTTCTTCAGTACCGGGAAAATTTGGTTTTAAACCGAAGCAATTCCTTTTTGAAAATGATAGCAAAGGAAATTTTAAAGAGGTAACTGCCGCGTTTGCCCCCTCCCTGACAGATGCCTGCCAGATTATGGATGCTTTGTGGACGGATGTTAACAACGACAATCGATTAGATTTGGTTGTAGCCGGATATTGGACAGGCATTCAGATTTATTTAAATAGCGCTTCTGGTCTGAAACCCATGGAAGATCGGGTTCTGAATAAAGCCTTAGGCTTTTGGAACAGCCTTGCCGTTGCAGACATCAACAAGGATGGCCGTATGGATTTGATTGCGGGTAACTGGGGTCTCAATTCATTATGGCAGGCAGATCCAAAACATCCCATAACGCTTTATCTCAATGATTTTAATGATAACGGAGCTATAGAACCAATAGTAACCTACTTTCATAATGAGGATGAAACACCATTTAACAGTAAAAATGAACTCGTTAAGCAAATACCGCAAATCAATAAGAAATACCTTTCCTTTCAGGATTTTGCAAAGGCTTCCGTTCCCGATATTTTTGGTGCGAAAAAATTAAGTGCTGCAAAAAAAAGTAAAGTGAATACCCTGGCCAGTTGTTATTTTATCAATACGGAAAAGGGCTTTGTAAAACACGAACTTCCGCCTGAAGCTCAGGCTTCAAGCATTCATGCCATTTTAGTAGCCGATATTAATCAGGACGACTACCCCGATTTAATAACAGGAGGTAATTTTTACCAACTCAATCTTCGTCTGGGAAGATTGGATGCTTCCACAGGAAATGTGCTGATCAATTCTGGAGCCGGCAATTTTAAAAATAAGCCTGTAGCGGCCAAAGTTTATGGCGAAGTGCGGGATCTCATCAGCATTAAAAATGCCGAAGGCACAGAGCGGTATCTCTTTAGCGTAAATAATGACAGTCTTGCAGCCTGGGTAAAACCTAAACAGTAGCGGTTTTCCTGGGGATTTTCCGCAACCGCTGTGCATTGAGCGTAGCCAGACTAACCACTCCAAAAAGTACAAGAATTAAATAGTGGAAGGCCACACCCTGATCAATAAGAAAACCAATGAGTAAAGGCGCTAAAGCTGTACTCAAAATCATCGACATAGAAAACAGGCTGTTTACCGCGCCCAGTTTTTCGGTACCGTAAACCTCGGCAAGTACGGCAGATTTTACTGTGCCGGCCAGGCCGGTAGTTATTCCGGTAAAGATGAGGAAAATAAGCGCGCCGGCAATGCTGTCCATAAATGCAAAAGGCAGTAGCCCTAATGCCTGCGGGATTAAAAAGTACCGGTAGAGCCGCTTGGCAGTAAAACGGTCCACCCAGAGTCCGCCCACAACAGACATCAAAAACCGGGTTACGGCATAGCCGGTAAAAAAGGCTGCGTAAAGTGATACAGACCAGCCTTTTTCTTCCACAAAAACATACTGATAAAAGAAAATTGCCGTGGAAGTAAACGCCAGCGCAAAGGTAGAAGGCATCAGAATAACAAACCGCCTGTCTTTAATAATGCCACCAAAGTCCTTTGCCAGAACTTTAAAAGAAGGTCGTTTAAGCACCTGTTCTTTTTCGTCAAAATAGCTCAAATCCTGAAAGCTTAAAAATATCAGGTACAGTAACAAAACCCCGGCACTGGCCTGTGCCACTACTTCAAAACCAAACGCCAGAATGAGTGACGTGATGCAGATGGGAAATACCGCTTCACCCATTGGAAACCCCAGAGCCGCGATGCTCAGGGCCTTTCCGCGGTTGGCCCCAAAATACCGGGACATAACGGTCTGACTAATATGACTCATCATCCCCTGCCCTGTAAGTCGCAAGCCTATCATGGCCAGTATAAGCAGGCTGATGTGATAAGGCGAAAAGCTGAGCAGCAGGCAGGAAACAATAAGACCTATGATGTTAAAAAGCACCACCTTTTTAACCGGTTTATGGTCTATCGTATGGCCTACGGCAATGAGAACCACTGAAGCAATGACGGTTCCCAGAGCATAAATACTACCAAAAGTTCCTTCAGAAATAGCGAAGGTTTTGATAATTGCCGGTACATAAAGCGAAATCAAAAAGGTCTGACCAAAACTGGAGAGAAATGTAAGAACCCAGCCAAAGCCTGCCGTTCTGAAATGACTTTTAAGAAAATACAATAGGTTTTTCAAAAGCTTGTCGATCTAAAAGAATTCAAAAGTACTAAACAACAGCTGGGCTGAATCACAAACCGGCAGCGATTCTGTGTTTTATTAAATTCTTTGTGCCGTAATTGAAAGGTTATAAGAGCTACGTCGAATTTTAGAGAAACTTTTACATCCTGCAAGCCTCGCAGGCATAGGTTTTGTAACTTTTCTACCACTAACTTTTTATTCACCTCCGGGTGAGTGACTGAATCTCAAAATTGAATTTTATGCGTTATCTAAACAACTATACCAGACCTGCTTTTTTACTTCTCTCTTTACTTATTTTCAGTACGCTGATGGGTCTGCAAAGTTTTAATAAAGCCAAAAACTACACCGTCTTAAATACCTGGCAACTGCCTGACAAACTAGATGAGGTTTCGGGGATTGCCTGGGTTGATGACCAGAAAATGCTTATGGTCGAAGATGAGCACGCTACTTTATACCTCTATGATTTAAAAGCCAAAAAGCTGGAACGGGAGATTCCTTTTGGTGAAGATGGAGACTTTGAAGGGGTAGCACTTCATAAAACTACAGCTTTTGCCATGCGCAGTGATGGAAAATTGTTTACCATCACTAATTATTTGAATGAAAACCCCAGTGTTCTAACCTACCAGACTCCCTTTTCACACAAGAGCAATGTGGAAACGCTGGAATTTGATTCCCGCCAAAATCAGTTGCTTATTGCTCCTAAAGATGACGATCCCAATGATTCAAACAGCAAAGGTATTTACGCCTTTGATTTGAAAAAGCACGAGATTCTCCCCCATACCCTTTTTAGAATCGAAATGAACGATAAGGCTCTCGAGGCTTATAAAAGTAAAAAGGCTGAACGCACCTTCAGACCTTCAGATCTGGCTGTTCATCCTCAAACCGGAGAGCTGTATGTACTGGAAGGAGTGCATCCCAAATTGTTGATTATGACCAAAAAGGGGGCTATTAAAAGCGTCTTTAAACTGGATAAAAAACACTTTCCGCAGCCGGAAGGCATCACCTTTAGTCCCGACGGCCGATTATTCATTTCCAGCGAAGGCCACGGAGGTTCGGGCAGCATTTCTGAAATCAGCCTTTCCGAATAAATACCACAGACACTTAATAGTGTTCAATTTTTAAACCTTTTCTTAACCCAAATATAAAATCGGGAATCCTGAGTACTGGGAGGTATTTGGTTTATTTGCAACTCACGTGAATCAACCTGTACCCCCTATGAATTATTCAGATCAGGAATTGACAGCGCTTCTTCATAATAACGGCAGAATTGGCTTTGATCTGATTTTTGAACAGTACTGGCAGCGCCTCTATCGCTATGCGTACGCCATTTATGCCGAAGAAACCATCTGCGAAGATATTGTACAGGAAGTTTTTGTAAGTCTTTGGGAGAAATCAAAAACCCAGAAAATTCTCAATCTGGAAGGTTATCTCCTTAGGGCAGTAAAGTACAAAGTGATCAACCACCTGAGAGACCTTAAATATACGCGGTACCATCAGGAAGTGCTAGACACTCTTGTGGTTCCTCCCAAAGCAGACCATCATCTTGCTTATAATGATATGGAACAATTACTTCAGCACGAAATAGATAAACTTCCGCCTAAATGTAAAAAGGTGTTTATGTTGAGCAGATTTGAAGAAGTTTCAAACGCAGAAATTGCTGAAAAACTGAATATCTCCATTCGCACCGTCGAGAAACATCTAAGCGACGCCCTAAAGCATCTGAGAAAAACTTTACCCGTGTGGGAATTCTCTATGATTGTTATGTTAATGTTTCGCTAAGGTAAACTACGCTCCCGTTTTTTAAACAAATCATTAAATGCGAAAAAGGGACTACGTGTAACCCTTCAAAATTGTGACTTACTGGTAAAAGATCACGTTTTGACGCAGCAGGAATTTAAAAAATTAGTAGAAAAACAACAGAAGGGCAACCTCAGTCGGACCGAGCAGCAAGTGTTGGAAGCTTTTGTAGAGAAGCTACAGAAAAAACAAAAGTCACACGAGCTTCATCTTACCCGTGCGCACAAAAATCGCATCCGTAGAAAAATAGATGCGGTCATTGCTCCCGCTGCCACACAGAAATCATTTCCGTTTAAAGAATTACTGGCCTATGCTGCCTGCTTCGTCCTACTTTTGGGAATAGCCGGTCTTACCTATCAGCATTTTTCTGTTTCTTATGTAACTGAAAAAACAGGCAAAGGGGAACGGCGTAAGCTGGTATTGGCAGATGGCTCTACCATTCACCTCAATGCGAATTCAAGTATCACCTACCGGGAAGATTTTAAAGAAAACCGAAGCCTTCAATTAACGGGTGAAGCTTTTTTTGAAGTACAACGCGATAAGAAACATCCCTTTACGATTGAGACGGGTTCTGTACGGACTACTGTTTTGGGCACCAGCTTCAACATCAACAGTTATACGCCCGAAGAACCTGTTGTAAGCGTCAGGAGCGGCAAGGTTAAAGTGGAACATATTGAAACCCAAAAAGTGGTGTACCTGGTTAAAAACGAACAGGTTGTTTTTAAGGGTTCTGAAAATCCTGTTACCACGCAATCCATTAATGACGACAGGCTTGCGTGGATGCAGAATACCATCGCGTTAAAAAATACAAGTCTTTTGAAAACCGCTGCCATCCTGGAAAACTGGTATGATGTGAAGATTGAATTTGAAGATCCTGCGGTAGAAAAACTCAGCATCACGGGAAAGTTTCATAATGAACCTCTGGAGACCGTTTTAAAAAGTATAGCCCTAATCAATCAATTGGAAATAGACACACTCACCCAAAACCATTTTATTATTCGAAAAAACTCCAACTAACACAAAAACCCACTTCTGCTGCAACAAAAGTGGGCCGGAATGAATAAGACTACAAACTGAAATTATAGCCATTATTAACATGAAATCTAAACTACAAATTTTAAAAATGTTTCGCCTTCAGAAATTAAGGTATTTGACGCTTTTCCTTTTTTGCATAGGCTCCTTACAGGCTTCAGCAATAAACGATCAAACCCTGAAATCTGTTTTTGTCACCACAAATTTTAAAAACACACAACTGGTTGATGTTTTTGCCAGTCTGGAAAAACAGACTCCATTCACCTTTGTTTTTGACAGTAATCTTATAGAGAGCAGTCCTGCGGTAAATCTTAATGTACGGCATGAAAATCTTGATTGGGTTCTCAATAAGATTGGTGCCCAAACCCGACTTTCGTTCACGCAAATCAACAACACCATTACGGTAGTGCGTAAGGAAATTCAGCAACAAATAAAAGGCCGGGTGTTTGATACGGATGGCGTGCCGCTACCCGGAGCCACAGTAAAAATAAAGGGCTCATCCACCGGCGTGACTACAGATTTTGACGGCGTATTCACCATCAATGCCGGGAGTGCCGTGGTTCTGGAAGTTTCGTATCTGGGTTTTAGTACTAAAACTGTAGAAGCATCTCCGGGAGAAGACCTGAGCATAACGCTGGAAGAAAATGTAAATGCCTTAAACGAGGTGGTAGTAACTGCCTTAGGGATCAAGCGCGAAGAAAAAAAATTGGGTTATGCGCAACAGACCGTAACATCTCAAGAGCTTTTAAATGCGCGTCCTAACAACTGGTCTGAAGCCTTACGCGGTAAAGTCCCGGGGCTTACCATTAATGGTCTGGGCGGCCCCATCGGTTCGCAGCAGATAATTTTGAGAGGAAACAGTTCGCTTGATCCCGGTAATAATGGGGCTCTGATTGTAATAGACGGTATTCCTATTCAAAATGAATTTCCGGGTTCAGGTGCTTCTAATGGATATATGGGAGGATCTGCCAGTACAGATACTCCGGTAGATTTTGGGAATGCCATTGCCAATTTAAACCCTGAGGATATCGAGAGTATTTCCGTATTAAAAGGGCCTGCAGCATCTGCGCTTTATGGATATCAGGCGGCAAACGGTGCTATTTTGATTACTACCAAAAAAGGCGAAAAACAGACCGGACTGGGAGTAACAATCACTTCTAATTCTAAAATGGACGTGATAACCCGCTGGCCAGACTGGCAATATGAGTACGGCCAGGGGAGTGGTAGAG
>CAYNMH010000079.1:0-5610 GCA_964398145.1 uncultured Flavimarina sp. | reverse complement strand
GTGATAACCCGCTGGCCAGACTGGCAATATGAGTACGGCCAGGGGAGTGGTAGAGGCAGTTACCTCAAACCCGCTACAGATGCCGATGGAAACCCCGTAGCTTATGAAGATCGTTTATATTATACCTATGGCGCTTCAGAAGACGGAAGAAGCACTGCAGGAAGCAGCAGCGCCTTCGGTCCCCGCTTTGACGGTCAGTTTTATTTTCAGTACGATCCCGAGCTTGAAGGGCAATCGGCAGAACGCCAGCTCTGGAGACCTTATACAGACAATCGCAAAGGCTTCTGGCGCAAGGGGCTTACGCTTACAAACAATGTATCCATTCAGGGAGGAAGTGAAAAGGGTTCTATGCGTGGTTCTATCACACACACTAAAAATGAGTGGATTATGCCAAACACAGGTTTTGAGCAAATGTCCCTTTCTGTAAATGCGAAACATCAGGTTTCCAAAAGAATAAACCTCTCATCTATCGTAAACTATCATAAAAGAATGAGCGATAACCTGCCCGGTCAGGGGTACAACAACCACTCCATCGCTTATTTTATGATTTTTCAAAACCCCAACGTTGACCTCGACTGGTACCGCCCTATCTGGAAAGAGGGTCAGGAACAGATCGATATGATACGGCCCTACAGCAGCTTTATCGATAATCCATATGCGATGGCCTATGAAATTGAAAACAGCCTGAATCAGCATTCGATTACTGGAAATTTTCAGATAGACATCGAGCTGCATACCAACTTGAGCCTGATGCTTCGCGGAGCTTTGAATATGTACAACAAAAACATGGATCAGCGCAGGCCTTATGACATCAACCGGTACGCAAGGGGATACTACCGCAAGACCAATGTATTTAAAAATGAGATCAATACCGATTTCCTGTTAACTTACACCAATACGTTTGGCGATCTGGACCTTACGGCTAATGTGGGCGGAAACAGCCTGGACTATGAATATTTAAGACAGGATTCCTGGACGGAAGGTCTTGAAATTCCGGGGGTATACAATCTGGTAAACGGCTCTCAGCTGTTTACAAGCAAATTTGAGGGTTACAATAAAGTAAACAGTCTGTATGGTTTGGTCTCACTGGGGCTGAAGGATTTCTTGTTTGTAGATGTCACCGGCCGTAACGACTGGAACAGTATGCTCCCCAAACAGAATATGTCGTATTTCTTCCCCTCAGCAAGTGCTTCCTTTGTGGTAAGCGAACTTGCCGATTTGCCTGAATCTATAGATTTCCTCAAACTAAGAGGTTCTGTCGCCCAGGTAGGGGGAGCAGGACAATACGGCAACCGGTATAGTACCAATAAATACTTTAGTCGTAGTGATTTTCCGGGGTCGGCAGTTTCGCCACACTCGTTGTATAACACCGATTTTAAACCGGAGATCACCACCAGTACCGAGCTGGGCTTTGATTTACGCATGTTTAAGAGCAGGTTAAAACTGGATGCTGCAGTTTACCAGACCATTTCCAAAAATCAGATTTTCAGTTCGCCATTACCCAACTCTTCAGGATATAGCAGCGCCTTAATTAACGCCGGTTCTGTACGTAACCAGGGAATTGAGCTGTTATTGAATGCTAAAGTGATAAACACGCCGTCTTTCAGTTGGAATACCACCCTCAACTGGTCTAAAAATAAAGGGAAGGTGTTATCGCTTCATGAAAATGCCGAAGAAGGCAGGTTTGAGATGTTGAGTTCATCCGGGGCGCGTCTGGTGGCTGTTGAAGGAGGTTCGCCGGCAGCGCTTTTTGGAAGAGGATATGAAAGGAGTCCGCAGGGCGAAATCATTTTTGATGCGGATGGATTCCCGCTTATGACTGACGATATCATTTTTATAGGCGATACACAACCCAAATGGGTGGCCGGTTTTATCAACTCCTTTCAGTATAAAAATCTGAGATTAAATGTTGTGGTTGACGGAAAGTATGGTGGAGTGATCTACTCGCACACGCATCACAAACTTACCCAGCAGGGTAAATTAAAACACACCCTCATCGGTCGTGAAGAAGGAGTACGTGTGGGTGAAGGTGTTGTTTTAAATGAAGATGGAACCTACACTCCCAATACCACAGCAATCCCCATTGCCGATTATTACAATGAAATGTATCCTTTGGCAAATACCGAAGCCAATGCATTTGACGCTTCGTTTGTAAAACTGCGCGAGGTTACTTTAGAATATAATTTCAGTAAAAAATTGCTGGCCGGTACTTTCCTGCGCGAAGCGGCAGTATCACTTTATGGCAGAAACCTGGCGGTGATTTCAGACTTTCCTATTTATGATCCGGAAGTGGCAGGGCTTGCCGGGGGCACCAATTTTCATCCCGGAGCTGAAGTAGGGCAGATGCCGGCACCTTCAGAATTTGGTATTAATGTTAAAGTAGGCTTTTAAATAAATACAGATATGAAAACTTTAAAATTCTTAATAACCGGATTTTTAGTGTGTGTGCTTTCTTCCTGTTCAACCAACTTTGAAGAGATAAACACAGACCCTAACAATCTCGAGCAAATTACGGCGGGAAGTCCGCTCAACCCCATCCTGTATGAGCTGACTACGCATAATGCCATTCAGCATCGCAATATAGGAGCACAGCTTATGCAAATGTTTATTCCTAATGAGGACAATACCAATGCGGTGTTTTACTACGATTTTGTGCAGAATATAGGCGGATCTACCTGGAATACCTACTATTCTGAGCTCACGAATATCAAAGAGATGGAAAAGGCGGCGGTACGGGATGAGTTACCTAATTACGAGGCAATCGCGCTTACGCTAAAGGCCTACGCTTTTTCAATTCTTACAGATTGTTTTGGCGATGTGCCTATACGGGAAGCCGGGAGCGCAGAAGAAGGAATTTGGTTCCCGGAGTTTACACAGCAGGAAGAAATATACACCAGCATTCTGGAAGATCTGGAGCGTGCAAACAGCTTGTATGATACAGAACAGGCAATGCCCTACGTAAGCGACATCCTGTTTCAGAATGATGTGGCCAAATGGCAGAAGTTTACCAACTCCCTGCATATGCGTTTGCTTTTGCGTGCTGCTAACCGGCAGGAATCTGCTTATAGTGAATTGGCCGCTATGGCAAACAACCCGGCAACTTATCCGGTTTTTACCGGTAATGACGATCACGCGGTTTTACAAATCTCCGGAGAAGCCCCCTTGCTTTCTCCCTGGAGCAGACCTCAGGATTTTAATACGTTTAGAGTCTATAACTCGTTTTTTATTGATCATCTTAAAGCCTTTGACGACCCCAGGCTCCCGGTTTTTGCCACAGAAGCAACAGGGCTTAACAATGAGCGTTATGGGTATATTGGTTTGCCCATAGATTATAGAACTAATCCGGTTGCAGATACGATCGCTACGGTTTCAGGACCCCGGCAGCAGCTGGCAATTGCACCACTTATCGTACCTTTAATGAGTTATGCCGAGGTAGCATTTATTAAGGCAGAACTTGCGCAGCGCGGACTCATCACCAATGCGCAGGAACATTATGAAAACGGAGTGAAAGCAGCACTAACAATGTGGAATGTTTCAGTTCCCGAAGACTATTTTTCGAACACCGATACCGCTTACGATGGCACTCTTGAGCGTATTATGCTTCAAAAATACTTCGCTTTATTTTTCACCGATTACCAGGCATGGTTTGAACATCGCAGAACCGGCCTGCCTCAATTGCCAAAGAGCGCCGATATGAAAAACAATCAGGAGATGCCGTCCCGGTTGTATTATCCTATTGACGAGGCAGACCGCAATAATAGTAATTATAAAGCGGCTGTTGAACGTATGGGGGGGGACAAGATCAACATCAAAGTCTGGTGGGATCAATAAGCGATCATTTTAGTAAAACCGAATAAACAAACACTATGAAGACAATCAAATGGGCAGTCCTGGGCTGTATGATTTCGCTGGCTGTAAACGCGCAGCAAAAAGCCACCGGCTATGTTTTTGAAGATGGAAACAAAAACGGAAAGAAAGACCGTAACGAAAAAGGCATTGCCGGAGTTTCGGTCACCAATGGGGAAGATGTGGTAATCACAGATTCAAAGGGAAAATACGAACTTACGGTAAAAGACGGGCAGGCGCTGGCGGTCATCAAACCTTCGGGTTATAGCTTGCCGGTTAATGCGCAGAACCTGCCACAGTTTTATTACAGCTATCGGCCTGAAGGTTCCCCAAAGTCTGATTTTAAAGGCGTTGACCCTACAGGGAAACTCCCAAAATTGGTAGACTTTGCGCTGTTGACCGCTCAGGAACAGGAGCGTTTTACAGCGTTAATCTTTGGAGATCCACAGCCGTATACCGAGCAGGAGGTGGCCTATTTTGCCAAAGGCATTGTGACTGAAGTGGAAGGCATTCAAAATGTAAGCTTCGGGCTAAGCCTGGGTGATCTGGTGGGAAATGACCTCGATCTGTTTAGCCCGTATATCACCGCCGTACAGCGCGTGGGGATTCCCTGGTTTAACCTGATGGGAAACCACGATATGAATTTTGATGCCCCTTCAGACGAACTTTCAGATGAGACCTACGAGGCGCATTTTGGCCCTGCCAACTATGCGTTTAACTACGGTAAGGTGCATTTTCTGGTTTTAGATGATATTTTGTACCCCGATCCACGCGAAGGCAAAGGCTATTGGGGAGGTTTCCGGGAAGACCAGCTTCGGTTTATTGAAAATGACCTGGCTTTAGTTCCTCATGATCATTTGATCGTGGTTGCTTTTCATATTCCGCTTAGCGAACCTGAAGGTGATCCGTTCCGGGATGCAGACCGGGAACGTTTGTTTAAAGCGCTTCAGCCTTTTGAAAATACCCTGTCACTTTCAGCGCACACCCACATTCAACGCCAGGATTATTTTACTGAAAAAGACGGCTGGCAGGGTAAAAAACCGCATCACGAGTACAATGTAGGCACCACTTCGGGCGACTGGTATTCAGGGACTTTTAACGAACAGGGCGTGCCGGTTTCAACGATGCGCGACGGTACACCAAAGGGATATGCCTTTATTCACTTTGACGGCAACACCTATAAAACCGACTATAAAGTTGCCGGTAAACCTGCGGCTTATCAAATGGCAATTTTTGCTCCTACTGTTTTGGCACAAGGGCAAAATACCAAGGCCGGGATTTACGCCAACTTTTTTATGGGAGCGGAAGGGGATACTGTGGAATACCGCATTGATGAAGGCGAATGGAAACCGATGGATTATATCAACGAGCAGGATCCTTCGTATGAAGCTGCCATTTATGAGTGGGATACCGCTGAGGTTTTGATGGCCGGAAAGCGGGCCAGCAACCCCATTAACAGTACACACCTTTGGAAGGGTAAAATCCCTACTAAATTAGAGGTTGGCACCCATACTATTGAAATAAGAGCTACCGACCGGTACGGAAAAATCCATCGGGGCACAGCCTCTTATCGTCTGGAAGAACCTGTTAAGTAAATGCTTGTTTGTTAGGACCTGCCCACCTTCATCAATAATCCCGGGTGGGTCCTTTTTTTAAGCATAGTATTGGGAGTAAATCTTTAATTTGCACATAATGAAACGTCTATTTTTACCGGCAATCTTTACAGCCTGTTTGCTGTTGGGTTGTAAAACAAAATCCAGAGAA
>CAYNMH010000078.1:0-16941 GCA_964398145.1 uncultured Flavimarina sp. | reverse complement strand
GTCTAAATACTAAGTATTTAGAATTTTTTAAAGTTTAATTAACAGAATCTAAATTATTTATAATGCGACTATCGATGGGGTGTATTTTTATCAGAAATAGGGGTGATACTAATAATTTGATTGGAATTCTTGAAAACTTTGAAGAAATTAATCCTCTTAATCTTCTAACAGGTCTAATTTACCAGTTATTCTGAGAAAACTTGAGCAGGCTGATTTAACGTTGTAATCCCTGTCTGAACTATTGTATATTTTTTCAATAGTTTCTATGAAGGGTGATTTATTTTTAACGTAGAGCAAATAATTTATAGTGAGTAATGCTAATTCCATGTTGTCACTTTTACAGTATGACTTTAAAAGTTCCATTTCGTGCCTGGATTCAAAATTATTATATAAAACTGTTGCGGCAGTGACTGCTACGGGAGGATAATCATCCTCAAGAGCTTCAGTAAGAAGTGTTCTATAAGTATCGATTTGCCTAAAATCCTGGCTCAAAAAACCTACCGCGGCCCAATAACGAATAATCTTTGAATTATTTTTTAAAAATTGGGCTTGCCTGTGAGCTATTTCAGGTCCTTTCATTCCTGAAAGAGAGGCAGCTTTATATATAGCTTCAAACGGGTATTTTTCAGGATCAAGCCTATATTCATAGGCTGAAGTTCTTTTAGATATGGAAGCAATTTCATATTCCGGTAAAAAATGTACATCACGGGCTTCTATCAATTCTTCATTAAGAAGGCCTCGCATTTTTTGTAGAACATTCTGATATTCTGGTAAATCTACCAGATTGTGCTCTTCCCAAATATCATTATTGATATCATATAATACTTCAGATTCTCGTGGTAAAAAAAGACTTCTTTGAAGGGCGTTTAATTTATCGTGAAGATAGTCATCACGCATTTGCTGCATAATTTCACCAATTTCCATATAGCGTATATAGCGCATCTGAGGCATATAAGGAAGAAAATTTCTAGAGTAAACAAACCGTCCATCAGTTACAGTTCTAACCAAATCTGGCGCATTGTCAGATCGATCTGAAGAAAGTAGTAGATGCGTTGTTTCCGGTGTGCGTTGAGGTCCTATAAGAATTCTACCCACCATATGGTCTGGTATTTTACCTCCTGCAAGGTTTATAATTGTGGGTGCTAAATCTTCAAAATTGATGAGCTCATCAGATACTATTCCGGCAGTACCCCAAGGTGAAAGTTGTTTGTATTTTTCAGGAAACCAAATTATAAAAGGGACTCTATAACCCAGATTGATTCCATTTGTTTTACCTCGCGGAATTCCCTCCCCGTGATCTGCATAAAAGAAAATTATTGTATTTTCCTTAAGGTTGTCAGATTCAAGTTTTGCAAGAAGTTCGCCTATGCGATTATCAGTTAGTTTTATAGAATTGTACACTCGTGCAAACTGTTTTCGCATTTGGGGGTTATCCAAATAAAAAGGCGGTAAATCAAATGCATTTTCCTCAATGCGATCTGCGATTGGCAATTGATTATGAACATTTTCAAGATACCAATCATAAGGCTGTGTCATCGTTCTGGATTGATGACTTTCGTTAAAATTAAAAACTGCAAAAAAGGGTTGATCCTTTTCTCTGCCAGTCCAGCTGGCTGTATTTGAACTTTCATTCCAGGCGTCCTTAATAAAGCTTTTGCTATTGGCTACATTATAATCGGTTTTAGAATTATTTGTAGTGTAATATCCTTGTTGTTTCAAATAATACGGAAAGCCGTGAATATAATCAGGAATTGAATATTTACTACGATGGTTACCTGTTCCCATTTTGTAAGTTCGAACTCCTGTAATAATGGTAGATCTACTGGGAGAACAAACCGTTCCTGTTGAAAACGCATTAGTGAAACGAACCCCTTCCTGTGCCAGTTTATCAATAACCGGAGTACTGGCATCGTCATTACCATAACAGCCTATAAATTGAGGGGAAGTGTCTTCAATGGTTATCCATAAAATGTTGGGGCGATCTTGAGCTATCAAAAGATTTATCTTGACAAAAATGCCAATTAGAATAAGCAGGATGGTAGATTTCAATTTTTTCAAGCGGTTCGCAGATTTCATATCCAGAAGATTATTTAGAGCGTTTTTCCTTTTTAGGATCATAATTGGGATTAAGTACAGGCATTTGCGCGCCCACGTTTTTCCGCCAGCTTACCAACCTGTTGTATAGTTTAAGAGCTTTTTCAGGATATTGTATACTTACATCAATTAATTCGTAAGGATCTTCTTTAAGATTATAGAGCTCTTTTTTTCCATCTTCAAAAAATTCAATTAGTTTCCAGTCCCCTTTGCGTATAGCTCCGTATGGATTAGTACGATGATAATGTGGGTAATGCCAAAACAATTCATCTCTTTCTATGGTAGTTTTTTCTTCTTTAAATATGGGTAATAAATTGACACCGTCTTTATGTTCCTCCGGGAGTAGAGGTAAACCAGCCATTGCCAGGAGACTTGGATAAAAATCTGTTCCGATAACCATAACGTCAGATTGGGAGCCCGCTCTTACTTCTCCCGGCCATTTTATAATTAGAGGCTCTCTTACCCCTCCTTCGTAAGACAGGCCTTTAAACCCTCTTAAGCCTGCGGTGGTTTTATCAAAATTACCACCATTATCACCAGTCAGGACAATAATAGTATTGTCGGTAATCCCCAGGTCGTCAAGTTTTTGCATTAAACGCCCTATACTAACATCGAGACGTTCAACCATTGCCGCACGAGAAGGATTAATATATTCATCCTTTTGATTACTAAATGATTCTGCTTTCTGCTCATATTTATTGACCAAATCTTCTGGCGCCATTATGGGACCGTGTACAGTATAGTATGAAAAGTATAGCAGAAAGGGTTTGCGATGATCTACAGTGTCCAGAAAGGTTAAGGCTTGTTCTGTAAGTTTATCTGTAAGAAAATCTCCATTTTTACCATCCGGTACGTTGGGCATATCAAATGGAGAAAAATAACCATTAGGACCATTTGGTTTTCCCCATTCGCGCCCCCCTATATTTAAGTCAAATCCATGATCAGTAGGATAATGCTTATCAAATTGAGGTTGACCTTCAGGCATAAGATGCCATTTCCCTATAAATGCTGTTTTGTAGCCGGCATTTTTAAAGGCTTCAGGTAAAATCGTGCGCTGATGATCCATTTGCATCTCCCAATCAGGTACACGTAATTTGGCATATGGTCGATCATGACCCTTAATCCAGTCAGTTAGGTGAGTTCTTGCAGGATATCTTCCGGTGAGGATAGCAGCTCGGCTGGGAGAACATACTGTTGCTGCCGCATAAGCATTAGTAAAAAGCATTCCTTGGGAAGCCAGCAAATCAATATTTGGAGTTTCGTTAAATTGTGCACCGTAACAACCAAAATCTCCCCATCCCAAATCATCAACCAATAAAAAAACTATGTTTGGTTTTGGAAGATCAGATATGGATTGTGACACGTTCTGAAATGCGAAAATAGGGTTTGAGATTAGGAAAGAAATTCCAAAAAGAAATTTTAGCATCTGAATGATTTAAAGAGGCACTAATTTCTTCATATTCTATGAGACTGAAGGTCAGTGTTGTCCTTTTTTTTGTTTTCCTGGTGTTAAAAACGATTTAACGGTACTATTTTTACTTCTTACTGACAGTTTAATAAAGGCTGGAAAAAAAGTCTCAAACTTTTAAATCATCATCACAGCCTCAATACTTTTTTTAAGTGAGTTTATAAATTTCCGATAATTGAGTAACTCATAAATCGCGAATGGGATTGCTCAAAAATCTACCCCTCTCCTAAAAGCTCCTGCATTTTCTTTACCAATTCTTCTCCGCGCAGGTTTTTATCGATGATTGTACCTTCAGAATCGAGTAGGTAGGTGGCCGGGATCGCGGTTATACCATATTTGCGTGCAATAGGATCCTGCCATTCCATAAGATTTGAAACGTGATACCAGGTCATATTATCGTTTTCAATTGCAGCAAGCCATTTATCGCGTGCTGAAGCACGATCAAGGGAAACACTAATAATATTAAGTCCTTTCTCGTGATATTGGTTATAGACGTTAACTACATTTGGATTTTCAGCCCTGCAAGGTTTGCACCAGCTGGCCCAAAAATCGATTATAGTGTATTTAGAACCCATAGCATCCTGTAACGACAATTCATCGCCGTCTGGAGTAGGAGCTGTAAACTGTGGTGCTTTATTGCCTATTTCTGCCAGCGATGCCGCAGCCTCGCGTTCTTTGGCCTGAGCGATCATTTCTTTCAGTTTTATACCCTTCTGCATCTCCTGTAAATTCTTGTCGAGTTTGTCAAAAAGAGCTTCCGCTTCGGTGGCGTCAATGGCCTGAGTTCCTACTAGATCAGAAAGTACAATTATGCTTACAAACTTATCTGTATTTTCTTCTACTAATTCGATACGTCGCTGCGTATCATCTGCATTAATTTGTTCAAATTCTGCACGAAGCGCAGTCATACCCGCCGTATCGCCCGATCGTTGTAAGGTCATCGCCTGCTCCTGAAGTTTATTTTTCTTCTTATTTGAAGCAACCACATCGTTATAATAGAGCTTAAAAAAATCATTTTCATCCCCACCATTTACTTTAGACGTATATAGGCTGTCTTTGTAGGCACGTACACTTATGTTTTCGTTTTCTGCTATGAGAATAACGGTTCCCTGCGCGGCTTCAAAACCTAAAACCATCATTTCAGGATCTTTGACCTCAGCGGGATCAAAACTAAATTCACCCTCATTAATAACTGCGGTATCAATACCTACCAGGCGGTTATTTTCATCAATCTTTTGAAGGTAAACTTTGGTGTTGTTGTCGATATCGGGCGTAGTTCCTGTAATTCGGAAGTCTGTTTCTTCTGCGCAAGAAAGGGCAAGTACTGAAGCCATACCTGCTATAAATATTCGTTTCATAATTTTAAATATATGGGGCGCAATATACGGGATTTCTAACTTTTAGGTGGAGCACTTCTGTATTTTTACCTACGTTTCAATCGGTTTAAGTAGTCCTTAACCTTAAGATAATCCCTTTGCAGCCAACATCAAAAAAGCCGTTTTGTAAGTTTAAACCTATGTTAAAGACTAATTATGGGTGCCTTGTATGTGCATTTTTGATTAATTTCTTTTTTAAATTAAGTTAAATGGAAGAGTTACAGGATTTTCCGCTACAGATTCAGCTAAGTCTGACAAAGGTATTTGAGATGCTCGAAAAGCGAATGAAGCAGTCTCAAAACCCTATTACGCAGGAGTATATTCAATCGATACTCGATTATGCTAAAGAATATCCTGAACTTTCCGAAGGCATTGAAGATTTTGAAGAACTTCAAAAGTATCATGAGCCTTTAAGCATTTTACTGGATAACCTTTTCCCTGCAGCTCTTACTAAAAACGAAATTAAGGCCGCTACCGTGCCTTTTCAAAATCGAATTTTTAACCCAACCCGCAGATTTGCTTCTATTTTAAAAGATGCCGGTCCAGAGTTTGATTTGAGTATTCGCGATCTGGATAGCGAGTTTTATTACATTCTGGGTTGTGTTATTGTCCTTAATTCGTACTACGGGTATACGGTAGATATCAGTCGGCCGCTGTATTATGAAATTCCCGATGTCAACGGGATCATTCGCAGTTATCGCGCTGCAATTAATGCCGATTTTACGTATTGTGAACCAACGGATAAAGCAGTTGAAATCACTCCGCAAATCGCAGATAAACTTATTGCAAACGGATACGATTATGAGCTTTGGAAGGAATATTTCCCTCCACAAAGCTGGGTTTTAAAAGGAATTACCATACTTAATCTAACAGACGTAACCGTTGACGATTCTATATCTGATTTAAAGAGTACCCTGCTCTCAAAAAATACGTTGAACGAGAATACTTCTAAACAATTCCGTGAAATATTTAGCGCGATTTTTAACGTTCCCGATTTACGGGTGGGTTTTACCGAATTTGATAAGAACAATGATTTCTTCACACAAATGTCTGATGAAAAAATGCTTACGAGCTTCATTCTGAATGAAGATGCCCGTAAGGATTGCCGTAAAAGTATGTGTGATAATGCTTATAATTCCCTGGTTAAGGATAAAAACTACTTCATCATACCAGATGTGGAAGAGTATGCTAATAAGAATCCACATAATCTTTTGGCCAAAAACTTACTGGCTCAGGATGCAAAAAGCTGTATTCTGGCACCCATATCAAAAGGGAATGAGCTTTTAGCCGTGTTAGAACTGGTGTCTTCCACCCGAAATAAATTGCACAGTCTTAACGCTACGAAGCTGGACGATGTGATGCCATTTATCGTTTCTACGGTAGAACGAAAACGCAATGATCTCGAAAATAGGATTAAAGCCGTCATACAAAGCGAATGCACCAGTATTCACCCCAGTGTGTTATGGATTTTTGAAGAGGAAGCCAAACGCTTTATTAAAAATCAGGATGCCGGGAAATTTGCTGCTTTTAAGGATATTGCTTTCGAAGATGTCTATCCGCTTTATGGCCAGATCGATATCGTAGGTTCTTCAGATGAACGGAATGCTGCAATTCAGCAGGATATTTTGATTCAGTTGAAAATGGTAGATACTATTTTAGAACTGGCTTTAGAAGCTCAGCCAATGCCTATTTATGAGCAGGTAAAATTTCGTATTCAGGAATTTACCGAAGAGATAGGGCAGCAGCTTAATGCTAACAGTGAGAGCGAAGTTTTTGCTTTGCTTAAAGAAGAGGTTAACCCCCTTTTAAACCATCTTAATACCAAAATCCCCGAACTTAAAAAGGCTATCGATAATTATAAAACGTCAATCAACAAGGATACCGGATTGATTTATAAACACCGAAAGCATTATGACGATACGGTACAGCTTATTAATCAAAACCTGGCAACATTTATAGATCGTAAACAGCAGGAAGCACAGGAGATTTTCCCACATTATTTTGAACGTTATAAAACGGATGGTGTGGATCACAATATCTACATAGGCGCATCTATGACCCCTACCAGTGCTTTTAGTGAAGTGTATTTGTATAACTTGAGACTGTGGCAACTTTCTACGATGTGTGAAATGGAAAATCATTTTTATCACAAGCAGGAAGGGGCAGAGCTTCAACTGGATGCGGCGTCACTCATTTTAGTTTTCAGTACTACCTTATCTATTAGGTATAGAATGGATGAAAAGAAATTTGATGTGGATGGAACCTATAACGCGCGTTACGAAATTATCAAAAAGCGCATTGATAAAGCCTGCATCAAAGGGACTGATGAGCGCGTAACGCAGAAAGGAAAAATCGCGATCATCTATTCTCAAGATTCTGATGCCGAAGAATATACGCGCTATATTGAGTATTTACAGCATAAAAAATACCTGGGACACGAGGTTGAGTATTTAGAACTTGAAGATGTTCAGGGCGTTGTAGGTCTTAAGGCTATTCGTGTAAATGTTTTGTACACTTCAAAACTTCCGCGCTCTAAAGAAAATCAGACCATCACCTATGATGATCTGATGGAAGTATTGGATTCATAAGTTTTAAGTTTGAAAACCGATTTACATCATCGAGAAGGCAATTATAAAGCTGATTACCGAAACAATAATACCAACCATAAAAACCGTATAGGTACGTCTTAACAACATATATTTCTTGTTGAGAACCACGCCCAAGAGGTACAAATCTTTAGTTAGAGCCTCGTAGATATAATCCTTATCATAGATGATTTCATTTATGGCCCACTGATACTGATCGTATTTCATTTTGTGAAAATTCCCGAAGAATAAAATATTCACTTGTTTCTTTTTTACCTGTTCCCGTGTAAATTCACCAGAAGTTACATTGGGGCGTGTAGATAAAATAGACATAATTATTGAGGCAACACTAAACAAAACCAGGATCAACGTAGGAACCAAAAGATGACGGTTGCTGGGCGCATCCAGTTTTGGGATCATATTTGAAAGTGCCAGGGAGATAATAATCGCATTAACCGAAAGTAAAATGTTAGCTTTAGTATCTGCGATATCGCTCAATTTAATGTGATTCCGTAAGGTGGTTCGGTATAAGGTCTGAACACCGCGATCTGGGCTTTCATCTTTATATTTAGCCTTAAGTTTGGCTTTAACTTCTTCCTTTCTGTATTTTTTCTTCTTTTTCTTTTCCTTTTTCAAAAGGGAAATGAGGTTTTCATCTTTTTGAGCTTTCCAGTTTCGGGCAGCATAATCTGTATAAAAACGGTGTTTATGAGTAAACATTTCAATGTTTTCCTCACGCCATTCAGCAGGAGAAAAATCGGCACTTCCTGTTAACAATAATTCCTGACGCAAAAATTCGCTGGTCTGCTTGTAGTATTCTTTTGCAAAATGTGAGTTGTCTGCATCTTTTAAAATGCGTTCCAATTCATTTTTTGGCTCAACACCCATTTTAGTAGAAGCGATCAATTCGACCACCATTTTTTGAATTTCAGGGTCTGTCCCTTCTTTCTGCATGTACTCTTTCGCAATCTCAATACTGGCGTCTTCGTGGCCGTCACGCGTTACCGTATAACCGGTATCATGTAACCACGCAGCCAGCACTAAAGCTTGTTTCTGTTTAACATTAATTTCAGAGTTATCGGCTATTTCTTTAGTACTTTTAACCACTCTCACAGTATGATTATAGTTGTGGTACAGGTAACTATTGGGAAGCTTTTCCTTAAAAAGATCTAGTACAAATTGATCTGCTTTTGAGATTGATTGTGATTCTTTTTCTGCAGTTTCGGCCATTTGATTTGTGAATTAACAAGTATTGAAAAGTACAAAAAAGAATTTCGAATATTATTTTCATGCTAAAAAATAACATACTTCTAACACTTGTAATTACACTATTTTTCTCGGCCTGTGCCACGTATACCAACCGTTATAAAAGCGGTGTTGAGCAGGGCGAGTTTCCACAGGGAAAAGAAATTTCCCGTACTTTTTATCTTTTAGGCGATGCCGGTAATGCTCCCATAGACGGCACCACTGAAGGAATACTTTTATTTAAAAAAATACTCAACGATGCCGTTGACGAGAACTCATTTGCCATTTTCCTGGGAGATAACATCTATCCTGTAGGGATGCCGCCCGAGGGGACCGAAGATCGCGCTCTTTCCGAACACCGAATTGACGTACAGGTTGAAAGTTTTAAAAATTACCCCGGCACTCCCATTATAATCCCCGGCAATCATGACTGGTATAATGATGGTCTTAACGGACTCAAGCGCGAGCAGGATTACATCAAAGAAATCACTGGGAAGGATGATGTATTTCTTCCCCGGGATGGTTGTCCTCTGGTAAGTTATGACGTGAGTGATGATGTACACTTAATCCTGATAGACACGCAATGGTATCTTGAAGACTGGAATAAGAATCCCAAAATCAATGATAAATGCGATAATATTAAAGATCGCGAGAAGTTTTTTGTCGAGTTTCAGAATGAACTTAAAAAAAATCAGCAGAAAACTGTCGTGATTGCGATGCATCATCCTATGTATACGAATGGAGTGCACGGAGGGAAGTTTGCCCTGGACAAACATTTGTACCCTTCCCAGCAAAAACTTCCTCTACCTTTACTAGCCTCTCTGGTAACTCAGGTGCGTACGCAGGGTGGGGTTTCTAAGCAAGACCGGTTTAATGAGAAGTATAATGAACTCATGAAACGTTTGCGACTTTTAGCTAGTGATACCAAAAGGGCCATTTTTGTTTCCGGTCACGAGCACGGCTTACAATATATTGAGCACGAAGAAGTTAGGCAAATTGTTTCCGGTTCAGGATCAAAATCATCTTATGCATTTTTAGGGAATGACGGGTTGTTCAGCTCTGATTATGAAGGATGTGCACGTCTTGATATTTTTACTGATGGCTCCTCATGGGTGCGCTATTATGGTATAAATCAGGAAACACGTGAACCCGAACTGTTTTTTCAGAAAGAGGTGCGCCCTCCGCATAAGCTTACAGATTATTCTAACCTGACAACCACTTACAGCCCTACTACTCAAGCTTCCGTCTATTCGATAGAAGAAACTCAGCGCTCCGATTTGTTTGAAAATGTTTGGGGACAGCAGTACCGGGATGTTTATGGTAAGGAGGTGACTGTACCTGTAGCGATTTTAGATACATTATATGGCGGGCTAAAAGTGATTAGACCCGGAGGAGGCAGTCAGACCCGCTCTTTGCGACTTGAAGATGAAAGCGGAAAGGAGTTTAATATGAGATCCCTGCGTAAGAGTAGTGTTCAGTTTCTTCAAAATACCGTGCTCAAAAATAATGAGGATATGGAGGAAGATTTGGAAATCAGTCTTCCGCAGAGTTTAATTCAGGATTTATATACTTCGGCACACCCTTACGGCGCCTTCGCAATTCCAAGATTGAGCGCGGCGGCCGGTGTTTTTAGTACACATCCTCAATTGTATTATGTTCCTAAGCAACCTTCTTTGGGGATTTATAATGATGATTATGGTGACCAGTTGTATATGATTGTAGAGCGACCCACGAAAGAATTTGACGGGGCAATTTTTGACTATCCCGATGATATTGAAAGCACTGATGATATCCTGGATAAATTGAGAAGTGACGAGGAAAACGTGGTTGACGAAACAGCATACGTGCGCGCCCGGATGTTTGATATGTTGGTAGGCGACTGGGATCGTGATAACGATCAATGGCGGTGGGCCGAATATAAAAATCAGGATGGAAAGGATGTTTTTGTGCCTATTCCCAGAGATCGCGATCAGGTATTTACCAATTTTGACGGGGCGATTATCAGTATAGCTCAGGCGCTTTTTGGCGCAGCCAAACAGTTTCAGGCGTACGACAAAAACCTACAGGATATCAAATGGTTTAATAAATCGGGAATCAAACTAGACCGGGCATTAGCCCAGCGATCCGGGAGGTATGAATGGGTGAAACAAGCGGAATATCTCAGGTCAAACATTACCGATGCCGTGATTGAAGAAGCTTTTAATGATTTACCACCAGAGGTTAGAAGTGGTGAATCTATAAGTAATATCAAAGAAAGCCTTAAAGGACGCCGTGATAATATCACCGATATCGCTCAAACGTACTACGATTATCTGGCAGAGCTACAAATGATTACCGGTACTGATAAAGATGATTATTTTGAGATTACGCGAGGAAACAACGAAACTACTGTAAAAGCCTGGAGAATTAAAGGTGGAGAAAAAGCCGATTTGTTTCTTAATCGTACGTATTTTTCTGATGAGACCAATCAGCTTTGGATTTATGGTCTTGATGACGATGATGTTTTTGAAGTAAGCGGTAGTGGGGATAATCCTATTTTTATTCGGATTATTGGCGGTCAGAATAACGATATATACCGCATTTATGATGGGCGGAAAGTTAAAATCTACGATCACGAGTCACTTCCTAATACTATTGAATCGCGGGGTGGTGCTAATTTCAGGCTTACCGATGTTTACGATTACAATACGTATGATTATCAAAAAGATATACTCCGATATAATGTAATCACCCCGGCGCTCGGGTACAATCCAGATAACGGTGTGACGTTAGGACTTAGTGATATTTATACCGTTAATGGATTCAAGCAAAATCCGTTTAGTCAGCAGCACCGTTTTAAAGCCAGCTATTTCTTTGCCACAAGCGGTATAGATTTTAATTACGAAGGGGAGTTTGCAGGCATTCTTAACGATTGGAATCTGGTAGCAAGAGCCCGAATCACAAGTCCCGACTATACTCAGAATTTTTTCGGTTTTGGAAACCAAAGCATAAATCCCGATGATGAGGAAGGCTACGATTTTAATCGTGTGCGTATGCGTATTTCAGAGGTTTCCGCAGGAATGCTGCGTAATTCTGATTACGGTAGTACGTTTTCTGCAAAAGCTTTGGTGCAGAGTTTTAAAGTGGAAGAAAATTTATTGAGCTTTATTGAGCAGGCCAATGTAATAGAACTTAATGAAGCCAAGTATTTTGCCACCTTAGATGCCACATACGAATATCACAGTAAAGACAATACGTTAACTCCTAGTCGTGGGATGGATTTTGTACTGAATGGCGGTTATACTAATAGTCTTACGGATACCGGAAACCGGTTTTTATACCTTAATCCCAGTCTGGGATTTTACAATGCCTTAAGTGCCAATCGCAAACTGGTGCTCAAGACGACTGCCAGAGCACAGTTTCGGTTCGGGGATAATTATGAGTTTTATCAAGGTGCCCGTTTGGGTGAAAATAATGGTCTTAGAGGCTATCGCTTTGACCGCTTCATTGGGGAGGATGCATTTTCAACCTCAGCCGATTTCAGATACGGTTTTGACACCTTCAAAACCGGATTACTGCCTTTACAGATAGGCGTTTTTGCAGGTTACGATTTAGGTCGCGTCTGGTTTGACGGGGATGGAGAATCTCAAAAGTGGCACGATTCCTACGGAATTGGGTTTTGGGTAAACAGTACGGACGCCCTGAGCGGAACCTTCAATCTCTTTAGCGGGTCTGAAGGATTCCGTCTTTCCTTTGGCTTCGGCTTTAATTTTTAAGTTTAACAATCACAAATTGCAATGGAAGAACTAGACAATGACACTTTAGATAAACGGGAGCGCGTAGATACCATAAAACTTGAATACCTCGATGTAAAGGATTTTCAGGAATTAAAGGACATTATGATTGCGGTTTATCCCACGATACCCGATCCCTATTGGGAGAAAAAGCATCTTAAAAAACTTACTTCAGTCTTTCCTGAAGGGCAGGTGGTGGTTAAGGTAAATGGGGAGATTGCCGGCTGTGCACTTTCAATCATAGTCGATTACGAAAAGTTTTCAGACAAGCACACCTATTTACAAATCACCGGCAATGAAACCTTCAGTACACATACACCGAAAGGAAATGTGCTGTACGGGATAGATATATTTATTTCGCACAAATACCGCGGTATGCGCATAGGCCGCAGGCTCTACGATTATCGTAAAGAATTGTGTGAAAACCTAAATCTGGAGCGTATTGTTTTTGGAGGAAGGTTGCCCAATTACCATCAATATGCAAAAGAGCTTACCCCTAAGCAATACATAGAGAAAGTGCGTACCCGTGAGATCAATGATCCGGTGCTGGACTTTCAATTGAGTAATGATTTTCACGTAAAACGGATTATTACCAACTATTTGGAAGGCGACAAGCAATCTAAAGAATATGCTGCACTGCTGGAGTGGGACAATATTTATTATCAAAAGCCCGAAAAAAGGCCTGCAAGCGTCAAGACTGTGGTGCGTTTGGGTCTGGTACAATGGCAAATGCGTACCTATAAAAATTTTGAAGAACTTATTGAACAGGCTGAATATTTTATAGATACCATTTCCGGATATCGGTCAGATTTTGCGTTGTTTCCCGAGTTTTTTAATGCTCCGCTTATGGCAGCTTACAATCATTTATCAGAACCCGATGCCATTAGGGAACTGGCTAAGTATACGGAGCGGATTCGCGACCGTTTTTCCGAGCTTTCGGTGAGCTACAACATCAATATCATTACGGGAAGTATGCCCTATATGGAAAACGGCAAGCTTTACAACGTAGGGTTCTTATGTAAACGTGACGGAACCATCGAAAAATTTTACAAACTGCACGTAACGCCAGACGAAGCCAAAGCCTGGGGGATGAGCGGGGGTGAAAAACTCAAAACCTTCAACACCGATTGTGGTAAAATAGGAATTCTTATTTGTTATGATGTTGAGTTCCCTGAGTTGGGCCGTCTTTTAGCCGATGAAGGTATGGATATTCTTTTCGTTCCTTTCCTTACCGATACCCAAAACGGATACAGCCGCGTAAGGCATTGCGCTCAGGCGCGGGCTATTGAAAACGAGTGTTATGTAGCCATTGCAGGTAGTGTGGGCAATATCCCTAAAGTACACAATATGGATATGCAGTTTGCACAAAGTATGGTGCTTACACCGTGCGATTTTCAGTTTCCTACAAACGGAGTTAAGGCTGAAGCTACTCCCAATGCAGAAATGATTTTGGTTGCAGATGTAGATCTCGATTTATTAAAAGAACTCAATCAGTTTGGTAGTGTGCACAATCTCGTTGACCGTAGAAAAGATTTGTTTCAGCTTAAATGGAAACGTAAAAACAATTAGTCTCTAGGAAGAAGTTGGTATAAATCATCGTCAATTTCAACAACTTGATAGTTTTTAAATAGCCAGTCGCTTTGATCTTTATTCAGCTGTGTGAGCGCATCCTGTTCAAAATTTTTATGAACCTGTACATTTTTTAATTGAGCCTGGTTGATTTTTGTTTTGACCAGGCTTACGTTTTTTAAGTTGGCACCGGTGAGATTTGCCTGCGTGAAATCTGCACGATCTAAAATGGCATTTTTGAGATTGGCATTTTCGAGATCGGTTTCAATAAAACTGGTATAACTCAGATTTGTATTTTGAAGAAAAGCATCTACAAATTGGGCACGTTTAAAATCGGTACCTGTGAGATTTGAATTACGCAAATCGGCGTGCGATAAGTTGATTTCCAGGAGATCTTCACCCTTGAGATTAATGTCGCGAAGCTCGGCATATGTAAAATCGAGCCGGTTGATAAGTTTGCCATTGCTTCGACTGCGTGAAGTGGCGTTCAGGTTAATACCGGTTTCCAGCAAAGAAACCAGTAAATAAGCCCGTTCCGGACTGATTACCCGTTCTATAAGGCTGTCGTTTTCCAGATACCGATACGGTTTCAGCATTTTACTAAGGGAAATGAGTCGGCCTGCTGTGGCATCGTTAATGGTGTTTTGAGCATTAGACCGTACATCATCACTTATTTCTTTCAGCATCGTATCCATCAGCAAAAGGGTCTGGCCACGTCGCTCGGCTTCCTGAAGATAAGTTTGTTGATCGAGACGGTTATTTTGTTGCTTAAACATTTCGCTTTGCCCGGTTATCAGTTTATTCTGTTGCGATAGATAATAGGTTTGAAAAATAAGCAGGATAGAGGGCAGCAGCGTGGTGATCACCAATAAAAAGCCTACACGGGTCAGTCTTATGATTATAGCGCTCAGTAAATCTGATAAGGTTTCCCGCGACACACGTTGCTGTTCGGAAAGTTCTTCCAGAAAGCGCTCAATACTTTTTTTAAGTTTAGCGCCTAAAATGAAGCCCGAGGATTGTTTGAGAAAAGTCCAGCCCAGCTTACGCCTTTTTTGACTGGTTCTTTTCTGCTTGTCCAGTTTAGCCTTTAATTGTTCGTTTTCGGCCTGTAGCCGTGCAAATTCTTCAGGACTCATATGATTTTTGCTAGATGCTCAAAAATAGTAAAACGAAAATCAAACCTGCTTCGTGCACAAATCGGAATTAATTTAAAAAAGAAAAGCCGCTCAATCCCAGAAGATTTAAGCGGCTTATTGTTTTGAAAAAATACTGTTTAGGATTCCCCAGCATTGTTGTTTGCGATAGTAATGGTTTCTGAGCGAAATTTATTTTTACCAAAATCCAATGTGCGTATAGGGAATGGAATATTGATATCATTGGCATCAAAAGCTTTTTTGATGGCAATAATCGCCAAATCCTGAGCTACAAGCATATCTCTTCTTTTAGATACCGGAGCCCAAAACCGTACCACAAAATTGATGGAACTGTCGCCAAAACCCTCGTAATAAAACTCAACTTCTTCCGGAGATTGTTGTTCAAAGGTGTTAGTAATTGTTTCCAGAGTAAGTTTTTTTACTGCTTCCAGATCGCTTTCATAGCCTACACCACAATTTACAAAAACGCGGCTTCGGGCAGTTTGGGACCAGTTTTTAAAAGGGGAATCTACAATGCTGGAGTTTGGTACCACTACATAGTTATTATCAGATTGTCGAAGAGTTACGTTACGCAGGGTAATATCTTCAACTACCCCGGCATAATCATTGGTTTCGACCCAATCGCCCAGTTGCAACCGTGGCATAAAACTTAAAATTACTCCGCTAAAGGTATTGTTTAAAGTTCCCTGAAGAGCGAGACCAATGGCCAGACCTACAACTCCGGCCCCGGCTAGTACAGAGGTTAGGACCTTGTCAAGATCCATCACTCCGAGTGCTACAAAAAATCCTATCAATACGGTGATGGCAAATGCGGTTTTACCGGCCATTACCCGTATAGAATCTTGCTTAACGCCACGCATCAGGATATTGCGCACAAACTTGGAAACGTATTTAGCTAAAAACCAAAAAACGCAAAATACAAGTATCGCTATAACGAAATTGGGCAGTTTTAGAATGAGGCTTTCGCCCCAACCTTGTAATTTTTCTATTAATTTATAAAAATCATAACCTAGAAATGTCCATTCAGGATGATTCTCGGTTTCTGATTGTAAAAGTGCTAACATGGAAATAGGATTTAGGGTTAAAATTTACTTCTGGTAATTTTCAGTTTTATTCATACGCCAGGTATCCAGCATCCAGCTCGTTTTTTCAAGCTCTCTAATGTAGGCACCCAGGAGATCGATAGTCCCTTCATCACCTCCATTATCGGCGATTTCAACTGTTTTGCGCATCTGGATCAATAGTTTGCCGTGGTCTTCCAGAAGAATTTTAATCATTTCGACATCTTTAGTATTACTGGGAGACTCTGCGATATTTGAGAGTTCTAAGTAGCGTGTAAGATGACTTTCAGGTTGGTGGCGCAGGGTCAAAATGCGCTCTGCGATCTCATCTATTTTAATGAGGGTATCATTATACATTTCTTCAAACTTGGCATGCAGGTCAAAAAAATTCTCGCCAACTACATTCCAGTGAAAGTTTCTGAGTTTTTGATAGTACAAATGATAATCTGCCAAAAGTATATTGAGTTCTTTGACAGTCTTTTTCGTTCTTTCCTTATCTAAATTTAGATAGTTCATAAAAAAGCAATTTTTTGGTGATTTCCATAAAATTACAATTGTTTCGCTGTGACTATCAGTCTATGAGCTACGTTTAGTATAAGTTTAACTTGTATAAACA
>CAYNMH010000077.1:3200-17003 GCA_964398145.1 uncultured Flavimarina sp. | reverse complement strand
CATCCTGATGATACCAATCGCAATTTTAAGAACATCCACATGGGGCAGAGCACGATCATTTAGATGTGAGATTTGAGATTTGAGAATTTAGAAAAAAGAGAATAGAAAAAAGAGCGACTCGTTTGAGATCGCTCTTTTTGTTTTTGGTCATTTTGATCACAGCAGAAATTCTATCCCTTTTCCTCCAGTTGTTCATTTAAATTTCGGAGCCCCTCCTCAAAGTCTTTGCCTATCATTTTATCCATACTTACAAAATGGCTCATTACGCTAAATGGAAAGGTGTTCTTACCTGTAAAACCCCATTCTACTGTAGTTATTCCCGGATTTGGAGTACTCACTTCAAGCCAGGCATCACTGGTACTTTTAAAGGGTTTTAAAAAGCGAAGCTCACTCTCTACACGCTTTCCGGGAATAATAGCTTTGAGTTCCTGCTCTCCGGTACCAACATCCTTATTGCCTTCCCACCGAGAGACAAAACCGGGTTCTCCATCGGTTCCCTGATAGGATTTTTTCATATTGGGATCTTTCCGGTCCCAGGGAGACCAATGATCCTGATTTTTTAGATACTTCAAATACTCAAAAACCTGCGCGGCCGGCCGTTGAATGTTGATACTGCGACTTACCCGATAGGATTTTTTGGCGGTGATAGCGAGGAGAAGAATGAGTACTGCTAAAGCCAAAAGGATATAAAGAAACCACATAATACTAGATTGAAAATGAACAATCTAATATACTTTAATTTCAAATACGATTTCTAGACGACCACATTTAATGCCTCAATTTCCTCTTTGTAGTTTTTAGGAAGAAGTAGTGTTTTGATCAGGGCATCTGCATTTAATTTTCGGCTTAATTTATAAACCGGGATCAGTGGCGCTAAAGCTGAAAACCGGGAATAATTCAGCAAATTTCGAACAGGTTCAGGGACCAAAAGCTTTTGACTTTCTACTAAAACAGTATAACGTAACGGTCCCAGATGCTTTTTGTACTGTTTGAATAGATCTTTGGTATACTTACTCTTATATAAATTTTCGTGGAGATGAGCATCGCGCTGTGGCAACCAACTTTCATAATCTGGGGCCAAATCTTTGAGTTGCATGCGCTTCCCAAACCGGTAAAATACATCGTAAACTTCCTGCTTTTCGGCAGCGGTAAGTTTTCGTTCTAAAACTTCAAAAGAAGCAATCGAATACTGAATAAGCATAAAGAGCACATCACGATAAGCCCAATCCGGAATTTGCGCCCCGCGCTCCTGCTCTACTGCTTTATGAATGCGATAAATGGAATCGATGGTTTGATTGGCCTGAGTCTCTTCTGCAAAAATAATCCTGCGTGCATAGGTCACAGTCGAAAACAAACGCCCCAGAGGATCTGCCGGAAGCTTCCCGGTAAAATATAACCAGTCTACAGCTTTATTCAGAGCAAATTCGGCAGCAGCACCAGCAAAAATGAGCAGCACGGTATCGCTGGTTCCCCAGATTTTACGCACGATGGAATCTTTGGCTACAAAATTTGACATAACAGGTTTTTCAAATACGAAATACAAAAGTAGAAATACGAAATCAGAAAAAGAAACCAGAGATGAAAATGGATTTGACCTTTATTCCCGTCAAAGTGACAACACCTATAATCTAAATCATTTAGAAATGACTCTCCTTGAATTTTGAACCTTAGATTTTGAATTCACAAATAAAAAACCGCCCGGGACATCACATCCGGGCGGTTCAGGTTAATTGACCTCAATTTAGGAGTGAATGGTCAACAACCTCCTCAACACTAACTAAATTTTAGTTCCAGCCACCACCTAGTGCCTGATACAACTGTACATAGGCATTAAGTTGGGCGACTTTGGTCTCAACCAAATCAAAATTGGATTCTAAAGCATCGCGCTGGGTCATCAATACTTCCATATAATCTGCACGGGCAGAGCCAAAAAGCTGTCCCGCGATATCCACCGAGCGGTTAAGCGCTTCTACCTGTTGCGTCTTTAAATCATAGCTTTTCTCCAGATTGGAAACTTTAGCAAGTTGATTGGCCACTTCGATATATGCATTCAACACGGTTTGCTCATAATCATAAACCGCCTGAACTTGCTTCGCATTGGCACCTATATAAGCAGCCTTAATCTCGTTCCGGTTGATCAACGGAGCGGTGAGTTCGCCTGCTATCGAGTATAACAGCGACTCGGGCGAATTCAACAAAAACTGAGGTTTAAAAGCTTCGAAGCCCACACCTGCCGAAATACCCAAAGAAGGATAAAACCGAGCCTTGGCAACCTTAACATCGAGTTTAGCCGCTTGTAAAGCGAGTTCGGCCTGTTTTACATCGGTTCGGTTTTCGAGCAATTGAGCCGGAATCCCGGCATTTAGCATCGCGGGCCTGATGTCCATAAATGAAACCGCAGTACGCTTCACAGGTTGTGGAAAACGGCCTACCAGAAAATTGATTCGGTTTTCCGTTTCGGTAATCTTTTGCTGAATTTCATACTGCAGGCTGCGTGTGGACAAAACTTCAGCCTCAAACTTACTTACGGCCAGTCCGGTCGCTTTAGCAGCTTCCTTCTGAAGTTTTACAATACGAAAGGCATTGCCCTGAATCTCGATGTTTCGGTTTACGATTGCCAGCTGATTATCTAACGCCAGCAGTTCGTAATACGACTGCGCGATCTCACCTACCAATTGGGTAACCATAAAATTTCGGCCTTCAACACTCGACAGGTAATTGAGTATCGCCGCTTTTTTTGCATTGCGTAACTTACCCCAGATATCCAATTCCCAGGTCGCCTGAAGCCCAAATTTATAATTTGGCAAAGGCTCCGGAAACTCAACACCTTCCTTGATTTCGGTATTGGCGTCATTAGCACCCTGACTGGTGTAACGACCTACTTTTTCAGTTTCGGCGGCTGCACCCAGTCCTACAAAGGGCAAATATTCTCCTTTTCTGGCCCGAATTTCAGACTTCGAAATTGCGATTTCCTGGAGCATCATATTCAGTTCCTGATTGTGTACCAAAGCAGAATCAATCAGCTTCGCCAAATACGGATCGGTAAAGTACGCCTTCCAGTTTATCAGGGCGGTATTCGTCGTATCGCCCAGAATCTTCCCGTCATATTGCTTAGGAAGTGCGCTCAGATCAACGTCTTTTTCTATCAGTCCCGGCGCTTTACAACTTGAAAAAGCAAGGATTAAAAGCAGGATTGGGACGTATAGTGATTTATAACGATTACTTATCATAATTATCATCTTCAGATTTTGTGAATGTGTCAATGTCGTGAACGAAACCTTCGGTAAGCGAATGATCTTCTTCATCTCTGATGAGTTTTCGCCCGTCGGCAAGAGAAGCAAAAATGAAATACAATCCGGGAACGATAATGACCCCGAAAATAGTTCCAAACAGCATCCCTCCCAAAGCCGAAGCCCCGATGGTATGATTACCTATAGCACCGGCTCCACTTGCCAAAATAAGCGGGATCAACCCGGCGATAAACGCAAAGGAAGTCATCAAAATAGGTCTGAAACGCACCCGGGCTCCTTCTATAGCTGCTTCTATTATCGAAGCACCTTCCGAACGCTTGAGCACGGCAAATTCCACGATAAGCACCGCGTTTTTACCCAGCAGACCCACCAGCATGATAAGACCGATTTGGGCATAAATGTCATTCTCGAGCCCCATCAATTTCAGCAAAACAAACGAACCAAAAACTCCCACAGGCAGCGAGAACACCACCGCCATCGGGATGATAAAACTCTCGTATTGAGCTGCCAGTACAAAGTACACAAACACCAGTACGATGAGGAAGATGTAAATGGACTCGTTACCGCGGTTGGCTTCGTCAAACGATAAACCTTCCCAGGCAATGTCATAGCCTCTGGGCAGGCTGGTAGCCGCGACTTCTTTAATTGCATCAATCGCATCTGCGGTAGAATAGCCTTTAGCTGGCAAACCTCTGATTGCGGCTGAATTGTACATATTGTATCGGGTAACTTCATTGGGTCCCTGAGTCTTTTTCAGCTTCATAAAAGCCGAATACGGAACCATCTCTCCCTCGTCATTTTTCACATACATATTGAGTACATCGCTGGGCAATCTTCTAAACTGCGGATCAGACTGCACGTACACCTTAAAGAAGCGGTTAAACTTGATAAAACCCTGCTCATAGGTACTACCAATCATGATATCCAGATTCTCCATCGCCTTACCAATGGTCACCCCTTTTTGCATGGCCAGGTCGTTGTCTACCTCCAGTTCGTATTGAGGATAGTTTGCTGCGAAAAAGGTGAACAGACCGGTCAATTCGGGACGGGCTTTTAAATCGTCCAGGAACTTTTGGTTTACTTTGTCAAAATCCTGATAATCGGTTTCGGTGTTTTTATCTAAAAGACGCAACGAGAAACCACCTGATGAACCAAAACCGGGAATTGCTGGTGGCTCAAAAAACTCGATTACCGCACCCAGACCTTTGGATTTTTCTTCCAGCTCTTCCATGATTTCTTTTACATCGTGTTCCCGATCATGCCAGGGTTTGAGGTTGATCAAACAGGTACCGGCGTTAGAACCGCGACCCTCGGTCATAATCTCATAACCAGCAAGGGATGAAACCGATTCCACACCTTCTATCTCCTCACAGATTTTCTGAAGCTCCTGAGAAACCTTGTTGGTTCGCTCTAAAGTCGCTCCGGGAGGCGTCTGAATAATCGCGTAAATGGTACCCTGATCCTCACTAGGGATAAAGCCCGAAGGCAATACCTGACTCTGCCAGTAAATTCCCGCACAAAAGACCAGAAGTACCGCAAAGGTGAGCCATCTCAGACTTACGATTCGGCGTAATAACGCCACATACTTACCGGTGAGCTTATCAAATACGTGATTGAATTTATCTAAAGAACGGGTAAGAATATTCTGTTTATGAGGTTTGGCATGGTGGTTTTTAAGCAACATCGCGCACAATACCGGCGTAAGTGTCAACGCGATTAATGCCGAAATCACAATCGAACTCGCCATCGTGATCGAGAACTGCCTGTAGAAGGTTCCCACGGGACCCGACATAAATGAAATGGGTAAGAATACCGAAACCATCACCCAGGTAATCGCGATAATCGCTCCGGTGATTTCGCCCAAAACCCGCTTCACCGCCTGATAGGGCGTGATATTGGGATATTGGTCAAACTTGGCGTGCACCGCCTCTACCACCACAATCGCATCATCAACCACGATACCAATGGCGAGTACCAAAGCAAACAGCGTCACCAGGTTTATCGAGAGTCCAAAAAACTGAATTACAAAGAAGGCTCCGATAAGCGACACCGGTACGGCGATAATTGGAATCAAGGTCGAACGCCAATCACCCAAAAATATAAATACCACCAGGGCAACCAAAATAAAGGCGTCACGCAGCGTATCTACCACCTGCTCTATTGAAGAATCCAGGAATTTGGATACGTCATAGCTGATGCTGTATTCCATTCCGGGAGGGAAATCGGCTTCCAGTTCCTTCAGTTTTTCCTTTACCTCTTCAATAACTTCACTCGCGTTACTGCCATAGTTTTGTTTCAATACAATCGCTGCGGAAGGATGCCCGTCCTGATTGGAATAAATATCAAAAAATTCGCTACCCAGAGCTACAGTACCCACATCTTTTAAACGAATACTTTCTCCTTCAGCATTGGCTCTTAAAATGATATTCTCATATTCTTCGGGCTCGTTGAAACGCCCTTTATAGGTCAATACATATTCTAAAGATTGGGCATCAATACCCGAACTCTGCCCCAATCGACCGGGACGCCCTACCACGCTCTGTTCCTGCATGGCTTCCATCACATCTTCTACAGAAATGTTGTAAGCCCGCATACGGTCAGGGTTTAACCAAACCCGCATCGCATAGCGACGGCTACCTAAAATCTGTGAACGCGCGATCCCTTTAAGACGGTTGATCTCGGGGATCATCTTTACATCAGCATAGTTGTAGAGAAACTTCTCATCCATACTCTTGTCTTTCGAGTACAGGTTTACGTACATCAACATACTGGGCTGAATGGGGGTAATGATCACCCCTTCACGCTGCACCAGTTCGGGCAACAGTGGCATAACCTGGTCAACCCGGGTTTTCACACGAACCACCGCATCATTGGGATCAACGCCGGGTTCAAAAATGATACGCAGGGTGGCTTCACCGGCACTGGTCGCATCTGTAGCCATATAGCGCATATCCTGCACCCCGTTGATCGCATTTTCGAGGGTGATGAGCGTTGATTTTACCAGTACATCTGCACTCGCACCGGGATAGGCGATAAAGATGTTTACGGTGGTAGGGGCAATCTGCGGAAACTGCGAAATAGGCAGTTGCTTTATGGATAACGAACCTACAAAAACGATAATAATGGAGATTACGATCGCAAATACAGGTCGTTTTATGAATTTACTAAACATGTTTTGTGTTTTTGGGGTGAGATTACTCGGCGTACAGCTCTAAATCGGTAATAACCGCTTTAGGATCTTTTACCTCAAAGTCTATCTGCTCATTTTCACGAACCAGTCTTAAACCCTCAAGAAGGATTTTGTCTTTGGGAGAAAGACCGGAAGCAATTGCGTACAGGTGCGGCATTTCGTTAGCGATCTGTACTTCGCGTGATTTCACGATGCCTTCATCGGTTATGACAAAGACATATTTTTTATCGAGTACCTCAAAGGTGGATTTCTGCGGAATTAAGAGCGCATCTTTAAGAGGAATGGTCACGTGCACATTACCGGTTTCCCCGTGTCTGAGCAGACCATCGGGATTTGGAAACGTCGCCCGAAACGGAATGTTTCCGGTTTCGTTATTGAAATCGGCTTCAATGGTTTCTACGATTCCGGGATGTTTGAAATAGGCGTTATTTGCCATTAAAAGTTTTACTTCCGGTTTATCCGCAGATTTTAAGTTGCTCTGATAATCTAAATATTCGGCTTCCGGAACGTTGTAATACACCCACATAATGTTGTTATCAGATAGGCTGGTAAGCAATTCGCCTTCATCTACCAGACTTCCCAGTCTTACGTGAAAGCGGTCTACAATCCCATCAAACGGTGCTCTGATTTGGGTAAACTCGAGGTGTACCTGAGACAGGGACAATTCGGCATTGGCTTTTTGCAGTTTGGCTTTGGCCATCGCCAGTTCGTTTGGCGCAACGATGTTGCTGTCTGCAAGCTTTTTGGTGTTTTCATATTCAATCTCTGCGAAACGCGCTTCGGCTTTTGCCTTTTGCATTTCGGCTTCATATAATTTGGGCATAATTTGAAACAGCAACTGCCCTTTTTTAACAGCCTGACCTTCATCTACAAATATTTTCTGAAGGTAACCGCGCTCCTGAGCACGCAGTTCAATGTGGCGGCTTGATTGTATTTGCGCTACGTAATCTTTGGTGATTACCGTATCTAATTTAATGGGGTTGGTGACTAAAAAAGTGGTTTTTTCTTCTTCCTTGTGGTGTTCAGATTTACAGCTTACGTGCAACAAAAGCGCACCCAGGCCTAGCATCATGAGAATTTTTTTCATGTGTTTGAATTTTACGATAAATGATTTGATGTGAGGTGCCCTTCCGGAATGGAAAAGACACAAAATTCCCTGCCCGGTCTGCTATAGTGTGAGGTAACCGGTTACAGGAAATGCGTTTAGCCCGCAGTCGCGAGCTTAAGTTTTAAATCAAAGTCTGAATACCTGAAAAAGGATATACGGCTTGACGGCACCGGCAAGGTTGGCACGGGCCCGTGTTGGGGTGAACGGAAGGTTTAGGTGAAAATTACAAACGCCTTCCAGTTGTGAACCGCTAATAAACGGGTTTGAAAATTGAACTTGTTTTGAACGGGAAACTTTTTCTGAAGAGGATTCCTCGATTTCAAATTCGGCAACCTTTAATTCAGTATGGTCTTTATGATTGGGGTTGTAGTGAAAGCCTGCATCATTAAGCTGCTGTTCAAAAGCACAATTTATTTCTGATGCCTGTTGAGGTGTAAGCGCCCATCCGGAAAGATTTAAAATCCCGGCCAGAAGTAAACTGAAAATAGAAAGGGCTACCTTCATAATATCTTAAAAAAGATGCAGCAAAAGTATGGGAAGGAATAATCTCCTACAACGAATAGACTAAAAAAGTTTATCGATTTAGTTGAATGCTACTCATTTTTGTTAAAGCAACAAAATACACCGATTCAAATTGACAAAATCACAAAATAAAACAGGCCTTTTCGATAATAAAAAGGCCTGTTAAAGAATTTATTGAATTATCTGTGACAGCGACTTGCGCTTATTTGATATTCAAAGCGGTTGAAACCTTGCGCATTTTTGCCCTGATTTCGTCAAAACCGGGGTTGTGAATACTGCCCAGATGCGTATGTTTTTTGCCCGGCTCCGGCTTATAGGTACCGGCCTGCACCTGTCCTCCAATTTCCTGATAGGCTTCGCGAAACGACTTCCCTTCAACCACCAAATCGTTGATGCTGTCTACGGTAAACAGGTATTTGTACTTCTCGTCATTCAGGTCAATCTCTTTAACCTGCACCTGACTGATGGCGTAATCGAAGATTTCGAGAATATCTTTCATAGACTCCACCGCATTGATGGTATTTTCTTTGAGCAACTGATAATCGCGATGGTAGCCACTGGGCAGGTTGTTTGTAATCAGAATCATTTCGGTACTCAAAGCCTGAATCTTGTTGCACTTACCGCGTATCAATTCAAAAACATCGGGATTTTTCTTGTGTGGCATAATGCTGCTGCCGGTGGTTAACTGCTCGGGGAAGCTTACAAAGCCAAAATTCTGGCTCATATACAGGCATACATCCATCGCAAAGCGCGAAAGCGTATTGGCGAGACTTCCCAAGGTAGAAGCCAGTGTGCGCTCGCTTTTGCCTCGTGCCATTTGAGCGGCAACCACGTTGTATTTCATCGTGGCAAAGCCCAATTCTTTGGTGGTCATCTCGCGATCTATAGGAAACGAGCTTCCGTATCCTGCCGCAGAACCCAGTGGATTTTGATCTACAATATCCTGCGTGGCGTTGATGAGGATAGTATCATCGATGAGCAATTCGGCGTAGGCGCTAAACCAAAGTCCGAAACTACTGGGCATCGCCACCTGCAAATGCGTATATCCCGGAAGCAATTGGTCTTTGTGGGTTTCGCCCAAATGCATCAACGTTTCAAAAAGCGAAACCGTACGCGCCTTGATTTGCTGCAACTGCTCTTTGTAATACAATTGCAGAGCCACCAGCACCTGATCGTTACGCGACCGTGCCGTATGTACTTTTTTCCCGGTTTCGCCCAAAATAAGTGTTAATTCAGCTTCCAGCTTCGAGTGAATATCCTCGTATTCCGGTTCGATAAAGAAATCGGGGTTCTGCGTATGTGCCTCCAGAATATCGAGCTGGGGCAACAAATCTTTCAACTCCTGATCGGTCAGGATACCTATTTTATTCAGCATTTTCACGTGTGCACGTGATGCCTGTACATCGTATTTCGCAATATGCGCATCGATTTCCCGGTCATTACCTACCGTAAAACGGATGATCTTATCGTCTATGTTTGCTCCTTTATCCCAAAGTTTCATAATCTAATTTTTACATTCCCGTGAAGACGGGAATCTTGTCCTCCCCTGACCCCTCAGAAGGATGGGAACCTTTATTAAGTGTTCAATCGCCAGCGATTGAACTTGTTAGTATTATTTCCTTACCCCTTTTTATTCCCCCTTCGGGGGTTAGGGGGCCTACAGAATGCTTTTCAGCAAATCTATATAAATCTGAATGCCTTCTTCAATTTCAGCGACGTAAATAAATTCATTTGCACTGTGCGAACGCGTACTGTCGCCGGGTCCGAGTTTGAGTGATGGACAACTTAATACCGCCTGATCGCTCAAAGTAGGCGAGCCATACGTACTTCTACCCAATGCTATACCGGCTTTTACGAGTTCGTGATCTTTAGGTATGGAAGAGGAATTCAATCGCAGACTGCGCGGTACAATCGAATCGCAAGGCGCTTCGGCTTGCAACAAATCGGCTATTTCCTGATTGCTGTATTGATCATTAACCCGAACATCAATAACCAATTCCACATCTGCCGGAACCGCATTGTGCTGTTTTCCGGCTTTGATCTGCGTCACGGTCATTTTAACGCCGCCCAGGGCTTCAGAAACTTTCTCAAAAGTATAGTCCTTAAACCATTTTAATACCGGGATGCAATTGTAAATCGCATTGTTTTCGTTAGGATGCGCGGCGTGCGACGGAGTTCCCAGGACTTTCGCATCAAATACCACCAGACCTTTTTCGGCGATAGCCAAATTCATCAACGTAGGTTCTCCCACAATCGCCACATCAACAGGAGGAATCACCTTAAGCATACTGTTGAGCCCGTTTGGACCACTGCTTTCTTCTTCTCCACTGGCTACTAGAACTAAATTGTATTTTGGGTTTTCCTGAGCGTAGAAATACGTAAAGGTTGCGATTAGTGAAACTAAACATCCTCCCGCGTCATTACTACCTAAACCGTAAAGTTTTCCGTCTTCAACATCCGGACTATATGGATCTCTAGTATAACCATTATTAGGTTGAACCGTGTCGTGATGGCTGTTAAGCAGTAAAGTCGTTTTGCCTTCCGCAAAATGCTTGTTAGTCGCCCAGATATTGTTTGCCTGGCGTTTAAAGGGTATGTCGTGCGCTTTGAACCAGTTTTCAATAAGTGCAGCCGTGCCTTCTTCTTCTGAAGAAAAAGACTGCGTTGAAATCAGGTTTTTTAATAATGCTATCGCCTCTTCCGTAAGTGTTTCTATAGTCATAGACCAGTCTGTTTTAATCTGTCCGTTTTTATCAATACGCTATTTCTATAATGTATGAAGTTAAAGCTTTGATTTTAGCCCCCTTTGCATTGCTGAATATGTAAAAATCTGCAAAGGCATATTTTTTACCATTTTCCATTTTGATAATCCCATTAGCAGAACCTTCTTTTCCGTGACTTAAAATTTGATGCAAATGAAGACTGCTTATCTGCTGTTGCATAAGCTCCAATTCATTTTTAAATACATCTTTTCCCTCAATTGTTTTATCACCTACAATGTGCCAGATGACATCATCGGTAATGCTATCCAGAATAAATTTAAAATCCTGTTTGGCAAAAGCGATGTTGAACGCCTTTATAAATCCACGCTTCGGTGAATTTCCGCAATCGGTATCAACGTGAATTTCAGCCATTTTAAAGTGGGTTTATTACAGAACTAAGGTTGTATGGTTTACGTCCTTTTTATCTAACATCTCCGGCTTGCCCAATTTTACTTTATGAACTCCGCCTTTTAGGGCGTAAAAGCAGTTTTCCAGTTTGGGCAACATGCCGTCTGCGATAATACCATCTTTCAGTAAGTCGGCATATTTCTTCGTGTCAATCTCCTTAACAACCGAATTTTCGTCCTGAATATCCAGTAAAACTCCTGCTTTTTCGAAGCAGTAATTGAGCGTTACCTTATAATATTCAGACAGACCGATTGCGAGTTCACAGGCAATGGTATCGGCATTGGTATTGAGCAGCTGGCCTTTGCCGTCGTGCGTGATGGCGCAGAAAACCGGGGTGATCCCTATTTGGGTGAGCTCATGGATTAGTTTGGCATTTACGCCTACCACATCACCCACAAAGCCAAAATCTACCTCTTTAACCGGCCGCTTAACCGAAAGAATCGTATTTCCATCAGCTCCTGAAAATCCAATCGCATTACAATCCCGAGCCTGCAGGCCGGCTACGATGCTTTTATTAACTTTACCGCCGTATACCATTGTAATGACCTCAACCGTCTCGGCATCTGTAATGCGGCGCCCGTTAATCATCTGCACCGGAATCTTGAGACGTTCTGCCAGTTGAGTAGCCAGCTTTCCACCGCCGTGAACCAGAATTTTAGGTACGGGTAAAGCGGAAAAGGCATCTAAAAAAGCCTGTAAATCTTCTTCTTTCTCGATGATGTTTCCACCAACTTTAACGACGTTAAGCCCCCTAGCCCCAGAAGGGGAAATTTGTTTAGTACTCATAACGACTACTTTCTAACTTCTCCTTTTGGGATTTTGGAGCTAAATTTTCCAATATCCTTTTCAGTACAACCTGTGCCGAAAACGTACGGTTATTAGCCTGCTCAATAACCACCGATTGGTCGCCATCCAAAACCTCATCGGCAACAATAACATTGCGACGCACCGGCAGGCAATGCATAAATTGTGCATTTCCTAATTTGTTGGAAGTAATCATCCAGTCCGAATGGCTTTCCGGAGTAGCGACAACTTTTCCGTATTCTTTATAATTACTCCAGTTTTTGACGTAAACGAAATCGGCATCTTTCAAAGCTTCGTCCTGATCGTAAACCACTTTAGAATCCTTGACAACATCGGCACTCAACTCATAACCTTCCGGATGTGTGATGGCAAAATCCACATCCATCTTCTGCATCATCCCGATAAACGAATTGGCCACCGCGTGCGGCAGGGCCTTGGGATGTGGTGCCCAGCTAAGAACCACTTTAGGTTTGGATTGCTGCGAAAGTTCGGTTATCGTAATCGCATCGGCCAGCGCCTGAAGCGGGTGAGCCGTCGCACTTTCCATATTGACAACAGGAACCGAAGCATATTTTTCAAAACTTGAAATCACATACTCGCTTTCGTCCTTCGCCTTATCGGTAAGGGTGGGAAAGGCACGCACTGCGATCACATCTCCGTACTGGGAGATGACCTGTGCGGCTTCTTTAATATGCTCTGAGGTGTCTGCGTTCATGACGGTACCGTCTTCAAACTCGAGCTTCCAGGCATCGCTGTTAAAATTCATCACCGTAACATCCATCCCCAGATTGCAGGCGGCCTTCTCTGTACTGAGGCGCGTGCGCAAACTGGAATTGAAAAACAACATTACTAAGCGTTTGCGTTTTCCTAAATGCTCAAAGGCATAAGGATTTTTCTTGATTTCGCGGGCTTCCGCGATTAATTCTTTTAGATCGGTAATGTCGTCTAATCCAGTGTATTTTTTCATTTGTTGATTCCTGTCAGGTTAATAATTTGCAGCCGAAATCTCTGCTTCTCCCCACCCCTAACCCCTCCCTAGATGGGGAGGGGAATTCGGGTAGTGTATTAATTTAAATATCTTGGTTTACATTTTATCCAATTCTATTTTTAATGCTTCAAAAAATTGATCGATTTGTTCGTTTTGAATCGTTAATGGAGGTAGAATACGAATGAGGTTTTTGTTTTTAGCGCTTCCGGTAAAAATATGCTGATCGTAAATCAGTTTTTTGCGGATGGCAGCCGTATCAAAATCAAATTCCAGACCCAGCATCAGGCCGCGGCCTTTTACGTTTTGTATCTGCGGAATATCTAAGGTTTTGGCCTTAAAATGATCGGAAACACTCTGGGCATTAGCCATCAGATTTTCTTCTTCCAATACTTCAAGCACAGTTAAGGCTGCTGCACAGGCCAGGTGATTTCCGCCAAACGTGGTGCCAAGCATCCCATATTCGGCCTTTATCGAAGGGTGAATCAAAATTCCTCCTACCGGAAACCCATTCCCCATTCCTTTAGCCATCGAGATCAACTCCGGCTCCACATTGTATTCCTGAAAAGCAAAGAACTTCCCGGTACGCCCAAAACCGGCCTGTACTTCATCGGCGATAAGGCAGGTTCCGGTTTGTTTACAGAGTTTGTCAACACCTTCATAGAATTCTGCCGTGCTGATATCCAGACCGCCTACACCCTGAATAAATTCTACGATCACTGCACACACATCTTCTTTAGCCAAAACCGCTGCCAAAGCATCCAGATCTCCCA
>CAYNMH010000077.1:0-3100 GCA_964398145.1 uncultured Flavimarina sp. | reverse complement strand
TCGTATAACGGATAAACATCAAATAAACTCATTATTTCTGGTCGGTTTTAATCACATTAATTTTATTGAAAGAGGCCACCATTCCCTGTATCAGCGATGAACTGAGGCCCTTATGTTCCATCTCGTTAAGTCCTTCTATCGTACAGCCTTTTGGAGTGGTTACACGGTCTATTTCTTCTTCCGGATGGTTACCGGAGTCTATAAGCAATTTTGAGGCACCGTTACAGGTGTGCATCGCCAGTTCCTGAGCTTCATGAGCATCAAAGCCTAATTGAATCGCAGCCTGTGTCGTTGCGCGGATAAGCCGCATCCAGAAAGCGATTCCGCTTGCGCAAACCACAGTCGCGGCCTGCATTTGATTTTCCGGAATGATCAAACTATTTCCCAAACGATTAAAAATTGCTTCGGCTACCTTAATGCGTTTCATTCCCTTTTCATTACTGGCCAGGCAGGTCATCGAGGCTCCAACAGCAATCGCCGTATTCGGCATTGCCCTGATGACAAACTGATCACTACCCACAATGGCTTCAATCTGCGAAATCGCATAACCGGTAATGGTCGAAATCAGCACGTGTTTATCGGTAAGTTCGTCTTTGATATCGTTGAGAATCTTTGCCAATTGTGCAGGCTGCACTGCAAAAATGAGTATGTCTGACTTCTGCACTGCTTCGACGTTATCTGAAGTCACAAACACATTCTTATACTCGGCATACGACTCAATCGCCGCCGGATTACGCCGGGTCATATACAGCGTGGTAATCGCGTTATTGGTAATTAAACCTTTGGCTATTGCCAAACCCAAGTTACCGGTTCCTATAATTGCTATTTTCATCTATACAGTCTTTTTATCATTCCCGCGCAGGCGGGAATCTTTTAATTCTCACCCCCAGCCCCACTCCTCCCGAGGCTTCGGGAGAGAGGGGAGTTGGATTTATTTTTAAAATATTATTTCATTTCCGTGAAGACGGAAATCTTTCAATCCTCATCCCCAACCCTTCTCCCAAAGGAGAAGGGAGTTTGGTTCATTTGTTATTTCCAAATTCTTATATCTCTGTTTTATTTTTTGTAATAGTAAAACAGATTTAAAATCTCCCTTTGGGAGTTTGGGGGGCCTAGAAATAACTCCCCTTTAAATTTAAACCTTCGGTTTGCGGAAGGCCGAAAATCAAATTCATATTTTCCACCGCCTGTCCGGATGCTCCTTTAAGCAGGTTATCAATGCAGCTCGTGATGAGCAATTGATTGCCGTGCTTGTGCAGGTGAATCAGACACTTGTTTGTATTCACCACCTGTTTCATATGTATTTCAGAATCTGAAACAAAGGTGAATGGTGCATCGGCGTAAAAATTCTCGTAGATTTTTTTCGCTTCGGCCAGATCGCCCTCAAAAGGGGTGTATGCCGTTGCGAAAATCCCACGTGAAAAATTACCACGATTGGGCAAAAAGAAAATTTCGTTATCAAACGCTCCCTGTAATTGCTTTACCGTCTGATTGATTTCGCCCATATGCTGATGCGTAAAAGGCTTGTAATACGAAAAGTTGTTATCACGCCAGGTGTAATGCGTAGTTGCTGAAAGCGAAGTTCCCGCCCCTGTTGCACCGGTTACCGCATTGATGTGCACGTCTGACTTTATTTTTTTGGCTTCTGCCAAAGGAAGCAAAGCCAACTGAATAGCCGTTGCAAAACAACCCGGATTTGCGATGGAACCGGCTTGCTTTATGGCATCGCGGTTCAATTCGGTGAGACCGTAAACGAACTCGCGGCCCTGAAACTCTGCATCGGGTTTGAGACGAAAATCATTACTTAAATCAATGATGATGGTGCTTTCGGTAAATACGTTTTCTTCTAAAAAAGCTTTCGAATTTCCGTGACCCAAACATAAAAAAACCACATCCACGTCAAAATCAATAGTTCCCGAAAAACGCAGGTGCGTACTTCCCAGTAAATCCTGATGCACGTCACTCAACAGATTTCCTGCATTTGAGGTGCTGTACACAAAGCTGAGTTCTACATATTGATGGTTGAGCAAAATACGCAGCAGTTCTCCTGCAGTGTATCCGGCTCCTCCAACTATTCCGGCTTTGATCATGAGTTTCCGTTTACGTGGTTGTAAATCTTATTCTGGTTACCGGTGATTTTGATAAAACCTTTGGCATCTTCGGCAGTCCAGCCTTTGTTCATTTCGCCGTAAGCACCAAAAGAAGCATTCATCAAATCGTGCTTAGACTGAATACCTTCCAGTGTAAAGCGATACGGCTGCAGGATTACGTACACCTCACCGGAAACATTTTTCTGACTATCGGTCAAAAAGGCTTCCATATTGCGCATTGCCGGGTCGAGATACTGCCCTTCGTGCAGGTGCATTCCGTAGAAATTAGATAAATAGTCTTTATGCTGCATTTGCCATTTGGTAAGCGTGTGCTTCTCCAGCAAATGATGCGCTTTGATGATGATCAGGGGCGCAGCAGCTTCAAAGCCTACCCGACCTTTGATCCCGATGATCGTATCGCCCACGTGAATATCCCGGCCAATTCCATAAGGAGCAGCCAGTTTTTGCAGGGCTTCAATATTTTCTACCGGAGTTCCGGTCTTACCGTTTACGGCTTTGAGTTCGCCTTTTTCAAAAGTCAGAGTCACCTGCTCAGCTTCACTTTTTTGAACTTGTGAAGGATAGGCAGATTCCGGCAGCCCTTTGTGTGAGGTCAGGGTTTCGCTACCGCCAACACTGGTTCCCCAAAGTCCGCGGTTTACCGAATACTTGGCTTTCTCCCAGGCCATTTCTACGCCATGACTTTTTAGATATTCTATTTCTGCTTCGCGTGAAAGCTGTAAATCCCGTATTGGGGTTATGATTTCTATTTCGGGGGCCAAAGTTTGAAAGATCATATCAAAACGTACCTGGTCGTTACCCGCACCGGTACTACCGTGTGCCACATATTTGGCACCGATTGATTTGGCATAATTGATAATTTCAACTGCCTGAATGATACGTTCGGCACTTACCGAAAGTGGATAGGTATTGTTTTTAAGGATATTTCCATAAATCAAATACTTCACCACCTTATCGTAAAAGCGGTCAACCGCCTGAATGTTTTTATA
>CAYNMH010000076.1:0-17208 GCA_964398145.1 uncultured Flavimarina sp. | reverse complement strand
CTGTATTTATCGTTTTCTGTTCTTTGTTTTCGGGACTACCAGGCTGTGAAAAAAAGTGGAACCTTAAATTGATTGAATCGTGCTTCCTATTCCTCTCACTTTTTACTTTTAGCACTTACCTTTCACTTTTTACTTCTCAAATCTCAAATCTCATATCTCAATTCTAATATCTCAATTCTAATATCTTCCTAAACAAAAAACTTTACAACCAACCCACCTGCGAGCCACGCATAGCAAATAAAAGCGGCATACATCAGGGTATGCTCCAGTGTTTTGCTTTTGGGTGCCATTTCTTTCATATGCATAATATCCTTTCGCTTAAAAAAGCCCAGATAGATCAAATATCCCGAAAGAATCAAAAAAGCCAGATTCAGAAAAAAGGTGTAATTCAATTTAAAATATTCAGAATCCTGAATGGTCACCTGTGAAGGATCTGGCAAGGCTCCTAAAAGATCAAACGAATAATGCAGGATCAACGAGGCACCTATAAGGGAGGTAAACAACAGAAACAAAATGAACAGCGACATCTTCCATCCGTAGTATTTAGCATTGATACGCAAAATGGGAAACACCACCAGATCGCTAAAGATAAACGCCATTACCCCTGCAAAACTCACGCCTTTACCAAAGAGCAAAGCCGCCAGCGGAATATTCCCCATAGAACCGATAAAGGTGATGAATGCCGCCACCGGCCCCACGATAATATGTTCTATAATTTCAATAAAAGTGAAATCGGCATTCCCGTTGCCGGTACCTATAAAGAGGGTTTGAAACCAAGAATCCGGTACAAATGCAGAGACTATACCTGCGATGGTAAAGCCTACCGTAACATCTTTCCAAACCATCTTCCACTCCATTCCGTATTGTTTGGAAACTTTGGCCCAACTTTCTTCAGACTTCAGTTTTTCCTGCCAGGATTTGGAAGTTTCGGCGTCATCTTCGTCGTTTTCACCCAGATTCTTCCGGGCTTTTTCGATCAGTTTTTTGGGGTTAATAAACCGTATTAACAGCCAGCTGATGAGAATCAAAAGAATCCCGCCGGTATATTCGCCTACTACAAATTGCCAGCCCAGAAAAATAGAAATAATAATCCCCAGTTCGATCACCAGATTTGTTGAGGCCAGTAAAAATGCGATACTTGACACAAAGCTGGCTCCTTTTTTAAATAGCGATTTGGTTGATGCCAGGGCAGCAAAGCTGCACGAACTGCTGATAAAGCCAAAAAAGGTTCCTAATAAAACCCCTTTACCCTCGGCTCCTCCCATGGTTTTTTGCATTCTCTTTTCAGTTACAAAAATCTGGATCATACTGCTTATCACATAACCGAGGGCAAAGGCCCAGAGTGCCATCCAAAAAAATCCGGCTGTTGTATAGGCGGCTTCGCCCCATTGTTTTAAAAAATCATTCATACTCCTGGTTGTTATCGGTTTGGTCGAGGTTTAGGTTAGCATCCTGATGTGCCAGTGCCTTGAAGATCGTGTTTGGAATAGCGGTAAGGCTTAGGGGGTGAGGGTTGCCGTCACCGAGCCACAGCGGAGCATCTGATCTCCGTAATAGGGGTTTTTAATGCTTGCTTCATCCGAAAACCAGTCTGCACCCTTACCGTCAAAAGCCATGGGACAATGTTGTTTGTAAAGGGTCCCGCTATTCAAAGTTCCTTTAAAATAGCCCTCTACCGCGTTAGAGAACTGTGAAAATGCGGTACGTTGTGCTTTGAGATCTTCAGTAGCGGCAATGGCACCGGCTGAAGATTTGAGTTTAGCGTTGCTTTCGTCAAAAATAATAGCCAGGTTTGCAGCTTCCTGCTTCGCCTTTACCGCGTCTGAGGCTACAAGCGCCAGGCGCACCTTGTTATAAGCCTGCCATACGGCAGCCACATTCTCGTCCTTAAAACCCAAAGCAGCTTTATTTTCTGTCACTTTAGTGCCCTGGTCTTCCGAATGATCCATATCGGTACCATCCAGATGGTCCATTCCCTGCATTTCCTCTTCATCTACCCTGCGCTCTTCAACCAGAGTATCCGGAGTTTCTGTATCGCTTTTTTTGTCTTTCCCACAAGAAGCGATGCTTAATGCGGTTGCTGTGGCCAGCATAAGTTTAACTGTGTTTTTCATCGTGTTTGATTTTTAAATTAAAATTAAATAATTGATTAGGGCGGCCTGCTCGTAATAGCTTTGTACCGCTTCGATCTGTTTGATCTGGATGCTCAACTGCAATTCCTGGATATCGAGTATTTCATTAAAGTCCAGAATACCGGTCTCGTAGTTTTTGAGTAAAATTTCTTCGGCATCCCGTGCCTGTTTTAAGTTTTGCTCCTGAGTGCTGTATTGAATGCGGGCGGTATTCCTGTTTTTTAGCGCTTCCGCGAAAAGACTCCGCAAGGTGTTCAGGCGTTGTACCCGCTGCGCCTCTACCTCCTGCTGTTTCAATTCGTTCTGCCGGGAGACCGATTGGTATTTGTTGTTAAAAATGGGCACTGAAACCGAAAGCATAGGCATCACAATATCTTTCCCGTTGTCTGGCATCGCCACATCGGTGCGTTCCGAAACCGGAATGTAATCGAGTCCTACTCCCACTTTAGGCGCAGCCTCCCGCCGGTTAAGGGCCTCTGCACGAATAATACTTTCATAGAGTTTGTCGAATTTCAGCAACTCCGGATTTTCCGCCAGAGCGTCAGCTGAAACTTTAAGATCCTGTGCAGGCAGTATCAGACTGTCGGGTATGCGCACGGGTGCTCTTTCTTCGGTATTGAGCAACGCATAAAACTGCGTTTGTACCGAGGCACGTTCTTCAAGAAGAATCTGCCGCCGCGCTTCCAGCTCGTTCTGCCTCATCTGAATCTTGAGAAAATCAACCGCCGTGGCTTTACCAACTTCAACGGCACTTAGGGCCAACTCTTCATAGCTTTTTAAAAGTGTTTTATGCTGCTCCAAAACCTTCATCCGGGCCTCGATGCCGTACATCGTATAATAGCTTTGGGACACCTCGAGCTGCAGTTTTCGCTTTGCAATCACATATTCTAGATACTCAGCCTCTGCCATGGCATCCTGAGCGGCAATACGGGCGTTAATCGTACCAAACCACGGTAACATTTGCTTCACCGAGAACCGGGCCCGCTGTGCACCGGTACGTGTCTCCGGAGTGCTTACAAAATAACCCGCCGCAAACTCCGTATCGGGAAGCGTATTCACTTCAGTGGCCTTTTCCTGAGCCAGGTTGTAGCGCAGTTCGTAAGCCCTGATCTCGGGATTCGCCATAACCGCCTGCTCCAGATAATCCCTGAGTTGCTGGGAGTTTAAGTTCTTGATGCCTACGATTAGAAGGACCAAAATCAAGGTTAGCACATCCCTATATGGTTTTAGGCTGTTCATTGTTTATTATTCATTATTCGGTTTTCATAATCTTTAAAAATGGAATCCTGGAATCGATTTTAAACAATTCGTGATCCTGCTTTTTTACTTCTCCTTTCTGGATAAGCAGTTTAAAAATAGGTTCTCGACTGCGCTCGAACTGACATTCCTCAATTACTATTAAAAATTTCTACGCTCGAACTGACATCCAGTTTCACTTTTCACTTCTTATTTTTCACTTCGTATTTCGTATTTAGTATTTCGTATTTTCTACTTTAGAAAATCTTTGGCTTTGATACAAATTTGAAATTGCTCACGCTATTTCATATTCACTCAGTCGCCAGTTCATTCTGCAAACTGTTTAACTTTTTTACTTTTCACTTTTCACTTTCTACTTTTCACTTTCTACTTTTCACTTCTTACATCTAAAATCTAACGTCTGGCAAGCTCCCGCTCCTTCTTCCAGCTATACAGCACCGGAACGATAAAATACGAGGTCACATCGATGATCATTCCGCCAAAAACCGGAATAGCCATCGGGATCATAATATCACTTCCCCTTCCGGTTGACGTGAGTACCGGTAAGAGTGCCAAAATTGTGGTTACCGTGGTCATCAGACACGGACGTATACGCTTGCCTGCTGCGCTAAGCGTGGCCTCCCGGATTTCCCTTTGACCTGCAGGAGTTTCTTTTTCAAAAGTTTGCGTCAGATAGGTCGCCATCACCACCCCATCATCGGTAGCAATTCCAAAAAGGGCAATAAAGCCTACCCAAACCGCCACACTGAGATTTATGGTTTTCATATGGAACAGATCGCGGAGATTTTCGCCAAAAAAACTGAAGTTTAAAAACCAGTTCTGCCCGTATAACCAGATCATGATAAAGCCTCCGGCAAAAGCCACGGCAATCCCCGTAAAGACCATAAGCGATGTAGAAACAGAACGAAACTGGAAATATAAAATCAGGAAAATAATTATCAGACACAGCGGTACTACTACACTTAGTGTTTTTTCCGCCCGAAGCTGGTTTTCGTAAGTTCCCGTAAACTGATAACTGATTCCCTGAGGTACAACAAGTTCCCCGGAATCAATTTTAGACTGAATGAGGCGTTGGGCATTTTCAACCACATTGACCTCGGCATAAGCATCCAGCTTGTCAAAAAGCACATAGCCCACCTGAAAAGTATCTTCACTCTTGATTACCTGAGGCCCCTGCTCGTATTTGATGGTGACGAGTTCGCTAAGCGGCACCGGACTCCCCTTCTCAACCGGAACGTAAATGGAGTTTAAATCATCGGGTGTGTCCCGCAGTTCGCGGGGATAACGCACCCGCACCGCATAACGCTCCCGGCCTTCCACGGTTTGGGTGATGGGCATCCCGCCTACTGCCACTTCAAGCACCTGTTGCACCTGCTCAATGCTGATGCCGTAACGCACCAGGCGATCCCGGTCGATATCAATGAGCAAATAGGGTTTCCCCACGATTCGATCTGCAAATACCGCCTCTTCCTTAACGCCTTCAGCCTGTTTTAGAATCGTTTCCAGCTCCAGACCAAAAGCTTCAATCTGGCGCAGGTCCTGACCTTTGACTTTAATCCCCATAGGCGCCCGCATCCCGGTTTGCAGCATCACCAATCGGGTTTCTATAGGCTGTAATTTGGGGGCTGAAGTTACCCCGGGAAGTTTGGTTACCCCGGCAATCTCATTCCAGATATCATCGGCCGATTCAATCTCAGGCCGCCAATTGCGGTAGTATTCGCCATCTTCATCTTCTACCAGCTGATCTGCCCTGACCGGAAAAGGGTTCTCTACTTCGCTCGAACTGACATCATTTTCGTCAGATAAATCTGAATTGGGATTAGCTGTCTTTCCACCGTTCTTAAGTACAAAAAAACCATCCTCATCTACCTGATAACGCTGGCGTTTTCCTGTCGCGTTTAGCATAAACTGAGGTTTGTACTGAATGATGTTTTCGTACATAGACAGGGGTGCCGGGTCAAGAGCCGACTCGCTGCGACCGGCTTTGCCTACCACGGTTTCAATCTCCGGGATGCTGGCTACAGCCATATCGAGCTGCTGTAGCACGCGCTTATTTTCTTCAACTCCCGCGTGTGGCAAAGAAGTGGGCATCAGTAGAAAAGTACCCTCGTTGAGTGCCGGCATAAACTCCTTTCCGGTATTGCTCAGGATCAAACCCCCGCATATTAACAAGGTGAGCGGAATACACAAAAAGAGCAGTCGGTTTGACAATGCCCAGCGCAAAATGCGTTCGTAAAAATGCCGCAGCACCCAAAAGGCTCCAAAAAAAACCGAACAGCTAAAAGCGACAAAAATGAGATTGATCAATATGCTTCGGTCGAAGCCCAGAGGACGCCAATAGGTCGCCAATAAAAACACAATGGCCGTAATCACTACAATGCCTTCCGCCTGCGGCAAACCCTTAAAAGGTAGCTTTTCCGCTTTGCGTAAAAAATAGAGCGCCCCAAATGCTATTAATACCAGGCCTAACCAGTACCCCATTACAAGTGCCAGTACTCCCAGTGCTATTAAAAGCACCTGAAAGGCATTTGCAAGTGGAGTTCGCAGTTGTTTACTGCGGAAAATCAAAGCCGCAAAAGGCGGGATAAGAAATAAGGCAATTACTAAAGATGCCGCAAGCGCAACGGTTTTGGTAAAAGCGAGGGGCCGGAAGAGTTTCCCTTCGGCACCAATCATTGTGAATACCGGGATAAAGCTGATGATTGTAGTGAGTACCGCGGTTACAATGGCACCCGAAACCTCAGCGGTGGCATTGTAAATAAGCGTGTTTAACGGAAGTTTTTCAGTCTGATGTTCCTGCTCATTCAGATGCCTGATCATATTTTCGGTAAGGATGACCCCCACATCGACCATGGTGCCTATCGCGATTGCTATACCCGATAAAGCCACGATATTGGCATCTACCTCAACTAATTTCATGGCAATAAATACCATCAGCACAGCAACAGGCAGTAAACCCGAGATAAGTGCCGATGCCCTGAGGTTAAAGACCATCACTACGATGACGAGAATGGTGATGAGAATTTCCAGCGTCAGCGCTTCATCGAGCGTGCCCAGAGTTTCCTGAATCAATTGCGTACGATCGTAAAACGGAACGATAGTCAGTTGGGATTTGGTACCGTCTGCAAGAGTTTTTGAGGGCAAACCACCGCTAATCTCGGCGATTTTCTCCTTTACATGGGTAATCACCTCCATTGGGTTTGCGCCATAACGCGCCACCACTACTCCGCCTACAACCTCAGCCCCTTCCTTATCCAGGATACCGCGACGCGGAGCGGGTCCCAGAGAAACCTGTGCAACATCTTTAATGCGGATGGCTGTAAAATCTTTGGAAGTAACCACGGCATTTTCCAGATCGGCTATTGATTTGATATAGCCCAGACCGCGTACCAGGTATTCCGCCTTATTGATCTCGAGGGTCTGGGCACCGATTTCCCTGTTGCTTTCTTTTACCGCCATGACCAGCGCGTCCAGACTAATGTTGTATTGACGCATCAACTCTGGATTTATATCAATCTGATATTCCTGCACATAACCTCCAATGGAGGCTACTTCAGAAACGCCACCTGCTGCTGCCAGGCCGTATTTTACGTAATAGTCCTGAATGCTGCGTAATTCCTGCAAATCCCAGCCGCCAGTCACCTTGTCCTGGGGATCACGCCCTTCAAGCGTGTACCAAAAAATCTGCCCCAAACCTGTTGCATCAGGTCCCAGTGAAGGCTTAACGCCATCAGGAAGCAATCCTGCGGGCAGCGAATTCAGTTTTTCAAGAATACGGCTGCGGCTCCAGTAAAACTCAATATCTTCCTCAAAAATGAGGTAGATGCTCGAAAAACCAAACATGGATGAAGAACGTATGGTTTTTACGCCCGGAATTCCCAAAAGTGCGCTGGTAAGGGGATAGCTGATCTGATCTTCAATGTCCTGCGGCGAGCGCCCGGGCCATTGGGTGAAAACAAGTTGCTGATTTTCTCCAATATCAGGAATGGCATCTACAGCCACGGGATCTCTCGGAATCAGGCCGGTGTCCCAGTCAAAGGGTGCATGAGCCACGCCCCAGCCCACGAAGAGCACCAGGAGCAACACAGCGACCAACTTGTTTTCGATAAAAAATTTGATGCTTCTATTGAGCATACGCAAGTGTATTAAATACTTGAATTGAAACGTGTAACGGGTGGCAGACGCAGGATGATTTCGCGAATGCGAAAACACCTAAATCCTAAATTGGTTTAGTTCAAAAAAAGTATCAAATACGAAAAACCTGATCGAGCGCTTGTACGTCCCGTATCAGCGGTGGCGGGGAATAAGCCAGAAAAGCATTGGGGTCTGCTTCCTGAGGTTCAAAAAGCAGCTCATAGGTATAAAAAAATGAGGTGATAAACAGGTGCTGATCCAGATCAACCGAATGAAAAGCGGGTTTAAGATCGTCGTGACCTTTCGAACTTAACGACTTATCGGAACAGCAGGATTTTTGAGTAATACCGGTTTCACAGTCCCCATTTTCCACGTCCATCCCGCAGGATTTTGCAGTTGTGGTAAGGGAATAATCAACCAGTTGCTTTCCGCAATAATGCATATTCACACGGAATGACATCGTCGAGAACATCACGACGACCGCCATCAGGACTGCCAATATCTGGAAAGACTTCTGTTTCATCAGGTTGTAAAGTTACATGAATTCCATTTTAAATCAAACCACCCTGCTCCACTCGGCAATTTGAGGCTGTTCCGGTAGTATCAGGTTACCTTAACGACCATTTTACCGGTGTTTTTACCGTCAAATAAATCGATAAAGGCCTGCGGCGTATTCTCAAAACCTTCCACAAGGGTTTCTTCATAGTCGAGTTTCCCTTCCTGTAACCAGCCTGCCAGTTTCTGAATCCCTTCGGGAAACTCATCCTGGTAATTCCCTACGATAAAGCCCTGCATCAGAATACTGTTTTTGATGATTGTATTATTTACACGCGGCCCGGTTGGTGTTTCCGTTTTGTTATAGTCGGCTATCGCACCGCATAAAACCACACGGGCATTTTGAGTAGTATGAGCCATCACGGCGTCAAAAATGCTTCCGCCCACATTATCAAAAAAGACATCTACCCCATCCGGGCAGGCTTTCGCAATAGCCTGTTCCATATCATCAGTGGTTTTGTAATTGATACCGGCATCGAAGCCAAATTTACCAGTAATCAGCTCAATTTTAGCATCGCTCCCGGCTATGCCCACCACTTTACAATCCAGGATTTTACCCAGCTGACCTACTACACTGCCTACGGCCCCGGCAGCTCCTGTAACCAAAAGCGTCTCTCCGGCTTTGGGCTTACCTATACTGGTAAGACCAAAATAGGCCGTTAGGCCCGTCATTCCCAGAATTCCCAAATAGGCCGAAAGTGGAGCCTGGTCCGGATCTACTTTGGTCAGGCCTTTACCTACAGAAACCTGAAATTCTTTCCAGGCAAGCATTCCGTTTACGAAATCCCCGGTTTTATAATCCGGATGTTTTGACTCTTTGACTTGTGCTATGATACCCGAAGTGATAGGCTCGTGAAGTTTAAATGGAGGAATATACGATTTAGCATCTACCATACGCCCGCGCAAATAGGGATCTACCGATATATACCGGGTTTCCAGCAGGATTTGCCCTTCTTCGGGTGTGGGCATTTCTACTTCCTTTAAATTGAAATCGGAAGCCTGGGGACGTCCCTCGGGACGGTTTTGTAAGTGTATACTGCGATTCATAACTCCTGTTTTATTTAAAATTAGGAGTACTAAGCCGAACACGCATAAAACAGATGGTAAGGTTTTCTTAAACCTGGATTTAAGCCGCAGGAAAATGCTTTCGTATACCCGAATACAATTGCAAAGCATCTACGGGTTTATCCAGAAAATCGGTTACCCCAAGCAAATGAAGATGCCCTATCACGCGATTTTCAAGCACCGAGGATATGACAAATATGAGTTGGAGGGGTTTTAGCAGGCGTATGTGTTTGATAATCTCGATACCCGAAACAAAGGGAACGAGCAAATCGGTGATGATCAAATCATAAGATTCCTCTTCAATATGTTTTAAAGCAGAATAGCCATCAGAACAGGTATTTACCTTGTGGCCTTCTTTCTCGAGTAGATAACATAACGCATCGGAGACCTGAGGATTGTCTTCAATAATTAAAATACGCGCTTCCATGCCTGGCAGTATAAGGGGTTAATGCAGGATTCACTTAATTTTGGATTTAGAGGACTCGACTAAAAATACGCTTTATTATTTAACTTTTGTGTTAAATATTATACACGGTAATATTTCAAGCATATGGCTTTCTATTAATATCCAAATCAACACAGAACTCCAGTTAACGGCACATGTTCGGTACCCCATATACAACCCATTCACTCCTGAAATAAGAACACACGGTAGCAGTTAATCCGCACCGAAATACGAAGATAACATTGAATTAAGCTTCAGGCATGCAGTGCCCTGCAAAACCGTACATTCCGCTTAGCCTTCTGACTAGGCTGGCGGAGGATAGATTCGCTCCTTTTAGATTTAAAAGCTGGCTTTAGGGCTTAAACTTTTTTAATAATTGAATTTCAACCCGATTGTATTCTTCGGTCAAATGGGCCACAGCGCTCTTAAAATCTCCCGGCTGCGCATGGTGTGCCAAAAAATTGCAGAGTTCACTTCCGCGCTTGTTTTCAATCATTTCAAAAGAGGGCTTGATGTTATGAGCCATTTCTGCCAAAGCATCGTAGTCGTTAGAGACAAGCAATTGCTGCATCTCGTGTATACGTACACTCACGGTTTCTAAAAAGATACCAATGCTTTTAGCAATAAAGGTCTGATCACCATCAGCCAGTTCGGTCAGGTAATTCAAAGAATAGCGATTTGCTGAATCTTCAAGCGGCTCTCCTAAAAATTTTTTCACCTTCAGGTATTGGGTGTGATCAAAAGGTTTTTGCAGCGTTTCGTAAATACCACTATCGGTTTCAAACTGAGCCTTAGACTCGGAACAGACCAGCACCGGACTCTTAAAATGAAGTTCGTCGTGCAGGTAGTTTAAGGTCTGTGCCGCACCCATGGGTTTAATAAACTCATCGATAATGAGCAAATCTACCGGTTTACTTTCTTTAATGTGGAGAATGGCACCCATGGCCGTGTTAAAATTAAATACTAGAAACTGGTTGTGCTCAAAGCAGGCACTAAACTTAAGATGGGCCTCCCGATCTGAGTGGACCAACACAATATTTTTTAAGGGCGTATTCAAGTGGGTTTAAGTCTTAATCGTTAGTTGTTAGTTGTATTTAGGGCAGTAGGATCAGCTCCGGGCGGGTTAGGCTCCGGTAAAAGTACACGGGAGATACAGGTTTTCAGATCTTCAAGAACGATAGGTTTACCCAGATACTCATCCATATCATATTCCAGGCAGCGCTCCCGCTCGCCTTTAATAGCACGGGCCGTAAGCGCAATAATGGGCGTGCGCCGGGTTCCCTGCTCCAGATTACGAATCTCATGGGTGGCCTCAAAACCACTCATTACCGGCATTTGAATATCCATTAAAACCAGATCAACAGTATTGTTTTTAAAGACTTCAACCGCATCCTCCCCATTATCTGCTTCTAAAATGGTAGCTTCGGGAATTACCTTATTTAAAATAGTGCGGGTCAGAAACTTATTTACCGGGTTATCTTCTGCAAAGAGAACAGTAAGTTTTAGTGATTTCAGATCCATTTCCCTTTGATTAGGTTCTTTGGTTTCGGGTGATTTTTCAGCAACATCTTCTATAGACTCCAGGTACTCCATAAGCTGTTCCCGCAGCACGGGTTTTACCAGCTTAAAATCAATATCCAGATCTTTGCTGCGCTCTGCAATTTCCTGATCGTGACCCGAACTGTGCATCATCGCAATGGCCAGTTGGGATTTGTTTATCTTAAGTTCCTGGCGCAAATGGGCAATGAGATCTATCCCGTTAAGATAAGGCATATGATAGTCAACTATGGCCAGATCAAACTGGGTATCGCGTTCCAGAACTTCAATGGCGTCCACACCGTTTGAAACATGGCTCACCTCCAGACCGCGGGCTTTAAGCATTTCGCCCAGGATGATGCGGTTATTTTTGTTATCATCAACAACCAGAACCCGTTTAAAATTGCGTTTTAAAGTTTGCTTTTCATCGTTTCCTTCCAGGGTATCAAAATCTACGGTAAAGGAGAAGGTAGTACCCACGCCCAGTTCGCTCTGAACCTTTAATTCACTTTTCATGAGTCCCAGCAGCTTATTGCTAATGGTTAAGCCCAGGCCGGTACCCCCATATTTACGGGTGGTAGAAGAATCTTCCTGGTCAAAAGCCCTAAAGATTTTTTTTAGGTTTTGCGGGGCAATGCCAATGCCGGTATCCCGTAGTGAAAAATGATAGCGCATTTTACCCGTTTTCTTAACCTGTCCCAACTGGCGTACTTTCAGCTCGATCTCCCCTTTATGGGTAAACTTTACCGCATTGCTGATTAAGTTGATGAGAATTTGTCGCAGGCGTAAGGCATCTGCCAGTACAAAGTTGTCAAAATCATTGGGCAGATTGAGCAGAATCTCAAGCCCTTTTTGGTGCGCGGCCTGCTTGATCATCTCTACCGTTCGGGCACAGACATCAGTAAGGTCTACCCGCTCCTGCCCCAACTCAAGTTTTCCGGCTTCGATTTTGGAGAAATCAAGAATGTCATTGATTAAATCGAGTAAGGATACTGCTGAAGAATAAGCCGTCTGGGCATATTGCATCTGGCTTTCATTAAGCGAGGTTTTCAAAAGCAAATCGGTAAACCCGATTACCCCGTTAAGCGGGGTGCGTATCTCGTGGCTCATATTAGCCAAAAACTCAGATTTGGATTTGTTTGCCGCTTCTGCTTTAAGTTTGGCCTGTCGCAACGACTCTTCCATCTTCTTAAGACCACTGATATCGGTGGCGATACCCAGGTAGCCTTTTAAAATTCCATTTTCATCATATACACCGGAAGTGATGAGTTGCCCTACGAATGTATTCCCGTTTTTATGTACATAGGTCCATTCGGTAGAACAGCGGTCTCCCATACTGTAGGCATAGGTAAAGACTTCGTCCGCATCAATAGGCTGATTGTATTTTTCTTCCAGACTTTTTTGGCAATCTTCAATCTCCTGCGCGATGTGAAAAACTTGAGGCGTAACTTTTCCTACAACCTCTTCAGCTGCATATCCCAGCAGGTTTTCTGCTCCCTTATTAAATTTCCGGATGATGTGATTTAAATCGGTTTCTATGATGACGACTTCTGAAGTGGCATCCAGTACAACCTGCAGATCTCTCAGGCTGCGTTGCAATTCTTTTTTGTCTTTAATATTCTCGGTCATATCAACTACCTGACCTATCAGCGAATTGATGTGTCCGTTTTCATCATACAATGCCGAAACGGTTAAAAAACAGTGTACCAGCCTGCCATTCTTATGAATGTAGCGTTTCTCAATACGGTACGAATCCATTTTTTTGTTGAGAATATCTGTAAATAAGGCCACGTCATTGGCGCGATCATCGGGATGCGTGATTTCTTCCAGACTTAAGTCTAAAAGTTCATCGCTCGTATAACCTACCATTTGTGCCAGATTCTTATTGATCATCACCCAGTCCCCGTGCAAATCAACCACAGCCATCCCGTTTGGTGAATTTTCAAAAGCCCGTTTAAACCGCGCAGCACTTTTCTGAGCCAGAATTTCCAGATTCTTTTGCTGGGTAATATCTTCTATCTGATTGATAATAAGATTCTGGTCTGTTAAGCCGTCTTTAAACAGGGAGCACACCATACTACACCAGATTACTCTGCCGGACGAATGCACACATTCCACCTCCATCCGGTAGCTGTCTATTTCTCCTGCCAGGAGGGCTTTTCTGTTTCGACGGGCTTCTTCCAGGTACTCCGGTTTGATGACATCTGCAAACGTATAGTGCAAAATTTCATCGTACGACAGATGATCGAGGCCAAAAATGCTGATCGCCGCTTTATTGACCATAAAGAGCTCAGAAACATGTTGTACCAGAACTATCCCTGTTGCTGAATGTTCAAAAATCTTTTCAAAGCGAAGCTCGGCCTTCCTGCGGGCCAGTTCCAGCATTTTAGATTGGGTAATGTCCTGAAAAGCTCCATAAACCCGAAGGCACTTGCCATTTTTCATTTCGGCTTTAGCCACACTGCGCACCCACTTTTCACTTCCGTCGTCGGCAACGATTATAAATTCTTCATCATAGGGTGTACCGTGCTCCACCGCATTTTTAAAGCATTCTGTAATTTTATCCCGGCTCCATCCCTCTTTAAAAAAAGAAATGGCAGACTCGAGCTGAGGCTTATAGTCTGGAGGTACCCCGTGTATTTTATTGATAAAAGGCGTCCAGGACACTTTACCTTTAATCAGGTCAACTTCCCAACCACCTACCTGCGCCAGTTCGTTGCTCTCTTCATAAATCTCAGCAAAAGATCGCAGGCGTTTAACCTTATTTTCATAGACTTCAACCTGAGCATTTTTATTAAACTTGCGCGTGAATTTTAAAATAAGGTGGGAGGGTTTCCCTTTTTCTTCCACAACCAGGGCTTTGGCCTTAACTACAAGAGGTCGTGTATCTGATCTTAATAAAGAAAAGAAGTAGTTCTTCTTAAGCGTTTCCCCATTTTCGACTGCATTAAAAATGTCCTTAAAGGTATGCCTGCCGGGCACTCCCAGGATTTTGGACCACAGGTCAGGCAGTTCAGCATCAGAGATGGTCTCATAATGCAGGAGTTTAAACAGGCTTTGGGAAATATAATAGGCTGAAGGCGTGTCTAGCCGGGCGTAATAAATGCCGTGATACGGACTGTTATTGAGCCACGTAAATACAGCCTCATCAGAGCCTATAAGGGTTTGAAATGATTTCCTTAGCGTTGCTATTGACATGCTTAATGAAGTTGGGATGGTCAAAAGTAAACATTTTATCCCTAAAAAGACGCACTTAATCGAAAACAGTGTTTATTTAACGTATGGGGATGGATTTTTGACTTGACTGTGTTTCCCTATTTTACTCAGATTACAGTTCCTTTAGAACCCGTAGCCGTCTTCTTCAGGTGGAACTCCCGGTCTATAAGAAGCCCCGGCTCGTTGCGGTGTGAGACAAAAATAATAGCCGTAGGGGTATGGGTACTCAGTCTGTTTACCAGACTTATTACCAGTGCTGCCTCCCGATCGCCCAGGGCATTTGTAGGCTCATCGAGAATGAGCAGCGGCGGATTTTTAATCATGGCGCGGGCTATCAAAACCAGGCGCTTATCTACCTCGGCCAGGTCTCTAAAGCGCGTAGTTGCCTGTGCTTCCAGACCCAGGAGTGTGGTCCAGTCTGCAGCAATCTTTCGCTCCAGGCTGGTAGGTCGTTTGTAAAGCCCCACACTGTCGTAAAGCCCCCCCACAATCATATCGGAAACCGTATGCATGCCGTCAAAGCGTTCGGTAAGCACCGGGGTGATGTAGCCTATTTTCTTTTTGATCTCCCAGACGCTTTCCCCGCTTCCCTTTTTAGAACCAAATATATAGAGCTCCTTCCCATAGCCTTTGACACTATCTCCGGTTATCATAGACAGCAGCGTGGTTTTCCCGGAGCCATTGGGGCCGGTAAGCTGCCAGCATTCGCCTTTATGTATTTCCCAGTTGATTTCCTGCAACACCTGTTTATCCCCAAAAGAAACCGACACCTCTTTAAATGCAATTAAAACATCGGGAAGTTCCCCGTGTTCCACCAAAGCTTTAGGGATGGTTTGCGCCTTTCCCAAGGGAGCAGCTGTAGCCGTTTGGGATACCGTCCCTGCTTTCTTAAAACGGCCGTTTTCTAGATGCAAAGCTTCGGTACAACAGAGCAGCAGATCTTCACTGCGGGTGTAGATCTGAATCAGGGTGGTTTTATGTGCCAGATCAAGAAATTGCTCTCTAAATACGGCAACCGTCTCCTTATCCAACCCATCAAAAGGATGATCCAGAATCAGGAAATCAGGTTTCTGAGCGAGCAGGTGGTTTAAAAGAAGCTTTTTGCGTTCGCCGGTAGATTTAGACAGCAGGCTATCCGTTGCCGAAGTAAGCGTATGCTCCCCCAGGCGGTATTCCAGATCCAGATAGTGTTTAAGTACCGTTTCAGAATAAAGATAACCCCGATTACCAGCTTCCGCTACCAGCCAGTCTTCAACCAGCAGCTGGTCCAGATCGGTTTTACGAATGCGTATTCCGCTGCTGTTTAGGGCATAATGGGTCCGGGGGCTTTGCTTCATGGTGTTTTACTAAATTTCTAAAATGAGTTTCCCGATATGGTCACTGCTTTCCATCAGTTGGTGGGCCTGTGCCGCTTCTTCCAGCTTAACCGTTTTATGTATAAACACCCGGAGTTCCCCCGATTCCAAAAGCGGCCACACGTTTTCTTCCAAAGCTTTGGCTATTTGGTGTTTGACTGCTACAGGTTGTGGCTTCAGCAAGCTCCCGGTTAGCAGCAGCTGTTTACGCATCAGGGTCCACAAATCAATCTCGGGTTGCAGCCCGTTCATTCCGTTGATGTGTACCAGGCGGCCTTTTGGTGCGAGCAGGTTCATATTTTTCTGCGTATAATCGCCACCCACCATATCGAGAATGACATTTATTGTTTCATCCTGAAAAGCCTGTTCAAAATCGGTTTCTTTATAATTGATCACCTGCGCCAGTCCGTGCTTTTTGATAAAGGCTACTTTTTCGGCAGAGCCTACAGTGGTAAAGACTTTCAGTCCCAAAGCTTTAGCCAGTTGTAAGCCCATCACACCAATACCGCTGGTACCGCCGTGAATAAGCAGGCCTTCCCCGGCTTTGGCTTCTGCCTGCATAAAAATATTAAACCACAGGGTAAAAAGCACTTCGGGTAAGGCAGCAGCCTCCGTAAAACCTAAACCTTCCGGTATGGGCAGGCATAACCGGGCATCCACTACGATTTCGGAAGCATAGCCTCCACCGGCAACCAGCGCACAAACGCGATCCCCGGTTTGGAACCGGTCAACAGTTTGGGCCACTTCAGTAACGATACCCGCGACTTCCAGACCGGGAATCACTGCTTTGGCGGTATCCCCATCATAAGCATCGGGATTGTTGCGGGTAAGGATGTCGCTGCGATTGACCCCGGCAGCCTTTATGCGGATGCGTACCTGCCCCTTCTGAAGTTCGGGCGCTTTGAACGCTTTAAGTTGTAAGACTTCGGGACCTCCGGGACGGGTGATGTAGATGGCTTTCAAATTGGTTTATTGTTATTGCTAGTGCTACAGCTATTATTATTGTTATTGTTATTGTTATTGTTATTGTTATTGTTATTGTTAGTTAAAGCTCTTAAAAATTCTTTGGAACTTAAATGTTTTTAAAAGGGTCTCTTTGCTGTGCTGAAGAAAAAACTCGTCTGGAAGATATTCGGGGATTATAAAAAAAAGCCCTTAATCCACAAAGAAGAAGGGCTTTTAAAGATTTCCTTACGGCTTAAACGTGCAGGGCACGATCTTCGGTAGCCGCGAGGGCGGCTTCTTTTACCGCTTCGGCATAGGTAGGATGCGCATGAGACATCCGTGAAATATCTTCAGCGCTGGCGCGGAATTCCATTGCGGTTACCGCTTCAGCAATCAGGTCGGCCACACGGGCGCCCACCATATGTACTCCTAACACCTCATCGGTTTCTTTATGAGACAGGATTTTTACAAACCCGTCAATATCCCCCGAAGCTCTGGAACGGCCTAAAGCACGCATAGGAAACTGTCCTGACTTGTATTCTACTCCTTCCTCCTTCAACTGCTCTTC
>CAYNMH010000075.1:0-17477 GCA_964398145.1 uncultured Flavimarina sp. | reverse complement strand
GGATTAATTGTACCAATTCCCACACCCTGAGTCTGTGCAAGGGTAATAAACGGAAAAACAACCAGAAAAATGCACGTAATTTTTAACAATTTGAATTTGGGGTTTACTGATTATCAGTGCAAAAATACATATTTTTTCGTTAAAATGTAAATTTTATCTGTTTAAATGCGTATGTGAGAGATAAAGATTACTCATTTTCATAATTTAAACCGAAAACAGGGATGTAATGCTCTTTAAAGGATATGAAAATCTTACGAATTTTATTAATTAACTGATAATCAGTGTCCAAAAAAATAAAAAATTGAATGCCTGGCAGTGAGCGGAAAATTCAATAACAGACTCAAAATTTAAGATGGTTTACCACCAGGAAGCGAAGTGGCTTTTAAATGTTTTAGAACGCACATTGTAAACCCAAAATAAGCACGAACGCCTGGCTTCGAGAATGGGCTCTACTTGCTTAAAAAAATTGTGAAATGGAATAAAGTGATTGGGAGATGATGGTCTTTCAACCCAATTATTTTTTTGAGGAATAAAGAATAATAAGAAGTGGTGATCTAAATTGTTTAATTGCTGACCTGTATAGTATGTACCCACTACAGCCTCGGAACAGGCTTGATGAAGTGTGCTGGTATCAAAATCAAAAGGAATAAAAATTTGTGTTTTAAAAAATACCTGTTGCGTTACTCTATGAGCTTCAACTCCAAGGGTTTCCATATAAGGCGTGGTTTCCTGATGTGTGAGTAGTGGAAATTGATGTGAAGTAAGTTTTGCGAGTTTCAATTCTAAATGATCCTTTTTATTCGGACCCTGTAATTTTGCCGTCCAGTTTCCCGGAAATTCCGGTCGGTACAAATAAAATTTATAAGCCATTTCCAGATGAATGAATCGATTTCCCGTACCGGGATTCAGTATAAAATCAAATTCACCTAAAGTTTGTTTGTTGTGTATGATCTGCAGGTTTTTTGCGCAGATTTTATAGGTATTTTGCAAAGCCACAGCCATAAAGGCTTCCATGCGCTGACCCAGTCTAACCGGATGTGGCATTTTAAAATCAGCCGGAATGGACTGCGGAGCATTTTCCAGTATAAAATCAGAATACTCCCGAAGCTCCGGATTCAAAAGAAGCTGAGGCGTTTCTAAAAAGCCTTCATATTGTCTTTGCAGACTGCTATGCGTATCAAAATCAATCAAATAAGTCTGAGGATAAATACCGATCCCCACGGTCACAAATGATGGAAACCACTACACCTTCTTCAAGCTGGTCACATAGCCTTAAAGCCGCTACAGTTGCACCACCACTGCTCATTCCGCTAAAAATGCCTTCTTCTTTTGCAAGTCTTTTTGCCATAACACGTGCATCTGTTTCGCTGACTTCCATAATGCGATCTACTTTCTTCGCATCAAATATCTTTGGGAGGTATTCTTGTGGCCATTTACGTATGCCGGGAATACTGGATTGGTCAGTGGGCTGTACACCTACAATCTCAACTTCCGGATTTTGTTCTTTTAAATAGGTTGAAGTACCCATAATGGTTCCCGTAGTTCCCATGGAGGATACAAAATGAGTGATGGTTCCTTCGGTATCTTTCCAGATTTCGGGACCGGTGGTTTTGAAATGGGCTTTCCAGTTATCGGGATTGGCAAACTGATTAAACATAAAATAACCTTCATCCTTAACTTTGGCTTCGGCAAAATCCCGTGCTCCCTCAATACCTATTTCATCTGAAGTTAAAATTACCTGAGCTCCATAAGCCCGCATAGTTTGCACCCGCTCTTTGGTGGCATTTTCAGGCATTACAATTTCCAGATCCAGCCCATACATCGCGGCAATCATAGCCAGAGCAATACCGGTGTTTCCGCTGGTAGCTTCTATGAGTTTGGTTTCTTTAGTGATTTCGCCGCGTTCTAATGCGGCTGTAATCATATTATAAGCCGCACGATCTTTAACGCTCCCGCCGGGGTTTTGACCTTCAAGCTTAAAAAGCAGTTTTACATTGGGGTTTTGGTTTAAAACTTTTGACTCAACCAGAGGAGTATTGCCTATTAGACGTTCTATAGAGTAATTCATGAGTTCCTGAAGGATGTAATTTATTTTTCGAGTTCGCGGATGAGTATCTCGGGTTTATGCGACACTAAAGAATAGGAGGGAACCGACTTCGTAAGCCAGACGTTACCGCCAATGATACTGTTAGAACCTATAAGGGTATCGCCACCTAAGATAGTTGCATTGGCATAAATAGTAACGTGATCTTCAATGGTAGGATGCCGTTTAACCGATTCCAGTTCTTTGGAAACACTTAAGGCTCCCAGGGTTACTCCCTGATACAGTTTAACGTGATTTTTAATCACTGCGGTTTCCCCAATAACAATACCTGTGGCGTGATCCATAAAAAAATGTTCGCCTATTGTCGCACCGGGATTGATGTCAACACCGGTCACGTGATGCGCATACTCCGTCATTAGACGCGGTACAATGGGAAAGCCTTTTTTATAAAGCGCGTGACTTAGTCTGTATATAGCTACTGCGTAGAAACCGGGATATGCCAGATAGACTTCTTCTATACTCTCTGCTGCCGGGTCATTCTGATAAATAGCTTCGGCATCCAGGTTGAGCATACGCAGAATTTCGGGAAGCTCAGCGACATAATCATCCCAGACTTTACTGCACTTTTTATCTATTTCCCAACAAGCCAGTTCAACCAAATCTTCAAACAGAACTTCAAGTTTATCAAGCCCCGCGTCAAGATCTGTCGGGTAATTGAATAACGTATTGAACAGTTCTTTGGTAAACCGCTGAGCGTCGTCTTTAAGTTTATAGTTGAGTTTAGCATTCTTCTTGTGAACCTTTAGCTGTTGAATAATGCTTGATTTATTGACCATAAAAGTAGGATAGGTTATTCCGAAGCTGACTTTTTAAATAAAATCAAGCCCTTTATAATTGTCGCTTTAATTTCAAAACATTTCAAAGTTATAGAATTAAGCTTGTACAAATCCCTTTTTGCCTATAGGAAAATACCTAAAAAACGTAGCGTTTTTACAAATCAAGCCTGTAACCAACCCGGGTTTAGTATGAAGATACTAGTATCCAGTACTGATGTAAAGCAATTTTTGAAAGATAGATGTTACTTTTGAGCTATGTTTAATAAAGACACTTATTATTTACTAAAGATCCAATACCTGGGTTTCAGGTATCATGGCTGGCAGAAGCAGCCCGATTTGCTTACCGTTGAGCGCATGATGCAACGAACGCTGAAATTCGTGCTCGGTCATAAGAATTTTAAGTTTATCGCAGCCGGTCGCACAGATTCTAAGGTTTCGGTTAATGAAACCTATATTGAACTCATCTTGCGCGATGAGGCCTTGGATTTGGCAAGTTTTCCGGAAGAATTCAATCGCAACCTTCCACAAGACATTAGAATGCTTTCAATTGAGCAACTGGAGCGCCAGACGAATATCATTCAGGCTCCGAAGCTTAAAGAATATATTTACCTCTTTTCTTTTGGCTCCAAAAACCATCCGTTCTGTGCGCCGTTTATGATCAATTTCAGGGATACACTTGACATTGAATTAATGCAAAAAGGGGCCAAACTTATGGAAGGGAAGCATGATTACCGCAATTATGCCTATAAAGCCAATCCCGAAACCCAAACCCTTATGACTATAGAAAAAGCTGTTATAGAACCAAACACGTTATATACTGCCAGTTTTTTTCCGGAAGAATCCTATGCTTTCCGGGTGGAGGGGGAGGGATTCAAACGCCATCAGGTACGATTAATGATGGGTGCACTTTTTGATCTGGGTACCGGTAGTCTAAGTCTGGAAGAGTTTAAGCAAAGCCTTGACGGTACTAAAGCCTTCAAACTAACGCATATTGCACAGGCTTCGGGCTTGATGCTTCAATCTGTAACGCTTAGCACATAGAAATTTTCATAATTTAACCAAAGCGCTATTCATTTAACAAAGATTAACCCATTTCAATTCAGCTTTAACCCGCTCTTAACCCGCATAAGTACTAAGCTCAGTTATCTTTACACTAGTAAATTTTTTAACCAAAAAAACAACTAGATATGAAAAGGATAGCCATTTTAGCAACTAACGGATTTGAGGAAGTAGAACTTACTTCTCCTTTAGACGCTATGAAAAAGGAAGGATTTGAAGTTCACATTATAAGTGAAGAATCAGGTAAAATTAAAGCCTGGGCCAGTACAGATTGGGGTGCAGAATATGATGTAGATAAAACTATTGATCAGGTATCTGCCAAAGAATACAATGCCTTGGTACTCCCAGGAGGTGTTATCAATCCTGATAAATTAAGACGTAATGAGGATGCGCTGGTATTTATTCGCGATTTCTTCAAGCAACACAAACCCGTGGCGGCCATCTGCCATGCACCGCAATTATTAATAAGTGCCGATGTGGTAGAAGGTAGAACCTTAACGTCATTCAATTCTATCAAAAAAGATTTGGAAAATGCAGGCGCATTGTGGGTAGATAAGGAAGTAGTCGTAGATGAAGCTCTGGTAACCAGTAGAAATCCTGATGACCTGCCGGCTTTTAATGCTAAATTAATTGAAGAAATTAAGGAAGGTAAGCACGAATTGCAACACGCATAATAAGGGCGTTATAATAAATTTAAAAGTCCGTCTTTTTGACGGACTTTTTCTATTTTTAAAGCTTTTACAACCCAAATAATGGCTAAACACATCAAAATTAAGAGACCTAAGCTTCCCCGAATGCCCCGAATCCCAAAGATTAAAACAGCTCATAAATTGCTTAAGAACGATGTGCCGGGAACACTTACCTATACGGGAAGTAAAGACCAGAAACATATTACGGTTGAGCTTATAGAGTATACGCCTCAGGATTATAAGATAGAGCAAGGTGATGATGTATCAATGGCTTTTAATAAGCATAAGCCTGGAGAAATTTCGTGGATAAATATTAACGGGCTCGCGCATACCGATCAAATAGAGAAATTGGGTCAGCACTACGATTTACATCCCCTAATTCTGGAGGATATTGTAGATACAAATCAGCGACCCAAGATTGATGAATATCCCAATTATCTTTTTGTGGTATTTAAGATGCTATATTTCAACGAGCAGGGCGCGTTTATGAATGAGCACATCAGTTTGGTTTTAGGCGAAAACTATCTGATTACCTTTCAGGAAGCCGATGGTGATGTGTTCGACTCCCTGCGTACGCGTATTGCCAATGCCAAAGGGCGCATTCGTAATGCCGGATCGGATTACCTGATGTTTGCAGTGATGGATGCTGTTGTAGATCATTACTTCACACTTATTGAAACCATGAGTGATCGTATCGAGTCACTTGAAGACATTCTATTTGCCAATCAGGCCGAACAGGATATTACTCAGGATATTCAGGATTTAAAACGGGAGGTCTTACGTCTGCGCAAGGCGGTATTTCCATTTAGGGAAGTTGTAAACCGACTGGAGAAAATTGACAGCCACTTAATAGATGAGCGCACCATTACCTACATCCGGGATTTGTACGATCACGTGACTCAGGTTTCCGATAGTATTGATATTTACCGGGAGATGACCTGGGGACTTATGGATATGTATATGACTACCATCAGCAACCGGATGAATGAAGTGATGAAAGTGCTTACGATTATCTCTAGTATTTTTATTCCGCTCACTTTTATGGCCGGTATTTATGGGATGAATTTTGAATACATCCCTGAGCTCACCTGGCGCTATGGGTATTTTTACCTCTGGGGCTTTATGATTGTGGTATTTTGCATACTCCTGTATTATTTTAAGCGAAAAAAATGGCTGTAAATCTTATCGGAAATATCCTTTTTTAGCACTAGTTCTACTAAAAAAATAAAGATAGATGGCAATAACAATAACAAATATGGGTAATACAACGCCCTGTACCCATCCGTAAACCGCAACGGCGTCCGTCGCGAAAAATGAGTATCCCATTTGAATAAATACCCCTATCAGAGAAATAAAAAACAGGGTAATTGCTATTTTTCGGCGTAAAATCAGGAAAATACTTCCCAGAAATCCGGTTATCGTAGCAACGGCAAAAATTCCGGTCAACCATTGTGGAGTATCGCTGATTAACCTGGCCTGGTCAGGTGGTAATTCGGCAAGCATTTCGCTGGTCATAAAAACCTGACTTGCAAAAGCTAACAGGCCCATGAGATTCCAAAATAGTGCGAGCGAGGCTATAATCCAAAAAATACGATTGGGTTGTTTTGAGGTCATAATTAAGTATTTTTGGTTGTTGTACTAAAATACTAATTTTTTGCTGGCTCCGCCAAAGGCTATAACATCTCGAAATATGCCTTAAAATTATGGCTTTGTTTTTTTTGGAAGCTTTGTGCGCTTGCCCCTGAGGTCATAAACTAAAATAGTTTGTTGATCCTATCTGTTTAATTATTATTAGAGCTATGAATGAAAAAATCCCTGCCGAGTATTTCAATTTTTTAGAAGAATTAAAGAAAAATAATACCCGGGAATGGTTTGAGGACCATAAAACCCGATTTAAAAACCTGGAAACCGGTTTTAAAGCGTTCTGTAAAACTACCAAAGCGCGTATGCAGGAATTTGATGTGATTGAGCGCGAAAAAGTATTCCGTATATATCGCGATGTGCGTTTCAGCAAGAACAAGCAGCCTTATAAAGCAAACAGAAGTGTGATTTTTTACAGAGAAGGCGCGATGCGCCGGGGCAGTTATTATTTTCAGATTGCGCCCGGAAACAGCTTCGTGGGAGGTGGCTTTTTTGCACCTGAAGCGGCAGATTTACTTCGTATTCGTAAAGAATTTGAAATTGATGCCCAGCCCATACGTGCTCTTTTGGCACAAAAAGATTTCAAAAAGGCTTTCGGTGATTTCATGCAGGATGATGTGGTCAAGACCGCTCCTAAGGGTTTTAGTAAAGACGATCCCAATATAGACCTCATACGCAATAAGAAATTTGCAGTAAAGCATCATTTTACGGATGCAGAAGTCAGGAGTGCTGATTTTCAGGATAATCTTCTGAAACACTTCAAACTGATGCTTCCGTTTTTTGACTATATGAGTGAAGTTCTTCTTACCGATCTTAACGGTGAGGCGGTAATCTAAACTTTAAAGAAGTGTTGCAGTCGCAGCATTCTTGAAAACTTTGTTAATTACTTTGATTTTTTCGACTTTAAAAACCGTTTGTGAAGTCCTATATTAGCGAACATCCCATTTTCAATAATCTGGAGTAAACCACCTGAGGCTTTCCTCAATAGTTAGAAATTAATGCATGTTAAGGCCTTGCGAAGTTCTTAAGGCAATCCATTTATGGCAGAAGAGACAAAATACACAGAAGAAAATATCAGGTCACTTGACTGGAAAGAGCATATACGTATGCGTCCCGGTATGTATATCGGGAAACTGGGTGACGGTTCTAGCGCAGATGACGGTATTTATATCCTGCTCAAAGAGGTTCTCGACAACTCGATAGATGAGTTTGTTATGGGAGCCGGTAAAACGATTGAAGTAAGTATTCAGGGTTCGCGGGTGATTATCCGTGATTACGGGCGGGGAATCCCGCTGGGCAAGGTAGTTGACGTGGTTTCTAAAATGAATACCGGTGGTAAATACGATTCCCGGGCCTTTAAAAAATCGGTAGGTTTGAATGGGGTAGGTACCAAAGCGGTAAACGCCCTATCTGAATATTTTAGAGTAGAATCTACCCGGGACGGGCAATCTGCCGCAGCAGAATTTGAACGTGGCGATCTCAGGGATGAAGAATTTCTGGAAGAAACTTCGCGTCGAAAAGGGACTAAAGTAACCTTTGTGCCCGATGAAACTATTTTTAAAAATTACAAATTCAGGAATGAATATGTTTCGCGAATGCTTAAAAACTACGTCTATCTCAACCCGGGACTGACCATTGTTTTTAACGGCGAAAAGTTTTATTCGGAAAATGGTCTTAAAGACCTGCTTGGCGACCGTATCGCAGACAATGATGTGTTGTATCCCATCATTCACCTGCGCGGTGATGATATTGAAGTCGCCATCACCCACAGCCGCACCCAGTATTCTGAAGAATACCACTCGTTTGTAAATGGGCAAAATACCACACAGGGAGGAACACACCTGGCTGCCTTTCGCGAAGCCCTGGTCAAAACCGTTCGGGAATTTTTCAATAAAAATTATGACGCTTCAGATATTAGAAAGTCTATTGTAGCGGCAATTAGTATTAAGGTGATGGAACCGGTTTTTGAGTCGCAGACCAAAACCAAGCTGGGTTCAACAGATATGGGAGGTGATTTACCTACTGTGCGTACTTACGTAAATGATTTTCTAAAAACCAAGCTCGACAATTTCCTGCATAAAAATCCGGAAACCGCAGATAAATTACAACGCAAGATATTACAGGCAGAGCGGGAGCGTACCGAGTTAAGCGGGATACGCAAACTAGCCAAAGAGCGCGCTAAAAAGGCCAGTCTGCACAATAAAAAATTAAGAGACTGTCGCATTCATTTGACTGACAGTAAGAAGGAACGCAATCTGGAAAGCACCTTATTTATTACTGAGGGAGATTCGGCTTCCGGATCAATTACCAAATCGCGCGATGTAAATACGCAGGCAGTATTCAGCCTGCGTGGAAAGCCGCTCAACTCATACAATATGACGAAAAAAATCGTGTATGAGAATGAAGAATTTAACCTGTTGCAGTCGGCCCTCAATATTGAGGAATCGATGGAAGACCTAAGATACAACAACATTGTCATCGCAACCGATGCTGATGTTGATGGGATGCACATCCGTTTACTGCTGATCACCTTTTTCCTGCAATTTTTCCCGGAATTAATTAAAGAAGGACATTTGTATATCCTGGAGACGCCTTTATTTCGCGTACGCAATAAGAAAAAAACCATTTATTGCTACAGTGAGCAGGAGCGCCGGGACGCCATCGAAGAACTCAGCGGTAAGCCTGAAATCACCCGATTTAAAGGTCTTGGGGAGATCTCACCTGATGAATTTAAACACTTCATCGGGGACAGTATACGCCTGGCACCCATTATGCTTGATGAAGCCATGTCTATAGAAGAAATCCTGGAGTTTTATATGGGCAAAAACACCCCGGACCGACAAAAATTCATCATCAATAACCTGAAAGTGGAACTCGATCCGGTTTTAGAAAATTAAACTTTAGAACCCCAAAATGCTGCCTGTTTTTTAACTATGAGCGAAGAACACTACGAAGATCCTAATTTAGACCCTTCAGAAGAACAACACCAGGGCGATACCATCACCCGCGTAACCGGGATGTTTAAAGACTGGTTCCTGGACTATGCTTCTTATGTAATCCTAGAGCGTGCCGTCCCTGCTATTGAAGATGGTTTTAAGCCTGTGCAGCGCCGCATTATGCACTCCATGAAAGATCTGGATGACGGCCGTTATAACAAAGTGGCAAACATTGTGGGGCATACTATGCAGTATCATCCCCACGGAGATGCCAGTATTGCCGATGCGATGGTGCAGATGGGGCAAAAGGATTTACTTATTGATACGCAGGGAAACTGGGGAAATACCCTTACCGGAGATAGTGCTGCGGCGTCGAGGTATATTGAAGCCCGACTTTCCAAATTTGCACTTGATGTGCTTTTCAGTCCAAAAATCACGAGTTGGCAGGCTTCTTATGACGGCAGGCGTAAAGAACCCATCAATCTTCCGGTGAAATTCCCATTGCTTTTGGCACAGGGAGCTGAAGGGATTGCAGTAGGCTTAAGTACCAAAGTACTACCGCATAATTTTGTGGAGCTCATCGATGCTTCCATCAGGCATTTGCAAGGCAAGAAATTTAAACTGGTTCCTGATTTTCCTTCTGCAGGTGAAGCCGATTTCAGTGATTATAAAGATGGAAAAAGAGGTGGGCGCATTCGGGTTCGGGCTAAAATAAATCAGCTTGACAAAAACACATTAGTCATAACTGAAATACCATTTAGCACCACCACTACCACGCTGATAGATAGCATTTTAAAAGCAAACGATAAAGGAAAGATTAAAATTAAAAAGATTGAGGATAACACCTCTTCTGAGGTTGAAATTCTCATTCATTTACCATCCGGTCTTTCCCCCGATAAAACTATAGGTGCTTTATTTGCGTTTACCAACTGTGAGGTTTCTATCTCGCCGCTGGGTTGTGTGATTGAAGATAATAAACCGCTTTTTGTAGGCGTGAGCGAGATGTTGCGCATTTCTACGGAACGGACCAAAGACCTGTTGCGTCAGGAGCTGGAAATTCAACTGGAGGAACTCGAAAACCAATGGCATTATGCTTCGCTGGAGCGCATCTTTATCGAAAACCGAATTTATCGGGACATTGAAGAAGAAGAGACCTGGGAAGGGGTGCTTAAAGCGATAGATGAAGGCTTAAAACCTCACATTGCTCATTTAAAACGTCCTGTGGTTGAAGATGATTTGGTACGGCTAACCGAAATTCGCATTAAGCGTATTTCAAAATTTGACATTGATAAAGCCCAGCAGAAAATAGAGGCTCTTGAAGATCAGATTGCTCAGGTAAAACACGATTTGGCTCATCTTACCGAGTTTGCCATCGCTTATTTTAAACGTCTAAAAACCGAATACGGTGCGGGGCGGGAGCGTAAAACGCTGATCAAACTTTTTGACGATATTGAAGCTTCAAAAGTAGTCATTCGAAATACCAAACTGTTTGTCAACCGTAAAGAAGGCTTTATAGGCACCTCTCTTAAAAAGGATGAGTACGTTACAGACTGTGCAGATATTGACGATATCATTGTGTTTACCAAAGAAGGAAAAATGATGGTGACCCGGGTGGACAGCAAAACTTTTATAGGTAAAGACATCATTCACGTGGCGGTCTTTAAGAAGAAAGACAAGCGTACTATTTACAATATGATCTACCGGGACGGTAAAGGCGGAGCTACCTATATTAAACGCTTTAATGTAACAAGTATAACCCGGGACCGGGAGTATGATCTTACTAAAGGAAAAAAAGGATCTCACGTCTGGTATTTTTCAGCAAATCCTAATGGGGAGGCCGAAGTGGTCTCGGTGTATTTGCGTTCCATCGGGAATGTGAAAAAGTTAAAATTTGATCTGGACTTTTCAGAAATTCTTATAAAAGGCCGTAATGCAAATGGAAATATCGTCACCAAACATGCAGTGCGCACCATCGAGCTTAAAGAGAAAGGCGTTTCTACTCTTAAACCCCGAAAAATATGGTTTGATGACGCTGTTAATCGCATTAATGTGGACGGCCGGGGCGAACTTCTGGGAGAGTTTAAAGGCGAAGACCGGCTCTTGATTATAACGCAGGACGGGATAGCCAAGACAATTATGCCCGAGCTTACAACCCGCTTTGAAGATAAAATGATTGTCCTGGAAAAATGGATACCTGAAAAACCAATTTCGGCTATTTACTGGGATGGCAACCGGGAGCGCTATTATGTGAAGCGATTTTTTATTGAGAATCCGGAAAAGGAAGAAAGTTTTATTTCAGACCATAAAGACAGTCAGTTAGAAATTGTTTCTACAGATTACCGTCCGGTTGTTGAAATGGTGTTTTATAAGGAACGAAACAAAGATCAAAAACCAAACGAAAGTATTGATATAGAGTCTTTTATATCGGTTAAAGGAATCAATGCTTTAGGTAATCAGTTTTATACCGAGAAGCTGAAGCAAATCAATTTGTTAGAGCCCTTACCGTATGAAGAAATAATTGCAGAGGATGAAGAGGAAGATGATCTGGTCGATACCAGCGAAGCAGATTCGGATTCCGATGTACATTCAGATTCTGAAAAGGATACAGATTCACCAAAAGGCGACGGGACTCAGGGTTCGTTATTTTAAGTATGGGATTAATTCAGGAATTCAAGAATTTTGCCGTTAAGGGCAATATGGTAGATATTGCCATAGGTGTTATCATTGGTGCCGCATTTCAAAAAGTCATCGATGTTTTAGTCAAACAGGTGATGATGCCACCTCTCACGATGCTTACCGACGGAGTAAATTTTGCCAATAAGCAACTCGTACTGCGCGATGCCTACACCCGCGCTGATGGTACCGAAGTAGAAGTTGTAGCCATTGGTTATGGGGAGCTCATAACTGTTTTTATTGACTTTTTTATCATTGCCATCGTTGTTTTTAGCGTGGTAAAAGTGATGAATGCGCTAAAAGCAAAAAGTGAGGATGAAAATAACGCTACGGTAGAGACGCCAAAAGACATTCAACTTCTGGTAAAAATGAATGAATTACTGGAAGAACAGAATCAATTGCTCCGGAAAAATACAGGTGGAAAAAGCTGAAATTTTAATAGAAAGGATTCTGAATATAATTTTGAATAGTTTTTACTTGGATATTTAGGTAATTTTTTCGGCTTAATCGATAAATGTGCCTATACTTATGCTAAAATGCGTTAATTTTTGATATTTTAGTAAAACCAAAGCAGGAACATGCATATATGAAATCACCTCAATCATCCTTAAGATCGTTCTGGATCGCAGGTGTTTTCTTTTTAGTACCCGCCCTGATATGCATTTTAATATATTCTTCGTTTAAAAGAGAACTTCCGGTGCGTCTTTCCAATCAAATTCTGCTTAGTGGCAGTCTGGCAGCCCAGGATTTTAAACGCACCGTAGAGGAAAATGTGCAAGCCCTTCAGGACATTGCCGAACGTATTGAAGATACCAAGGGAGTCTATTTTGAATACTGGAAGGACGATGCTTACAGGCTTTTAGATCAAAACGGACCGGTTCAATTTGTGGAGTTCATCAATAAAGATGGCATCATTGAGGACGTGGTTCCACTCAGCGAAAACAAGGCGGCACAAGGTCTGGATATTAAAAATCTGGACTGGCGCTATGGGGATTGGCAACGTAATGCAAACCTTGGAAAGATGAATATTACCCAATGGGCCGGGCTTACTCAAGGCGGTTTTTCCTTTCTAATTGATATCCCCGTCTATACCAATTCTGTTTTTCAAGGAACTATTACCGGTGGTATGAACTTTAATGAGGAGTTCAACCGCTTAAGTTCGTACCTTCAGGACTATTCTATCAAAATTGAGGATACTAAAGGTTATCGCTTTTACGACCATAATAATTATGACAATGCACAAAAAGATGAATTCTATATCTTTAAATCCAACCTCATAGTTGATGCAGACAAAAACGAATCCTGGAATTTCAGTCTTACTTTTGCCAATCCTAATATTTTTCAAGATTCCAGTAAAATAGGGGACTATGCCCTTATCTGCGGGCTCATACTTTCACTGGCAATAGGTCTCCTCAAATTTTTTAATTCTAAGGCCGAACGGGCAACCTATTCAGCGCTTGAAGCTAATAAAAACCTGCTTATACTGAACCGGGAACTTCAGGAACAAACCGAAATTGCACGGAATGCAATGCACGCCAAAGCAAATTTTTTATCCAATATAAGTCACGAAATACGAACCCCGCTCAATGCAGTAATCGGGATTGCAGATTTGCTGGAAACGGATACGGCTAAAAGTGAGGACTCCAAATATAAGAAGCTGCTTCACGAAAATTCCAAAAAATTATTAAGTCTCATCAATGATTTGCTGCGTTTAGAGAATTTAGAAAGTGGCTCTGCCGAATTGCAGCAAGTTGAGTTTGCTCCAGTTTCGGTCATTTCAAGCATCACCGCTTTTAACCGTAAGGCTATTGAAGAGAAGGGCCTGGAATTTACAGTTGATATTCAGACCGAAGCAAAAAACTTCGTTCGCGGTGACCGCGGTAAGTTTGAGCAAATTATAGGTAATATTCTGCAAAATGCCCTAAAATTTACCCCTGGCGGAAGCATCAAACTTACCTATAAGGAATGTGAAGCATGTGATGCTCTTACTACTATAATCAGTATTCAGGATACCGGAATTGGTATTCCCAAAAGTAAAATAGATTCTATCTTTGATCACTTTACCCAGCTCGATACCGGTTTGCGTAAAAAACATGCGGGGGGTGGCTTGGGACTGGCAATCTCCAGTAAACTGATTAAATTACTGGGTGGTAATATACGTGTGAAAAGCGAAGAAGGCGTAGGCTCCGAATTTGTTGTGGAAATTCGTTTTCAGGGGCTTCATAAAAAAGAGGATATTAAACTGACTTCTAAAATGGTACAAAACCTGCCCGCTCTGGAGGTATTAATTGTAGACGATAATAAATTAAATGTCATCATTCTTTCCGAAGTTTTAAAGCGTTTGGGTTTAGCCTCAGACAGCGCTAAAAATGGACTGGAAGCTGTATCCAGCTGTAAATCTAAAAAATACGATCTTATTTTTATGGATGTGCATATGCCCGAAATGGACGGTTTTGAAGCTACCCGTAAAATTAAAGAAGAGCAACCTGATGTGGTGGTACTGGGACTTTCTGCAGATACTACCTCGCTATCCATAGCTGAAGGATTGGAAAGCGGAATGGATAATTACATGACAAAGCCTATAGACAAGGCTAAACTGGTTGCTATTTTAAAAGAAAAGTTTAAGGATAAACCTACCCGTACTGCCAGTTAATGCAAAGGCAAATCCAGTTTTACCTGGGTGCCCTGCGCTTCTTTTTCAGTGTCGTAAAGATCAATAATTTCCAGTTTGTAGGAGTTTTTCAGGTTTTTTGAAAAGGATTGTAAGCGTTTTAGCGTGAGATCAATACCAATAGATTTCTTTTGCGTATTGCGTTTTTCTTTAGGGATTTCACGGGTTTTAGCGCGACCTATTCCATTGTCTTTAATGGTGATAGAAACGTACTTATCATTCTTTTTTTGCACATCGATACTCAGTTTTTTACTTCCTTCTTTAGGCTGCAGGCCGTGCCAGAGTGCATTTTCGACAAAGGGCTGAAGAATTAGTGACGGGATTTTCACAGCTTCCAGATTGAGATGTTCATCAATGGTAAGCGTGGTTTCAATTTCATTACAGAAACGAATATTTTCAATACTGATATACAGTTCCATCGTTTCCAGTTCTTCTTTAAGGGTATTTTCTTTAGCTAATGAACTGGAAAGAATAGAGCGAATGAGTTTTGCGAACTGGCCTAAATATAATATCGCTTCATCTACATCGTGATTTTGCAGGTAAATACGTATAGACAAGAGCGCATTAAATATAAAGTGCGGATTCATTTGAGACCGCATCAGCTTTTGTTCAGCTTTAAGGTGTTCTTTTTGATTCTTAAGTCGGTATTGACGGTAACCCACAAACAAAAGCAGAAGAATCAGGGAAAAAAGAACCACTATATACATATTATTTTGCCTTGCCTGATTGAGTTTAACCTCGGCTAATTTATTTTTCTGTTCCAGAAGGCTTATGGTATTTCGCTTTTTCTCGCTGTCGTATTTCAGGTTTAAATCGGAAACATACTTGTGATTGGCTTCATTCAGATACTCGGCCTGCACATCCTGAGATAAGCGCTGGTATTCCAGAGATTTTTTATAATTGGAACGCGCTTCGTAAAGTTGGGAAAGATACAGATAAGCCATACTGAGAAATTGCTTAAAATCCTTTTCGACCGAAATCTCAACACCTTTCTGAAGGTATTTTTCTGCTTCCTGAAAATTCTGAAGTTTACTGTTGGCCCATCCTAAATTTATATTGGCCAGTGCAATGTAGAACTGATCGCCAATTTGGTTTACCATTTCCATCGACTCTTCTATAAGAATCAGGGCCTCTCTGGGTTTGTTTTGTTTTAAATAAACCTGAGCAATACTGTTATCACAGATTACTTTACCCAGGTCGCTATTGATTTTAGTGTTATAGGCTAGCGATTTTCGATAATTAACCAGAGCTTCTTCAAATTGTCCGCGTTCTTCATAGGCAATACCCAGATTTGCAAAATTTATGGCCAGTCCTAAATCACTTCCCAGTTCTTTTTCGCGAATAATGGCTCGTTTAAAATAAGATTCCGCCATAGTATAGTCTCTTAGCAACAAATAGATATTGCCTATGCTGTTTAGGGAGATGGATATACCTTTTAATAGCGTATTCGAAGGGTTTTTATGATTTTCGGCAAGTTCAAGTGCTGCATTGTGCTTATCCAGGGCAGACCTCACGGCGTCGATGCGGCGATACACCACGCCGGTCATATTTAAAACGGAAACCTCCAGCTCAATATCCTTCAGTTCGCGTGCAAGAGTCAGCGCCTTTTCATGATGTTCCAGCGCCTGTTTATATTTGGAAATATCCCTGAGTAAAATACCAAAATTATTTTCGGCAAAAGCTTCACCATACGTATAGCCCGAATTGACACTGGCTAGAATAAAGGCTTTTAACGCCAAAGAATCCCGGGAAAAGGTTCTCATGTATTTTTGGACGGAATCGTAACGCGTAAAGCGCTTCTCAAGCAAATAAGCAGAAGGATCAACCGGAGCAGTAGTGCCCTGCGCCTGGAGATGCTGAGGCAGAATTACCAAAACCAGGCATAGTAGCATAAATGAGTAATGGCGTAGGGTATTTTTCAATAACATAGGCATCGGGTTGACTCGCTAAAGATACTGATATAGAATAATGTACTCTAAATGAAGCGGGAATATAAACTTATTTAGTCTGAAACTTTTTTTACAGAGCCTTTTTGTTTTTTAGTTTCTCCCACCAACCCATATTCAAATGTGTAGGAATCTTCCCCGGTGGTGAGGATTTTAAAGTGGAGTGCTTTACGCTCCATCATACTATTGGGATTCAGCTTATTTGCGATGTACTCACAATCATTAATCCAGCGAATGCTTGAGCTGTCTGCCTTTCCTTCAAAAAAATCAACTTCAAGTGTATCGTTACGTACAAAAGTAGTTTTGACTAATTCCCCATTCAAATAGGTTTCAAATTCAAATGTGCCAGTTTGAAAATCAGAGCAATCCCGGCGGGTTTCATAACAGCCGGTGCACAGCAAACAAAACAAGAAAACAACGGGGATTAGGTAACGCATAGCGTTTCAAAATTACAATTATTTCAGCGTTCAAATTTAGGGAAGGAAGCTTTTAAATGTACCGTCTTTATAAAAAATCACAATGCGCTCAATATCACCGTTTCCGACGGATGTCTGCATTTGAGGTAATTGCTTGTCAGCCTGGATGCTTGAAGAAGGAACTTCAGCCTGATCAAAATCAAGTCTATAATTGCTTTGAGGAATGGGTGCCGTTCTTGAGGGTTCGGAGGTCTTTTTAGGAAAACTACCTTTCCCATTAAGGAGCCAGTATAATTCAACTTCGGGAAAAGCCTCAATAATTTTCATGACAAATTCCAGACTGGGTTTATTACGGCCCGATAGGATGTGAGAAATAGACGAGCGACCCACATCAATGGCATCGGCAAAAGAGGTGGCATTTAAATCGTATTCATCCATTACTTTCTGCAGTCGATTTGCAAATTTTTCACTGTTTACCATTGTGACATCTATATCCCCATTAAAGCGTTACAAATGTAACTAAAATGAATCGAAATGTAAATTTACAAATGTAAACAGATCTATTT